>JAFSTK010000147.1 GCA_017450535.1 Treponema sp.
AAGAGCCACTTAAAGTGATTAACAGTGAGCGCATTACTTTTGAATTCTCAGAATCGATGAAAGCTGTTACGTTGCGTCCGGAGCCTGCGGAAGATTATTTCCACATCATCATGCCCATGCAGATGGCATAAAAACGGCAGATGCCTGTCCTTTCTGTTTCTTATTACAATTATCGCAACCTCACTAACGAAACAATTACATTGCTTTCCAAAGAAATTTTTTTCATAGGAGAAAATGGACAGGGAAAAAGCAATCTTTTGGAATCCATTTATTATTCAGCATATGGCTCATCGTTCAGAACCCATACGGATGCAGAAATAGTAAAAAAAGGTGAGACAGCGTTTAGTGTGAGAACGATGTACAAAGATTCAAATGAAAACACAAACAGCATTTTAGTCGCGTTTGAAAATGGAAAAAAACGTATTGAAAAAAACAGCAAGCGCGTGCAGGACAGAAAAGAATTGATAAATACAATGCCATGTGTTTTGTTTTGTCACGATGATTTGGACTTTGTCGTTGGTGAACCAGAACGTCGCCGATTTTTTATTGACCAGTCACTTTCGATGTACGATGTAATGTATATTGATGTAATGCGTCGATACAAACGTGTTTTGAAAAGCCGAAATATGGCTCTTAAAGAACAACAATATGAAATGCTGGATGCGTACGATTTACAGCTTGCTCAAAATGGCGTAGAAATTGAACGTAAGCGAAGAGATGCGATTTTTCAGTTTAATCAAATTTTTGGAAAATTGTATGAAGAGATTACAGGCATTGATGGCCTTGCAATAAAATATGAGCCATCGTGGAAAATGAAAGAGAATATCATTCCGACGCAGGATGATGTGCTTACAGTTTTAATGGAAAAGCGCGATATGGACAGGATGATAGGCACAACAATGAGCGGTCCTCATCGTGATAGAATTCGATTTACCAGAAACGGTGTAAATTTTATTCCTGAAGCCTCTACTGGACAGCGACGTCTGATTGCGATTTTGTTGCGTATGGCACAGGCATTGTTTTATACACAGGCCGTCGGTAAAAAACCAATTCTTTTGATGGACGATGTGCTTTTGGAACTTGACCCAGATAAACGTCAGAGCGTAACATTACATCTGCCGGAATATGATCAGTTGTTCTGTACATTTCTTCCTGGTGAGCCATACGAACGCTATCAACACAGCACGACAAAAGTGTTTGAAATTACAAACGGAGCGTGGAAAGAAAAATGACAAACGAAATAGATATTATGAACGCGTCAGAAATGATTTCGCGCGTGTTTAAAAATATTTCGCCAGAAGATGTACAAAATAATACACAGCTTTCCAATAGTTGGCGTAGTACGGTAGAAACCATTTCACGAAACGGTGCGAAACTTGCGGCACATAGTCATATTGTGGATTTAAAAAATGGAATTTTGCTTGTGGAAGCTGACCATTCCGGTTGGATTCAATTATTGCAGCTTCATCAAAAGTATATCCTGACAGGGCTGCGTCGGAAAAATCCTGCTCTTACTATTGCGTCAATGGCTTTTCGTTTGGCGGGAAGTAATGCGCAGCTGGTAGATGCTGTGCCTGTCGATATGGAAAAAGAAAGGGAACGATTGCAAAAACGATTTGATGCAGAAGAAGAAGCATTGCGAAAAGCAGGCTATGACACTTCATTGCCATCGAAAAAAAATCCGCAAGAAGATAAAAATTCGCAGAATTCCGCAAATTCAACAAAACTTTCGCCAGAATTGCAAAATTTGTTTGATAAATTCAAGGCAGAATTGTTGACCAATCAATCGTAAATTTGTTAAAATCTTCCCTACACTACCATAGGAAAAATTTTAAGGTGAATTGCTCGTTCACCTAATAATATAAGGAGAATGTTCTATGAAACGAACATACCAGCCCAGTAAAGTTAAGAGAAATAGAAAATTTGGTTTCCGCGCTCGCATGGCAACTCGTGGCGGTCGTATGGTGCTCGCTCGCCGTCGTGCAAAGGGTCGCAGAAAGCTCACTGTATCTGACGAAAAGAAGCCTTACTGATGATACATTCACAGCGTTTTACTCGTGAAGAGCGGGTAAAACGTTCTGTAGAAATCAAGAATCTATTTAAAAACGGGAACAGGGTGAGTGTTGCGGGGGCAAAATTATTTTTTTTGCCTAACAATCTTCAATTCAATCGGATTGGATTTCCTCTGCCCCGTGGTTATGGCAATGCGATTCAACGGAATCATTCTAAGCGATTGAGCCGAGAATCCTACCGCAGCTTAAAAGCACACCTGAACACCGGATATGATATGCTGTTTTTGGTGTATCCTTCTTCCGAAAAATCTTCGTTCCACTCACGGTGTGCTCAATTCCAAACATTGTGTGAAAAGGCCGGACTATTAAAAAAATGAAGAGTATTATCACAAAGATTCTCTGTTTTTTTATCCGCTTGTACCAGATATGTATTTCGCCTCTGTTTCCACCGTGCTGTAGATACTATCCCTCCTGTTCACATTATGCGATTGATGCGCTCAAAAAGCATGGCCCGGCAAAAGGTTCTGTGCTTGCATTTAAGCGTATTATGCGGTGTACTCCGTATCATGCAGGTGGCTACGATTCCGTACCGTAACGGATAACTGGAAGTCACCTCAAAGGAATAAAACTATGGAAAAAAATACCCTTTGGGCAATCATTCTTTCAACGGCTGTATTGGTCGTGTTTTTTGGCATTCAGGCAAAATTCATGCCTAAGCAGCAACCTTCCCAGCAAACAGAACAAGTTTCTGAGGCAACTGAAGTTGTTCCAGAAAAAAATGACGAACAGCCTACAGAAAATGAATTAAAGAAAACAGCTGAAAATCCGTTGTTGCAAGAATTTACTTCAGATGCAGAACAGACTGAAGAAACATTCACAATCACGACAAACAAAGTAAAAGCGACATTTACAAATCGTGGCGGCGATATTATCAGCTACGAATTGTTGGAGCATCTTGATACTGACACAGGAAAAGGTGTTGAGATGGCAGACAATGTTTCTTCTACGAACAGAGCGTTTGCAGTTTCTTTGGGAGGCTCTGCAAATCTTCCACTGAACAGTATTTTTACTGCTCGTAAAATTGATGACTATACGATTGGTTTCTTTTACACCGCGCAGAAACAGACAGATGCTGGATTGCAAAAAGATTTTACTATCGTAAAAACATATACTTTTAAGCCGGATGAATATACATTCAAATTGGACATCACTATTGATGGTGAGCCGACATTTGCTGGTTTGAATGTTGATGGCATTGCTTATACGCTCCGCACTTCTCCGCAGGTGGGACCACACTACAACCGCAAAGTTGACCGCTATGATATGCGCCAGTTCTTGGCTTACAACGGCGAAAAATTTAAGAGTGTAAATCTGGGTGAAAATCAGTCTAAGACCTATGACAAAGAATGGACATGGGCTGGTATCGCCGGAAAATATTTTGAGATTGTCGTTGTTCCGTCAGACAGTTCAAAAATGGTTAAGTCTGCCGATTATTCTACAAAAATCGAAAAGAACAATTATGCGAATGCACAGGCATTTTTGTCACGCAATGCGATTGGCGCAGGACAGACAACAGATACTTACTATGTGTACATTGGTCCCCGCAGCGAAAAAGAACTTGCAAAATATAATATTGCAGAAAACAACAGTTGGAATCTGAGCGGCTTGAAGTTAGGCGAAAGCTTGGATACGTCCGGATTCTTCAGCTGGCTTGAAGTGATTTTGAAATTCTTGCTTGAGCAGATTTACAAGGTAGTAAAAAACTGGGGCGTGGCGATTATCATTTTGACTACATTGCTCAAATTTGCGATGTTCCCGCTTACGAGAAAGACTGCGCTTGGAACAGCAAAGATGCAGCAGATTCAGCCGCAGACACAGGCTTTGCAGGCAAAATACAAGGACAATCCGCAGAAGTTGCAGCAAGAGCAGATGAAGTTATACAAAGAAATTGGCTACAATCCAATGGCAGGTTGTTTGCCGATGGTGTTCACTTTTATCATCTTGTATGCGATGTACCGCTTGTTCAACAATTATTTTGAGTTCCGCGGAGCAATGTTTATTCCTGGCTGGATTCCTGATTTGTCAAAGGGTGACAGTGTAGCGACACTTCCGATTGAACTTCCGTTCAGCTTTGGAAATCAGCTCCGCTTGCTGCCAATAATTTATGTTGTCTCACAGATTTTGTTCAGCAAGTTTACACAGAACGGTGGAACGGCGAGCACAAACCAGACACAGATGAAAATGATGATGTACGGTATGCCGCTGGTATTCTTTTTCATCTTCTACAATGCGCCGGCAGGTCTGTTGATTTACTGGATTGTGAGCAACGTGATTCAGTTGGCACAGCAGTTGTTTATCAATCATTCAATGAAAAACAAACAGCCGACTCTTGTTGTGGCAAAGAACGGCAAAAAAAGAAAATAAATTGCTTGGCGTTTAACGCTAAAGTGTAAGAGGTATATATGACATACGAGTTTGAAGGAAAAAATGAAAAGGAAGCCATTGAAAAGGCTGCCGCAGAACTTGGTTTGGAGCGCGACCAGTTCGACGTAGAGATTTTGGAAACACAGAAAAATACGTTGTTCAAAAAAGGCTACGTAAAAATCCGCGTCCACACACTGACCAGCCAGCCGCATGCTCCCGAAGCAGAATCATATGCTGCACCGGTAACACACCGCGCAATGGCAAATCCGCTTCCACAGGATGAATTTGAGCAGAAGTTGTTGGAATTCATTTCAGAAATGATTACCAAAATGGGCTATGAAGTAACGGTTGAAGTGCTGTTCAGAGAAGAAAAGAAAATTGGTATCAAACTGGCTTCTGGTTCTTCTTCAATTTTGATTGGTCGCAAGGGAAAGAACTTGGACGCAATGCAGTTGCTCGCAAACGTGTACGCAGGCAAACTCGGCCGCGAAGATGTGCGCGTTATTCTCGACACAGAGAACTACCGTGTGCGCCGCGAAGAAAATTTGGTTCACCTTGCCTACACTACTGCTGATAAAGTGCGTTCATCTCACACATCAATTTTGCTTGAGCCGATGAATCCGTTTGAACGCCGTCTGATTCACACAACGCTGAATGACTTTGCTGATATTGAAACCAAATCTGAAGGAGATGGTTTGTATAAGCAGGTACGTGTGATTTACAAAGGCTCGTACTAAGGATTGCAATGGTGAACATGAAAAAACTGTGCATACTTGGGGCAATTATGATGGGTTTTTCCACAAGTTTTGCACAGGATGCTGAAAAAATAGGCCCAGAAGAAATTATTGAGCCGGCGTTGCTTGAAAAAATAAAGGAAAAAGGTGAAATTCATCAAGAGACGACAGAATTTTCATTTTTTCCGAAAACGACGCTGGCAAAAAATGCAATTGGTACGTGGGAAAAGGACGAAGAGCCAAATTATTCCGCGGAAAATCTCTATTATTTGAAAAAGGCAACGCTTGTTGCGAACAGCAAAGACAAATCTTCTGTAGACACTTCTTTGGATTCAGTCGCTAAAGTAATTCGCTCAATTTCTAAGATGAAGGGCATGCAGTATTATTCCAACGGCGACAAAAAATGGGAGACGCTGTATCACAATGCCTACATGGTTGAGGGAGCAAATTCTAAACAACGAATTGATGACCAAATAGATGGCAACGCTGACGGAAAAACATACTATTGCCTTTTGGACGATAATTCTTTTGGCGACGGCATTTATCAGCTGGACTATCATCAGTCAGAAAATGAAGTGTCGTTGTGTTTGACTAATGTGGAATCACTCAAAGTGGCGATGTTCAAGGGCGTAAAACCGCGCTTTATGAAAATCAATTTGGTGGTGACGGATATAGGCGACGCATATTTGGTTTACATGGTTGTGCAGGCAAAATATGCGAAGATTTCATTCTTGGAAAGCCGAATTCGTCGTTCACTCGCCGCTCGTGTGGACGCAATTTATAACTGGTTCAAAATTCAATTTTAACGAACGATAGTTAGCAAACGAACGGTCGTTAGAAAAGGAGCATAGATATGAAAAGAAATTTATTTGCGGCAGTGTTCTGCTGCTTGACAATTGCATTTGGGGGTTGTAAAGGCATGGATAAGGAATTGAAAGCAATTCAAGGAAAAAATGGCGTGTTTGCGGTGCTGGAGACTAACCGCGGTTCGATTGTGCTGGAATTGTTCTATAAAGAAACGCCGCTCACGGTAACAAACTTTGTGGGTTTGGCAGAAGGAACTTTGGACGCGGCAAAAGGAAAGCCGTTCTATGACGGACTCAAATTCCACCGCGTAATCAGCAAGGCAAACGGCGACGGTCAGGACTTTATGATTCAGGGTGGCGACCCGCAGGGAACAGGCGCTGGTGGTCCGGGCTATCGTTTTATTGATGAGATTGTAGACGGATTGACTTTTGATAAGCCGGGATATCTTGCGATGGCAAATGCTGGCGCAGGTACAAACGGAAGCCAGTTCTTTATTACGATTGCACCGACAGAATGGCTGAACGGAAAGCACACGATTTTTGGTAAGGTTGTGGATTCAGACAGTCAGAAAGTTGTAGACACAACAATGCAGGGCGATACGATTAAGAAGATTACCATTATTCGCCAGGGCGATGAAGCAAAGAAATTTACAGCAAGCCAGAAAGACTGGAATGACCGTGAAGCAACTGCTAAAAAGACTGCGGAAGAATTGAAAGCAAAACAGCTTGCTGCATTTACCGAAGGCTGCACAAAGTCTCCGAATGGCATTTACTACAAGATTCTGAAAGAAGGCAAAGGCAACAAAGCTGGCAAAGGCAAAACGGCTAATGTTGAGTATCAGGGCTATTTGCAGGACGGAAGCATTTTTGATGCGTCAAAAGGATTCCATCCGCAGGGCCACGAAGGTCTTTCATTCAGAATTGGTGCTGGCGAAATGATTCCTGGATTTGATTTGATGGTTCAGGACATGAAGGTTGGCGAAACACGCACAATTATTATTCCGCCAGAATTGGCATACGGTGCACGTGGCGTTCCTCAGGCGGGAATCCCTGGTGGTGCATACATTGCGTTTGATGTGGAATTGACAAGCATCAAATAAACTGAAATCGTACTTCTCGTAAGGATACAAGATTTTTATGAACGACCGTTTGTTAGCATACGAACGGTCGTTTTTTTATGTCTTGTCCACGGAGTGTGTATGCACACTTTAAAAAAACAATGTCATTTCGCGTGAATTTTGAGGCTTTTTAGATATGTTTTTTGTTCTGGGGTGATGCGGAAACTTTCACACGCTTTTTGAATTGTTTTATTGTGCGTCCACGGTTCAAGGCATTTTTTTTCGATGAACGGAAGAATCACGTCATACTGTTTTGCGAGCGCAGTGGCAAAGTACCAGGCAATCATCATTTTGATATAGTATTCTTCCGAACGAACGGTAGTTATCTTTTCTGCATAAGACACATTGAAATCTTCATCCAAAAAATGTTGCATCAACATGCCAATGGCAAAGCGGACAGTATAAGTATGTTCTGATGTAAGCCAGCGGTCAATGTACGGAAGAAGTTCTTTACGGTGTTTTTTGAATACACGTGGTGAAAGCTGGTCGCAGGTTGCCCAGTTGTCGATATACGGTAAAAATGTTTCCACTTGTGCAATACAAGTGGCAAAATCTTTCGTTTCAGAAATGATAAACGCATGCAGCTGGTTTTCGTCAAAGTATTGGTGAGGCAGCGTGGCGACAAATTGTTCTGTATCGCTCTGCTCTGTTTTGACCAGTTGTTTAGCTAACGAACGTAAGGTAGGTGTTCGTACACCAATGATGCTGTCGGCTGCTACAGTAGGAATTAATTTTGCTTGAAAGTCACGATATTTTTTGTCTTGGAATTTGAATAGTTCTGTAGTGATTTGTGTTGGCATAGAATGTCCGCCTGGGTTTTAGCGCACGTCCTATGCGCAAGTGATTGGAGCACCTGTGCGAAGCACAGTACCGTAGGTATGAGCCGCGCAAGACGGCGAAGTGCGGAAAGCACGACCCCCTGCCGTTAGGCAGGGGGATGCGCCCAAAAATTATGCTCCGAAATAGTTCAGTGCATTTCCGAAAGAAATGTCTTTTACCATCTTAGTAAGCTGTTCCATGTCTGCTGGGTATTCGCCATTTTCTACCCAACCGCCAATCACGTTACAGAGAATGCGGCGGAAGTATTCGTGGCGTGAGTATGACAGGAAGCTGCGGCTGTCGGTAAGCATTCCAACAAATGCGGGAATCATGCCGAGGTTGCCGAGAACTTTAATCTGCTGTTCCATACCATCGCGGTGATCGCAGAACCACCAGCCTGAGCCGAGCTGCACACGACCTTTGATGCCGCCGCCCTGGAAACAACCCATGATGGTGCCGATTGAATAGTAGTCCTTAGGGTTCAAGGTGTAAAGGATAGTCTTGGGGAGGCCACCGTTTTCTTCAATCAGGTTCATGAGTGCGGCGAGGTTTTCTGCCATCGGTTTGTCGTGGCTGCCGTCAAAGCCTGTGTCGGGACCGAGTTTTTTGAACATTGCCTTGTTGTTGTCGCGGATAGCATTCATGTGCCACTGCATGACGATGTTCTTCTTTGCGTATTCACGGCCGAGTGCGAGCAGGATTTTTGTCTTGTATGCTTCTGCTTCTGCCTCAGAAATTGCTTCGCCGTTGAGTGCGCGTGTAACAACTGCATCAATGTTTGCATCCGTGTCGATTTTGAACGGCGGATATTCAAGCGCATGGTCAGAAGCGCGACAACCGTTTTCAATGAAGAAGTCGAGGCGTTTTACCAATGCGGTGATAACGTCGTCAGAATTCTTGATTGTAACGCCAGAAACTTCGCTCAGCTTTTTGATGTAGTCTTTGTATGTGGGCAGGTTGATGTTGATTGCCTTGTCCGGGCGATATGACGGGCGCACTTTTGTGTCGATTTTGCCGATGGGTGCGGTTCCTGCTGCAATCGCTTTGTGGTATTCGAGACTATCTGCCGGGTCATCGGTGGTGCCGACTGCGTAAACGTGGAAATTTTTGAAAATGCCCTTTACGCTCAAATCGTCGCCTTTCAGCAGTTCATTTGCTTTCTTGTAGATTTCCGGCGCAGTCTTTACGGTGAGCGGCTCATAGATGCCGAAATAGCGCTGGAGTTCCAGATGTGTCCAGTGATAGAGTGGGTTTCCAATCAGGTGTTCGATTGTCTCTGCCCAGCGGACGAATTTTTCATACGGGTCAGCATTGCCAGTGATGTATTTTTCATCGATGCCGTATGTTCTCATCTGACGCCATTTGTAATGGTCGCCGCCCAACCAGATGTCCGTGATTGAGTCGAACTTCTTGTTCTGAGCAATTTGCTCCGGCGGCAAATGGCAGTGGTAGTCCCACAGCGGCTCATCTTTACAGGCTTCAAACAGTTTCTGCGCGGTCGGTGTTTCCAAAAGGAAATCTTTGTCCATAAATTTCTTCATAATTTAACTCCATGCCCGCATTTTGCGGAAAATAAATGCGGAAACTATTATACCACGAAAGCGTAAAATTGTATATTGCTAAATTATGCCATTACGTTCACATGAATGCTCGCGATAATGCCAGAACGCGCAAATAATTGCTTTGTTTCCGCTTCAGTCAGTTCGTTGCCAATGTGAGTCGCCGTTGTTTCATCGTTAAAGTGAATGGTGATAGATGCGGACTTTGCCTTGGTGTATTTGATAGGCACGGCACACCAACTGAATGAAATGGTTCCATCGTTAAAGAATTCTGACGGGTCAAGAATTTGCGGGTCAAAGTAGGCTTTGCCGTTGTTAATTCCAACGCCCAGTTCTCCCCATCGGGTGAGCACTTCTTCTTTTACCTGACCTGTCATGCCCGGTTGTTTTGCGCCTTTTCCGCTTGGGGTATGTGAATATGGGTCAGAGGGGAATGCTCCGTACAGTTCCGGGGTCTTATTGAAACTTAAGCCTTTGCGCACTTCGTAGTATGCTTGGCAAAGAGCAGGGGCATTTTTGTCGCCGGTGGCATAGGCTTTGAGCGCGTGTTCTTGGACGGCGAGCAAAAGTTTGCTGACCATGTGCCAATAAATGCTTCCCAATCCTTCGTATGCGTAGAAAGTGCCGCTTCTGCCAGTGAAGTTCTGATGATTAAAGGTCTGCTCGTACAGCGTGTGGAGGGCAGCCAATTCTTGTACTGTGGGGCGAAGTTCTGGACCGAAATCATTAACGGTGCTTTCCATAATGCGCGCGTTGTGGAAAGAAGCATTAAAGTGATAGATGCCGTTAATGTCTTTTTCCAGAATGGCATTGCCGGTGCGATTGATAAGGTCTGCAAGAGGAGCGACATTTTTTGCGCTGATGTTATTTTTTGCGATAAATGCAGGAAGTTCTTTGTTCGGATAGAGAATGTAAGACTGTTGGCGTTTTTCAAACAAGGGACTGGCTTTGAGAGCGGACAAGAGTTGCAGAGCTTCGGTGCTGGAAAGCAGTCCGGCAGAAAGAATGGCAACCTGTCCTTCGAGCATTTCCTGCAGACGGACGATTTTCATGCTGTCGGCTGTGGCAATCATCGTGTTGTAGGTGTGGTACAGTCCGTCTTCGCGCTTGTTTGCCATGATGCTTTCCCTGACCATGGCGAGAATTGCTTTGAACGAAGAAACAATTTGCTCTGCGGAAAGTTCGGTTGTGCCAGAGGCGTAGCCGTTTGCGTAGAGTTCGTTGCGCTCTGCCTCAAAGATTTTTCCCGCGCTGTCGGTAAAGGTTTTGCGGGCTTTGTCGTTGGCGATTGCCTG
>JAFSTK010000148.1 GCA_017450535.1 Treponema sp.
CACCAGCCGTAAATGCAATCTCAATTGTCGCAGGCTCTGTGTTTTCTGTGTAGAATGAGCAAGCCTGTTCGGCAGTTTTTGCCCCAGAAATAAATGCAGCAGTTGCACCTTCTTCTTTTACGGTAAGGCCTGCAGTTCCGCTATATGCCGTAATCGTGATGAGTTTTGCGCTATTCAACTTAAGGCTGAGTTTTGCACCATTGTCAGCGCATGTCCAGTCTCCGTTTGCCTTGAATTTTGTCCACCAGATTCCTTCAACATCATCAGCTTCGGCTTTATCTGTGAAAGCGGTTCCCTGTGCAAGAGAAGACTGCCCTGTAGCAGCATCGAATGATGCGCCATCAGTATTTTCACTTGCGAGTTTGACAAGGTTAAATTCACCGTTTGCGTAATCACGAACTCTAGCCAAAGTGACCTTTGCAGTTTTTCGTGAGCTTTCAGCAGAAACGGTCTCTGTGACAGTCACTTCAACATTCTTTCCAGCCGGAAGTGTCTCAGGCGAGATAGCGAATTCTGGATTTGTTTTCTTTCCGCTGAGCCAGGTTGCTTCTACAACAAGATCGCTTGCTGTCAAAGCATCACCCTTCCACCAAGTTTTTGCAGCTGCATCTTCTGAAAGGTTTGCTGTAATTGAAGCGATTGCGTCCGCTGTCAATGTTACGCTGATAGTTGCTGTTTTCTCGTTGTAGGCAAGCGTGATTGTCTGAGCCTCCACACTTATGTTATCAAAACCAGAAATTGCGGCTTCAGGAGCATCAACTGTCTTTGTTGAATTGTCACTGTATGTCTCTGTGATTGTGATTTTTGAAAGCAATTCATCTTCTGTAATTCCAGTATAAAGAGTCGGCTGAGTGCCGTCAGTCCATGCTGCTGAAATTGATTTGAGCGTTGCGTCAGCATTTGCCGTTACTGTTTTAACAGAATTTACTGTACCTGAAGAGTCATCATTTGTTCCTGCATAAATTCCATACGAACCAACCGGAATATAGACTTCATATGTATATGGAGAAGCTGTTGATGAGGTTTTGTCCGTGATGTCGATTCCTGTGTATGCAGTTGAAGTAATCGCTGTATTTTTAAGAACGACTTTTGCAGGCTTTGAAGAGGCGGCCGTCGTAAGATTGATTGTCGCCTTGTATTTCAAAACAGGAACGCTCACATATGCTGTAACAGCTGAATTTGAAATGGTGAAAAGCTGTTCAGTTGTGCCACCAATTTCTGTTCCATCGGCGTCTTTAAGCGTGATTTTGACCCATTTGTTTGAACCACTCACGACAGTACCAGTAAGTGCTCCCTCGCTCGCGCTGTATGAAAGCACATCATTTTCTTCTGAGCTAACTTCGCCGAGGTCTTCATCGTTGAAAATACTTGCTTCAACTGCGTTCACTCCGTATTTTTCTGAATCTTCAATTGAGAGATTGAGCGTTACTGAGACCGCTTCACCTGTTACGGCTTTAAGCGAAATCGCAACAGTTGAGTTTTCAGAAGTGATAGTCTGAGTCTTTGAACCGCTTACGATATTCTTTTCGTCTTTTTTGCCAGTAAGTTCAAATTTATACTCTGTTCCTGCTTCAAGATAAACGACAGGGGCTGAGCTTGTAAGGCTTTCAACAGCAACAGTGTTAATTTTTGTTGTGCCATTGTATACATCCAGAGTATATGCCAAATCACTTGGCAATTCTGAAATAATCGTTCGATAAGCCTCGGAAACAGCAAGTCTTACGCCGATTTTACCTTCTTTTTCGACGGCAGTAATTGTCTCCTCTACCGCAGAAAGGTTATTACAACTTGGCAGAGCAAGTGCGAGAGCCGAAGCAGCAAAAAATGCTTTTATTATATTCAACTTTTTCATGTTCTCTTTCCCCTATTACTCATACATTACAGATACAGTTTTTGTATATGTAACACCATCAATCGTTACGGTGGCACGAACGATATATGTTTCACCAATTACAGATGAACTTGGCAATGTGAATGTTGCTGAAGATTCTCCGCTTACTTTTACATTGTTTACATACCAAACGTAAGAAACATTCTGAGCTGTGTCAGAAACATTACCCACGGCAACCACATTTCCCGAAACAGTAAGTGTAATGTCTTTTTCCGCAGTCGGGATGTCACTCAAATCACCTGTAACGCCTGCGCCAGTCACTTCGGTGAATTTCACGGTCTTTATTTTTGCAGAACTTGTTGTTGCACCATAAATGATGTATGTTCCAGCAGAAAGTGTAACCGATGTTTCAGAGCCAGTAGCACCATATTTTCCAAGACTGCTTCCGTTTGCAGAGAAAATTTCAATACCTTTTTCAGCAGGGTCTGTGAATACAAAGTTCATTGTACGACCAATAGTAAAGGTCATATATCCGACATTGCTGTCTTTATTTTTTAGATTTGCACCATTGCTATCAATACTTGCCGTAATCGTGATTTTATCGTGTGTCTGAGATACACCTGAGCCAGCAGTCTGCTTAGACCATTTTCCGCCAGAAACACCGTCAACAGAGTAACCTTCTACTGCATTTGTTGAAATATTATACGCACCTGCAAGAATATTTGGTGAAGAAACTACAATCGTCTCATCCTTTACCGTAGCAATAATCGTGCTTGTCACCGCCACAACAACTGTTTCTGAGTCTGTTGCTGAAACTGTCGCCGTTGCATCGGTCAGGGTTATTTTAGCGATTTCTTCTCTAATTTTGCTTGCGGTTGTCGCTGCGTCTGTGTTCCATGTAAACCCTTCGGCTGAACCTTTTTTGATTTGAGATACAGCCGTTTTTACTGCTGCCTGTGCCAATGCCTCTGTATATGCATACTCAACGATCGCGTTTTCTGCTGAACTTCCTGAAATAGAAATCGTCAGTGTCAGTTTGCCGGTGGTTTCGTCTACGTTCGGAGTGATTGTCACATCGTTCTTGTAGGTAAGTTTCAACGTGTTGATGAGTGTCGTTGCATTTGTAGCGGCAGTCGCAACACTTCCGTATTCAAATGTTGAACTTGTTCCATTGAATGCCTCTTCAAGTTGTTTTCGTGTCGTCTCAATCTTTGTGGCATCGTCTACTTGCGCAACAACTGTGAGCTCGATGCTTGCCTTAACATTTGTTCCGCCGTTTGCTGTAACGGTAATTGTTCCCGTTTCATTTACGTTCATGTTGTCGGCATCGGTAAGCGTAATCACGCCTGCTTCACTTACGGAAATGTGTGAACTGGTCGCTTCCGTCGTGTAAGCAAATGTATATGTATTGTCCGTGGCGTACGCCGGTGTAATTTCTGCTGTCAGCTGATAACCTGACGTTCCTGCCTCAGCAAACACGTCTTTTGAAAGAGAAAGTTTTCCTTCATTAATCGCGTCGTTCGTAAACGCAATGCTGGTCACTGGGAATTTGTCCGCGGGGATTTCAGTGTCGGTCTCCAATATAATAGAAGAAATTGAAGTGTACACCGTCTTGTCTGAAGCGGGCAATGTACCGATACCGATATACATCGGCGTTGTTTCTGTGTATTCGAATGTATGTGTTCCCGAATTTGCATTCAGATTTTCTGCTACAACAGGATTAGATGTCCACAACGCCGTTTTATCAGAAGAAACATAGATTCTGAATTCGCGTTCTTTTGCACTTGTTTTTACAGTCAATTTGAACGGACCTGTAATTGCTTCTGACTCAATTGCCTTTACAAAATCAGTTGAAGTATGCGCTGTATCTTTTTCGCTGTTTGTATAGCCAAGACCTGCTGCGCTGTTGCAGTATTCCGCAAACACTCCGCCAACCAGCCAGAATTTGCGTCCAAGATAGCCTGCGTAAGAACCTTCTGCACGTGTTACAAGAGCCGCCACATTTCCGCTTCCACGAATCGGCACACCGTTCCATGCCTTTCCTGCTGGTGAGCTGCCTGTAAAGTCCAGCGTCATCTTCTGTGCATAATCATGCAGCACCGTAATCTTGAATGAGTCCGTTGCAGTCTTCTGCAAGTCGCCACTGCCTTCTTTGTACGTTACGGTAATAGTCTGCTCGCCACTTGAGGTAAAGTCGGGTTTACTCAGTGTTACTTTGTTTGTCACGTCCGTTGCGTACAGTCCAACTCCCTCTGGCGTATCATCGGTGTATGTCGCCGTAACAACCATGCCCGCAAGATCAAGTGCCGTATCCGTTGATTTGTAGCCCGTTGTCTTTGTCGGCGGTGTGGTAATCTCAAGGCCAGCAAGCGCAATAATCTTTGCGTTAAAGGTTGCTGTTGCAGTCGCAATGTTCTTGTAAGTGACTGTCACCGTCTTGGTTGCCGCTACCGCAGTAGAAACAAATCCGCTTGCCGCAAAGTCATCTTTTGTAGTGTCTGAATATGCGACATCCGTTCCAGTCGTTCCGTTATTCATCGTCGGAGTGATGACCAAGCCAGTCAAATCAAGTGTCTCGCCCAGTTTGTATACCAGTTTTGCTGGTGCTGACTTAATCGCAATGCTTGCCACTGTAATAGGAGTAAGCGTTACGGTAAATTCAGCAGACTCTTTTCCGCTGTAAGTGACTTTTACGGTCTGCGTTTCTTTTGTTTTATCGTAACCAGAGAGTGAACAGCCAGAAGTGATTGTCTGTGTTGAAGGATTATTGTCGCTGTCTTTATATGATCCTGTTACGGTAAGAGCCTCAAGAATATCGTCTTCATCTGTACCTAAGTAGAATACAGGTTGTGTTCCATTCTTCCATGCGGCAGAAATTGACTGAAGTGTAACGCTTGTATCAACCGCAAGTGTCGTCACATTGTCGAGCGAGCCGTGAGGATTTTCGCCTACAAACACATTATACGTTCCCACTGGAACATAGCCCGAATATGCAAAGGGGCTTGCCGTGCTTGTTGTGGTGAGATTGATTGCCGCCGCATTCGCTACGCTTGCATTTTTGAGCGTTATGGTAGGAGCGGTTGTGTCTTTTGTAGTAACAGTAACGGTCGCCTTGTACTGCAAAACCTGCACATCAATACTGTCTGTTGAAGTAATGCCCGCAACTGCATACACGGGAATAATCTCTGAGCCAAGCACAATGAATTTTCCAGCACTGTCTTTATCCGCAGAAAGCAAGGAAATTTCCATTCTGCTCTGACCCGCAGGAACTGTTCCCGTAATCGTTGCGCCCGTTATCTTATCGCTAGAATCTTTTGTAAGCGTTACGGTACGTGCAACTGGTTCTTCCACATCATCGCTTTCGTACAGAGCTGCCTTTATGTCCGCAACACCGTAGTCATCCGGAACTCGTACCGTAATATTGACATTGCCGGTTGCCGTACTGCTTGTTTGCGCGAACAATTTGAATGCAAGAGCATTGCTTGTCGCGCTGATAGTTTTGGAAACCGTTCCAGCAAGCACTGCGGTTTCCCCGTTGTATGCTGTAAGCGTAAAGGAATAAGTGCCTTCGCTTATGTAGATGGTCGTTGCTCCAATCAACTTGCTGTATGCAATAGGAGTGTCGCCCGTCAATGCTGTCGCTGTCGTCGCCCCGCTCGCTGTTGCTTCCAGTTTATATGTATATGATGACAAATCAATTTCACCCGGCAAAGCGGTACGCTCATATCCGTTGCCCACCGAGATTTTTAATGCAATCTTGTTGTCTTTCGTCTGTACTATGCCTGTGTCTTCCGTGCCGTCAAAATCAGAACAGCCCGGAATCGCAAGTGTAAGTGCCAGAGCAGCGAACAAGGCTTTTACAAAACGTATTTTTTTCATGCTTCGCTCCTTTTTTTATTCCTGTGTATAAACAATGGTTGTGGATCTGCTGTATATAACGCCGTCAATAGACACCCACGCCGTAACCAGATATGTTTTACCCACAACGTAGTTCGTTCCGCTCAGCGTAAGGGTAGATCTATTCTCGCCAAGAACAACCTCGTTATTCACACGCCATGAATAGATGACTTTATGGGTTTCCTCGGTCACGCCAGAAGGCAACAACACATTTGCCGTATTCGCCGCACCATTTATTATACTAAGTTCTTCTTTTACCCAGCCGGTTTCTGCGGATACGCCTGTGTTGGGGTCAGGGGTAAGTTTTGCTGCTTCAAAGATAATTGTTTGCAGTTTAAATTCGCTGCTTTCGTTACCAAGGACTGTGTAATCACCCGCTTCAAGATACACTACTGCTGATTTGGAAGCATCGTCACCGATTGTCGCGGCAAGTCCATTTGTCGCTACCGTCGCATTATCAGCAGCAGACGTAGACACTTGTATAACCTTACCATTCGTAGTTGTAATCTTACCAGCTTTACCAAAATTGTTGCTTTTGCCAGCAAAGGTTACTTTCATAGCAGAAGTAAGACTAAAGGTCATCACACCTTTTGCGGTATCACTGTAAAGATTCAGTCCGTTAGAATCAATTTCTGACGTTACGACAATATTATCGTGTGTCTGAAGTCCCTTTCCATCAGTATTACCGTATGCCGTCCATTTTCCGCCTGCAGTGCCATCTACCGTAAAGCCTTCCACTGCGCTTGTACTCAAATTGTACTTACCCGCAACAACATACGTAGTTTTTGCCGCAACCGTAATTTCTGTCGGGGTAGCTGCAGAAACTGATTTTTCTTCGCCATCTACGGTATACTTTGCCGTCACCGTCACTTTCACTTTTTGCGCAGTTGCTGTAGTGTTTTTGCCGGTAAGCGTTACGCTTTCTCCAGAGGTCGCTGAAAGTGTCGCATAGTCGCTGCCCTCGCTGATTGCCCATGCGTAGGTAATCGTCGGGTTGCCTGTTTTTGTCGGCTTTGCAGTGAGCGTTGTCGTTCCAGCCGAGCCGATTTCTGTTGCGCTCGCATTGATTTCCACTGCTGTAACCGCATCCTCACCCACTGGTGGATTCTCCGGAGCGGCTTTTATCGTAACTTCTTTTGTCGCTGTTTTTTCAACTCCGGCATAGCTCGCTTTTACGGTGAGCGTTACGGTCTGGTCCGCAGTCGTAGTATTTTTTGCCTTCAAGGCGACTGTGGCGCCCGTATTCGCAGCTAATTCTGCGTATGTCTCCGGCTGAACTGACCATTCATATGAAACTTTGGAAGCATCGAAGAACAATCCTGCAGAAGCAGGCTGAGCCGTATAGGATTCTTCGCCAGTTGCGGTAAGTTCTGCACTTCCTGTAATAGATACGTCCGTTAAATAAGTCGGACTAAACACCGCATCTACACCACTATCACATCCCCATGCTAACAATGCGAAGATTGTCAGCAGACCAAACACTTTCCCCTTACGAAAAGACATTACGTTTCCTCCACTTTTTTTGATAAAAATACCGAGATTGGATTGATAATCTTATTATAAACTTAAAATTTTAATTCAAGACAGAAAACAAATAGCCGAGTTTTTGTACTTTTCCGTCATTTTCCATTAGGCCAAATCGTAATTTTCGCCATATTTGACAATTTCTACGTCTTTAAAGCCGTTTTCAGCGAGATATTGCTTGAAGAACTCCTGTGCCTCTATTTCGCCGTGCACCAGGAATATCTTTTTTAGGCGGCTCGTGTCGATTGCGTTCAGCCATTCCAAGGCTTCTTTGTAGTCGGCGTGGGCACTGAATGCGTTGATTGTCTCCACGTCCGCCTGCACTTTGTACACGTCGCCCATGATGCTCACTTCTTTTTCACCGTCGCGGATTTTGCGTCCCAGTGTGTTTTCTGCCATGTAGCCGACAATCAAAATGGTGTTACGCGGGTCAGTGATGTTGTTTGCAAGGTGATGCAAGACTCGTCCCGCTTCACACATGCCGTCCGCACTGATAATAATCATGGGGCCTTTTTTATCGTTGAGCGATTTAGACTCTTCTACGCTCGTGACAAATGAAAGCGCGCCAAAGCCGAACGGATTTTTGTGATGCTTGAGGAAGCCGTCATGCACATCGGTACTGTAACATTCGGGGTGCACCTGATAGATTCCTGTCGCATTTATCGCCATAGGGCTGTCCACATAAATGGGAATCTGCGGAATTTTCTTTTGGTCTACAAGCGTGTGTAGATAGAAGACAAGTTCCTGTGTGCGCTCAATGGCGAATGACGGAATGATGATTTTGCCTTTTTTGTCGATGGCACGCCGCACCACTTTGCGAAGCTCGTCCATTGCGATTTCAGTGCCTTCATGCAAGCGGTTTCCGTAGGTACTTTCCAAAAAGATGTAATCAGGCGCAGGCACGGTGGTAGACGGGTCACGGATAATTGGCTTGCGTTTGCGTCCCAAGTCGCCCGTGTACAAAATGCGGATTTCATCGTCACCAGAGCGGCGGTCGGTTCCACTACGGCGTTCCGGGCCAGTGTATTTTGCCTGTTCTTCCGGACTTGCCTGCCGACGGTCTTGTTTGCTGCGACGCTCCATCTCGGTGTCTGCCTGGGCTGCATCGGTTCCCAATTGCGCCGCCGTACGTTTTGCAAGTTGAGCCGCACGCAGTTCCGCCATTGAATTCATCCATGCATACATGCGGTTCCACAGAGGGCGGCGACCACTTTTAAATGTCTCTGCCGTCGTGTCAGTTTTTCCGCGCTGTCCTTTAATCGTAACGTATGCGAACGCAGAACCTAAAATGTGTCCCGCGTCAAAGAATTCCAGCTCCACGTCAGGCGCGATGTACATCTTTCTATTGTAAGAAAGCGTGATGATTTGATTCGCCGCCTTTACGCAGTCCTTTTCGTCAAAAAGCGGCTGCCACGTAAATTTCTCACCTTTTTTGCTCGCCTGTTTGCGCAAGTATTCCGCGTCTCGTGCCTGAATACGCGCGCTGTCCATCATAATCAAATCAGCCAAGTCGCGGGTAGCAGGGGTGGCATAAATATTTCCGTCAAACCCCTTTTTGGCAAGCACGGGAAGAAGACCACAATGGTCGTAGTGCGCATGAGTCAGAATGACGGCTTCAATTTTATCCACCGCAATCTCAAAATTTCGGTTCTTTTCGTCCGCCTCCTGTCGCTTTCCCTGGAACGCACCGCAGTCAATCATAAACGAACGCCCGTCAATCTCAAAAATATGCTTTGAGCCTGTCACTTCCTGAGCCGCGCCCAATGAATAAACGGTTACTGCCATAGTCGCCCCCTTGCGCAAAACGCTGTCTTCTTATTTTAAGTCCAAATCAGTGAATTCACAAGAAAAATATTTTTGATGCGACTACTATCTCCGATACTGTATTTTTCTGAAAACTATGTTACAATATCAGTATGACTGCAACCAAACTTACAACAGCAGCAAATATTCTCAAAAACGCGGGATGCACGGACATATATCTGTTTGGTTCTCAGGCTCGCGGTATCGCAAATGAGAATTCTGACATTGATTTAGGCGTAAAAGGCTTGCCGCCATCGCTGTTTTTCCGTGTACATTTGCAGTTAGAAAATGCCCTTGATATGAAAGTAGATTTAGTTGATTTTGACTATCAGCGTTCTTTTTTTGAGCTCCTGCAAGATATAGGAGAATTGAAACAAATTGGATGAAGAACTCAAAAAGAAGATAACTTTTGAAATCTCTGAAATTGACACGCTTTTAGACCACGCATCTGTCTTGCTACAAAAATGCAAAGTACAAGAGCCTGATTTTATTGAATTAAGTGCGGTCGGCTCAACGCTCCATTCATTCTACAACGGACTTGAAAATATTTTCCAGCTTATCCGCAAGGAAATAGACAAAACAAACGACACAAGCGGAAGATGGCACGCAGACCTTCTTGATTCAATGTTCAAAGAAACGGAAAACCGCCCCGCCGTCCTTGATGAAAGCCTGCGAATAAAATTATCAGACTACATGGGATTCCGACACTTTTTCCGTCACGCATACGGCTACCATCTTCGGTGGGATTTGGCAAAACCACTTTTTGAAGATATACAGGAAGTTTGGAATACTATAAAACTCTGCATTCAGAAATTTATTTCACGCACGCGAGGAATTAGTTGCGGAGCGAGGAAAATTTGATTGAATATTCATCGGTCGTATGTTAAAATATTCGTATGTTAAAAGGTCGTAATCTAATTCAGCCAAGTGATTTAACCGTAGGCGAAATTGATGAAATTTGCGCGCTGGCTGAGCAAATCATTGTTAATGCTTCTGATTTTCAAGATGTGTGTCGTGGGAAAATTCTTGCGACACTTTTTTTTGAGCCGAGCACCAGAACGCGGTTGAGCTTTGAGGCGGCAATGCTTCATCTCGGCGGCGCAGTCGAAGGCTTTTCCGACGCGGCGAATTCTTCCACCACAAAAGGCGAGTCTTTGGCAGACACAATCCGCACCGTAAGCTCATACGTAGACGTAATTGCCATGCGAAACCCAAAAGAAGGTGCGGCACTTTTAGCAAGCCGCTATTCAAACTGTCCCGTAATCAATGCGGGCGATGGCGGTCACTTTCATCCAACACAGACGCTCACCGACATGCTCACAATTCGCGCCTTGCAGGGCGGTTTTGAAGGACACACGATTGGCTTTTGTGGCGACCTTAAATTTGGACGCACAGTGCATTCGCTCGCAGAAGCGATGAGCCGCTATAAGAACAACAAATATATTTTCATCAGCCCGCAGGAATTACAGGTGCCCGAATACATCACGCAAATGCTGGACAATGCGGGCATTCAGTACACAACGGCAGAACGACTGGAAAGCGTAATCGGCGACGTGGACATCCTCTACATGACGCGCGTACAAAAGGAACGATTCTTTAACGAACAGGACTACATCCGCTTGAAGGACAGCTACATTCTGGACAAAGCAAAGATGCGCCTCGCCAAACAGAACATGATTGTGCTCCATCCGCTCCCACGCGTAAACGAAATTGCCCCCGAAGTGGACGACGACCCGCGCGCGGCATATTTTAAGCAGGTGAAGTACGGCATGTATGTGCGCATGGCTCTGATTGCGAAACTCGTGGGGGTACTGTAATGCTGAACGTAGACACGATAAAAAACGGCTTGGTTATTGACCACATCAAAGCGGGGTATGGTCCGCAGATTTTTCACTGGCTCGGTCTGGACAAAGCGAATTTCACGAGCGCGCTGATTATGAACGTGCAGTCCAAAAAGAGCGAGCGCAAAGACATCATCAAAATCGACAATATCATCAATATTGACTATTCCGTGCTCGGCTACATCGACCCGAATATCACGGTGAACATCATCAAAGATGAAAAAATCGTCAAAAAAATCCGCATGGAATTGCCCGAACGGGTGGAACAGGTGATTCACTGCAAAAATCCGCGCTGCATTACGGCGACGGAAAAATATGTTCCGCAAGTGTTCAAACTGGCAAATCGCGACAGGGCACAGTATCGCTGCGAATACTGCGACGCGCTGTACTCTGCGGGAACGATTGAATAAGCGGTTGCAAAAACACTGCTGAATGAGGTGAAGCATGTCAAAAGTTTTAATCATATTTAATGCGCGTCTTGTAGACAGTCACTTGGACAGTCCGGGAAGCATTGTCATTGCGAACAATAAAATTCACAGCATTTTTTTGGGTGGTTGTACTGACTCAAAATCTGCCGCGATGTTTGCAGGCGCAACGCTGGACGAGCTCAATCTTTTGGAGAAACCGGAATTTATTGACGCGCACGGACTTACGCTCATGCCATCCTTTGTGGACATGCACGTGCACTTCCGCTACCCCGGTCAGACGCAAAAAGAAGATTTGGACTCAGGTCTTCATGCGGCAGTGGCAGGCGGATTCGGAACCGTTGTGCTCATGCCGAATACAACGCCTGTCGTCTCTTCAAACGAGATGGCGCAAAATATAATAGAAGAAGCTGAACAAAAAAAACTTGCGCGTGTTTTTCAGACTGTCAGCATCACCAAAGATTTTGCGGGTGAGGACACCACTGAACTGGACAATTTGAACGCAGCAAAGATTCCGGTGATTACTGAAGACGGACACGATGTAGAAAGCGCCGCTGTCATGCTGGATGCCATGCAAAAGGCCGGAAAACAGAATGTCATTGTGAGCTGCCATTGTGAGGACATTTCTTTGGCAAAGGCGGCGCGTCCGTTCCGAGAGCGTGCGCTTGGCTTTATGAAAAAATATGGCATTCCCGCAGACAAATACAATGTCGCAATAACAAATGTTCCCTCTTCCGTAGATTTTGAAATTGATGGAAATCTCACCGCCGCAAACCGTCTGCTTGCTCTTGCAGAAGACACTGCGACCGAACGCAACATTGAGATTGCAAAGATTGCCGGCTGTCACGTACACATCGCCCATTGCAGCACCGCCGTGAGCATTGATGCCGTCCGCCGCGCAAAAGCGCAAATTCTCGCCGGCACCGCACCCGCGGGCTTTGACGTTTCCGTGGAAGTGACTCCGCATCACTTGAGTTTGAGCGGTGTAGAAGCACCATTCCTGCGGGCTTTGGTCAATCCGCCACTCCGCAGCGAACACGACCGCCGTGCACTTATCAAAGCAATTAAAGACGGCACCGTAGACGTCATCTCCACTGACCACGCACCGCACACCGCAGAGGACAAGGCCGCAGGAAGCCCAGGATTTACCGGGCTGGAAACAGCATTTGCCGTCTGCAATACCGTGCTCGTCCAAAAAGAACGCCTGCCGCTCTCCAAACTTTCTGAACTCATGAGCGACAAGCCCGCCCAATTGCTGAATCTTCAGACTGGCCGCCTCGTCATCGGTTATAGCGCAGACTTTACGCTGGTAAATCCCGACGAACGCTGGACAGTAGACGCAGAGCAATTCTTCAGCAAAGGTAAATCAACGCCACAAAACGGGGCAGACCTCATCGGCAGAGTGCACGCCACGTATTTCCGCGGCGAGAAAGTGTTTGAGCTGCAATAACGACTAAAAAAAACAACATAAGGAGATTCCCGTCATGTTCTGGAACGATATACAAGTTCACCTGAATTATACCCATATCTTTTTCATTTTGTACCTTGTGGGTACAGCCGTTGATTTTGGCGTAAACCAATGGCTGGAATACATCGATTACCGCCACCGGCAGAAACACGGCAGAGAAATTCCGACGGAATTTGCGGAATACATTGATGCTGCCACGGTGGAAAAAACATGCCAATACGAAGACGCGCAGTACAAATACTGGGTTCCGAAAAACATACTTTCTTTAATCATTGCGCTCGCACTTATTTTTAGCGGATTTTATCCACGTATTTTCTATTTTATACGCAGTTTTACGCAGAACAGTTTTTTAACGGCATTATGTTTTATCGTTCTGGCAAGCATCCCGGAAGCGGTTATTTTTCTGCCGTTTCGTCTGTACCGTGAATTCAGCATTGAAAAGCGATTTGGGTTCAGCACGATGACGCTTAAACTCTGGATTTTGGACGGTCTGAAAGGTCTTTTGGTAAACGCAGTGCTTATGGTGCCGCTTCTGTTTGCCATGACCTTTGTACTTGAACATGCGAACGGCTGGTGGTGGCTTTTATTGGGTGGTATTTATGTGGCATTCAGCCTGCTGATTTCATTGATTTATCCCACATTCATCGCCCCGCTTTTTAATAAATTCACCCCGTTGGAAGAAGGCGAGCTTAAAGACACGCTCATTCAAGAACTTGCGGAGACAGGATTTAAAGCGAGCGGACTATTCGTCATGGACGCATCAAAACGCAGCAAGCATTCAAACGCCTACTTCACCGGCTTTGGAAAAACCAAGCGCGTCGTTCTCTACGACACTCTGATTGCCCAGCTTTCAAATGAAGAAATTAAAGCGGTGCTCGGACATGAGTTGGGACACTACAAGCATCACCACATCATCAAGAAAATGTGCGTTATGATTCCGCTCATCTTTGTCGCGCTGTTTGCAATAAGCCTGTTCATCAGCAACCCCTCGTTGTACACCACGTTTGGATTTGCGCTCGCTCCCGAAGATTTGACCGCTACCGCACCGACTTCCGTTCTGCCCCACCTGCAATTTTTGGGCGTTTTCCTCATCAGTGTGGTGTTCGGCGGATTCAGCACGTTGCTCAGCCCGATTACCAATCACTTTAGCCGCAAAGATGAATTCCAGGCGGATGCGTTCGCCAAGAAATTATGCGGAACAGGAAAGCCGCTCACCACTTCGCTGATTACACTGAACAAAGAAAACTTAAGCGAACTGACCGAGCCAAAAATCTACAGCATTTTCAATTATAGCCATCCGCCGCTCATAGAACGAATCCGCGCGATTGCCGATTGATTTTGCAAGATTATGAAAAATTCAAGCCCCACCGCTTGACATTATGGGGTGTTTTAAGATATATTTTTAGAGCGTCAATTTTGGAGCGGTGGCCGAGCGGTCGAAGGCGGCGGTCTTGAAAACCGTTGTAGGGCAACTTACCGGGGGTTCGAATCCCTCCCGCTCCGTTTACGCCAAAAGGAAGCGTGGTAGAGCGGTAATACAACGGATTGCTAATCCGTCAGTTCCTTACGGGCTGGGCAGGTTCAACTCCTGTCGCTTCCGTGACTGACGAAAACTTGGTTTTCGTTGAACATATTGTTTGAGGCTGTAGCTCAGCTGGATTAGAGCACCACCCTGCGGAGGTGGGGGTCGCACGTTCGAATCGTGTCAGCCTCGTACTTTTTCCTACCAAAAAACCACCAATCCTTTTACAGTTATATATTTTTGGAAAGATGTCCGAGTGGTTTAAGGTGCGCGCTTGGAAGGCGCGTGTACCCAAAAGGTACCGGGGGTTCGAATCCCCCTCTTTCCGATAAAATGAGACCAGATGCTACGCAAGTGTCTTTCACAAAACCCCGCCAGAGGAGGAATCCAGCAACGGTATGTGACTTGAGCTGTGCCGTAGATTATCTGGTCTCTTTTTTTTGTCAGAGCCGGAATCCAGCAACGGTACACTCATGCGCGTAAGCGCAAACGTCAATAATTTCCTTACAGTGCGCGGAGCGGTAGCGACGCATATAGCGAAGGCTGTGCCGAGGATTATCTGACCTCTTTTTTGTCAGAGCTTTTGTCATAGACTTTTCCCGCAGAGTCCGCTATACTTTTTTCTATGGATAAGAATAAATTTTTTCTAGGTCTTATGATTGTGACGGTGGGATTGTTCATGCTTATCTCGCCCGATTCATTTATGAAGTTCGCGGTCATCATTTTAGGAATCGCGCTGGTTTTCGACGGTATTTTTATTCTGGTAACGGTACGCAATCTGATTGTTGATAAAAACTATGGTTTTGTGATGGCCGTGCATGGATGGCTGAGCATTGGTGTCGGTGCGCTCGCCGTATTGCTTCCCATGGTTTTTGCGACGGTTTTCTGGACGATTATGGCATATTCGCTCGCCGTATATCTATTGGTTGCCGCAGGAATCGAAGTGTACGCAATCAATATGCTGAGCCGCAACGGAATCTCCACCAAAAAATCAATCTTTGAAGTGATTATCTGCGTGATTCTCGCCATCGTGCTGTTCATTCTGCCCTCACAAACGCTGGGTAACGCAATTGTCCGCATACTCGGTATAGTGCTCATTCTTTCGGGAGCAATTTTTTCGCTGGTTCAATGGAAGCTCAAGCCGATTATCATCCAGCCGGACAGCATTGAGGACATCACTGCTGAAGCCGTAGAGGCGGAAGAAGAAGCTGCTGAAGAACAGAGCGCAGAAGAACAAACCGCAAACGAATCTGAAACACAGGGTGAGCAATAATGGTTGAAGTAAAAAATGTTGAGGTGTATGGACTTGACCGCGCCTTGAACGCAAAAGGCAATTCATTTAATGTGGGCGACATCGACACGACGGTGGCCTTTGACAAATCCGATGAGAACAAGCAGTGGAAAGTGGCAAAGATTCTGGGCGCAAACAAAGACCCGCACCAGAGCCACGACGCATTCTTAAAAGGCATTCTCGTTTCGTTCGACTTAAAATATTCTCAGGCATTCACGCCGGAGTTGCAGCGATATCACTTTTTGGAAATTGTGATGAGCCAGTCCACCATGCATTCGCTCAAAAAATTCATGGAGAACGGGCTTGACCCTTACAGCCCCTACGTGACGCAGGAAAGCAAAGACCAAGTGCGCCGATTGTATGAGGCATTCGACAAAACACAGACTGAGCTTAAAAACGCTGATGTTCCGGGTGCAGACGCATCAGTCGTGGCGAAAAAACGTCGCGAAAACTACGAGGCGTTTATGCGCTTGCGGCACAATATTCCCGGCGGATTTGAAATGTGGGAGACAATCACGACCAATTATTTGCAGCTCAAGACAATCTGCATTCAGCGCACAAATCATCGGCAGCGAGAAGACTGGAATGCGTTTATCCGCGCCTGTTTTGCTCTTCCGCACTTCTGTGAGCTGACGGGCTTAACCGAAGAGTCGATAGGGCTCAAAGATATCTAAAATCGTATTCTGACAAAAATCGCTATGCCTTTGGTGCAGCAGGTGCCGCGCCTGTCTGTGCAGGGGAAGCGGCTTTTGCAACCGCATCTTTTTGTTTTTGCACGGCAGCTTTTACCGCATCGGCAAACAATTTGTTCTGGTCGTTGCGGAGCGGAACGCTGAATGCGGGACCGCCATCGCGCTCGTTAATACGATAAATCTGCGAAGAATCTGTCGCATAAGCAGGACTGCTCTTGCTATTTACCCACCAATCCAATACAGCGATGACACAGAGCGCATATTTAATCAGGTTTGCGTTGGTTGCTGAAGAGTCTTTGAGCGGACGTTTCGCTCCCAAAAGAACATCCATGCGTTTAGAGACAATATTCGGAATATCAAATTCATATTTTGCCCACGGGTTTGCAATTCCGTGCACCGTGCCTTTTTCCTTTGCGGCTGCATCCGCGCTACGGGAAATAGTGGCAAATGTGTTCTTTAAGAATGTCGTGCGCAAACAAAGCGGGCGGAACTGACTGTCGCGCACCGGTTTTTCCAGCAACAACTGCTCAAATTCATAATACGGCAAAAAGTCATAGCGAGTGCGCCACAAAAGCGATGTAATCAATTTCTTGCCGAAGGTACTGGTTTTAAAATCCGTCTGACTGTACTGTTTGTTGACCAATTCCAGCAGCTCGTCAAGATAATGCTTTTCAAACAATGTCTCTCGATAAGATGACCATTCATTAAGCACAGAGGAGAGCGAATCTACATCAGAGTCATTACCTTCCATCTCTGCGGTGAACTGCACGTTGCGAAGTCCCTGGAAAATATCTTCAGAAATACGCACCAACACCATTGTAATCATCATCGGGTTCTGCGGAGAAATGACATTGTAGCCGTCCTCAAAATCATACAGCGGCTCAAAATAGGGGAACATATCGGGCATTGTCTCCAAGCGGTTAAAACCAGCCTGCGGGAACAACGTGTTCAACAGATTCAATCCGGTACGCACAATGTCGTCTTTTGCTTCTTCCGGCTCAACTTCTTTCTTTTCTTCTTTTCGCTCTTCTTTTTCATCTTCCTGGCTAGAGGACTCTTCTTCATTTCTTCTGGACGAATCTTTTTTCTGCGGAAGAATCAAATCAAATTTTGTGATGCCGAGGAATGAGAAAATACTTGCAGTCTGGCTGGTGAAAAAATAGGGGAACACCTCATATTTTGAGGAACACATGCGCATCAAAAGCGGATACAATCCCTTTATCACCTGCGTGTAGATATAAATCCATTCGGTCAGACCGTCTTTTGATAATTTCAGCAACGCTTCTTTATCTGCCTTAGGATATTTTGACAAATCATTGTATATGTCTTTGAAAATATTTGAGACCGTCTGCTCACCAAGATAGTAGATTTTGAGCAAATCACGATACACTGCCTTGATGAACGGAACCATCATGCCTACAGTCACATTGTCGGGATGACCTTGCAAATCCATAGCGGTCGTTTTGATTGTGCCCATCGTCCAATTGCTGACGGCACGCAAAAAGCGGAATTTATCCTGCTCATCTTCGGCAATTTTTGCTTTGTAAGAGTCGGGGGATATCTGCAAAATTGACTTTACGGTTGTCATAAACTCTTGCAGATGGTCAATATGCACTTTAAGGTTGTATTCGATAAAACTTTTGCTCACCAACTCGGTGCCGTTTTTTCGGAGTTTGCGGACGAAATTGAAGATGCCGTAGTTTTGCTTGATTTTGTAGTCATCGCTCATCATCAGTTTGTCCATGAGCGCGGCTTCTTTTGAAGGAATGCTGGGAAGTCCATCAGAAGAAGTTTTCTTTTTTGGGGCCGCCGCTTCTTTGCTGTCACCGCCGCCACCTGAAGATGAGCGAGTGCGCGCTGTTATTGCCGCCACATCGCCCGCAGATTTTCCCGCAGTTCGATGCGCATAGGATGGGGATTTTTTGGGCAGTGCCGCATAATCAATCGGCTTGGACTTTTCGACAAAAATTTCTCCGCCAAGCACTTTTGTCATGCGGGCGGCTTCTTCCTTGGATATGTTGCCGATATTCTGGCGAGTCTTATCAAGTGTTCCTGGCTCCCATTTCGCCTGTGGTCTTCCATCGCTCATATCAATCCCTCATAACTATAGCCGGAGCATCTGCTTGCGAACGATTCCTTCAAAATTGTGCAGGACGACAGACTCGTTGTCTTTTGTTTTCAGAACGCCTTCAAACGTGCCGAATATCGTGTGAACTTGCGTCCGCGCGACAAAGAAACTGTTATCACGGAAATGGTCTGACTTAGGCGAGAATGTCAAATCAACCATATTCTCCGTATCCTGAATAACCCAGTTTTCGCGCAAACCAAAAGAATGGGTTATCACAACGGGAGGAAGCGGCGTGCAGTGGCCGTCTACGAACAAAAAGTTTTCGTTTACATTTTCAATATCGACCGATTCTTCTTGCTGCATGACGATTTTAAAAGAAACGTGTTTGCCCTCAACCATTCCCGCAGCCAGAACGATTTCGCAGGCGGAGACAAAATTGTAATAAGAGCGGTTGATATTCAGCAGCATGGAGCCGTCAGTCTTTTCCATGGGCATTGCCTCGGTGCGTTTCGTTTTGTCCAAAGACAAGCTTCCATGAATGGCGGCGGTACAAATATAGCTTGCGTTGCAGCGGCTTTTGGTAGGTGCGGGAACAACTGCGGTCATCTCACAGGCATTCGGATTGCTGTAATTTGCCAGAAAAGCCGCATTGGATGAAGGACGGGCTGAATCGCCGGTCATATTAAAAATCATGGAGATACGGTCACGTTCATGATCCCAACTGATTCTGATATATCGTTTTTTGTGGAAACTGGAACAATAGCCTGCAATCATATTGTGCGGAATAAAACGGCGACGAGGTCCCATGAATGAACGGTAAGCGAATTTACGTCCGTTCTCTTTGTTCCAAAACAATACTTCGGCATAGCCAAAAATCTTCTGGTCAAAAAATTCTACCAGACCGATATATGGACCGATGTTGAACATGAACATCAGCGAACTTTTTATGCGAAAATTCGTGAGAAAATGAGGAAACGGCACACCGCCAAATGGAGCACTGACATTGCGAATATCAAGCATATCTGAAAAACCAGAAAATGTGCCAAACAAACACTTTCCGTTCTGAACAATCTGCTTTGGTGGTTCAGTCACTGCACGCGAATACAAAAGCACCTCTAAAAACAATTAATTATATTTCCATTATATATGAAAGAAGTTAGTATGGCAAATGAATTTTCTTTGCGCGCAGACTATCCACACGGGAGATTTTTCTATATACTTCTGGTATTATGGTGCTGAAACTTATTAATTTCGCAGGCAGCTTATGTTTCCTTTTGTACGGAATGAAGCTGATGAGCGACGGAATTCAAAAGGGCGCAGGACAGAAATTGCAGAAGGCGCTCGCATTCGTTACGGGAAACCGTGTAGTCGGCTTGCTGACGGGCATGGTTCTGACGATGATTATTCAATCTTCAGGTGCGACTACGGTTATGGTCGTCACCTTTGTCAATGCCGGGCTGATGACGCTGCAGCAGTCTATCGGAGTTATTTTCGGTGCAAACATCGGAACTACGATTACGGGTTGGATTGTCGCCCTATTCGGCTTTAATTTTAAAATGGAAACTCTGGCCATTCCGATTTTCGGTCTGGGCTATCTACTGACAATCAGCAAGCGCATCCGCAAGGAAAATGTGGGGCACGCAATCATGGGTTTTGCCCTGCTCTTCATCGGATTGGGCTGGCTTTCCAGTGCCTTTCAGATGGAAGAAGGCGGGACCTTCGCCCAGTTTCTAGTGACCGTGCAGGGCTATGGCGCGATTAGCATCCTGATAGGCGTAGTGGTGGGGGCTTCGGTTACCGCCCTGCTGCATTCTTCCAGTGCAATGAGTGCAATCATCATTACCATGGCCTACAATAATTTGGTAAACTGGGAATTCAGTGCTGCAATGATTATAGGAAGCACAATCGGCAGTACGATAGATGCGATAATGGCATCCTTTGGCGCACGGCCGGACGCAAAGCGGGTTGCCTTGGTGCATGTACTGTTCAGCCTCGCAACGGCAACCATCGTATTGATTTTCTTCCATCCTTTCCTTGCTTTTATTGACTTTATTACCCCCGGCAATCCTATTCAACAGATTATCTACCACATCACCATGCTGCACACCGTTGAAAAACTCTTGGGCGCAGTGATTTTCCTACCCTTTGCAAGGCAGATTGTCTGGCTGATGAACAGGCTGATTAAAGATGACCCCAATGGAGTTCCCGCTGAGTATCATCTGGAATTCAACGAGCGCATGGCGGTAGAATCGCCGGAAGGCTGTGTATTCCGCGTCCAGAAAGAGATGGCTGCCTTTGCCGATGTTGTTGTAGAAATGTTCGACAGTCTGCAGGAAGGTTTGCGTACGCCCAGCAAGGAATTTGTAGAAAA
>JAFSTK010000149.1 GCA_017450535.1 Treponema sp.
AGGTTGCACAGACAAACAGAAGTGCTGCTAAAAAGGCTGTTCAGGACTGGCTTGCTAAATTGGGTAAGTAGGAGACTTGCATGAAAAGAGGTCTGAAAACATTTTTAATTGCAGGAGTTTTTTCTATGATGACAGCTTCAATATTTGCAGAGGCTCCGGCCTTTGATCTTAAGAAAGGTACTGTAAAGCTGAACTCCGGACATGAAATGCCAATTCTTGGAATCGGAACATTCTATCTTTCGTCAGACCAAGCAGAAAACTCTGTTTACTGGGCACTCAAAGCCGGAATGAGACTGATTGACACCGCCCGCATTTACGGAAACGAAGAAGGAGTTGGTCGCGGAATCCGTCGGGCCATTAAAGATGGAATCTGCAAGCGGGAAGAAATCTTTGTTACCACCAAAATGTGGACGAGTGATTTTTCAAACGGAGATGCCGCAATTGAAGCTTCCCTCAAACGTCTTGATTTGGACTATATTGATCTTATGATTCTGCATCACTCGCAGCCGCGGAATGATGTAGATGCTTACAAGGCTATGGAGCGCGCAGTAAAAGCAGGAAAGCTCCGTTCAATCGGTCTTTCAAATTATTATGAGCCGGATGATTTTGACCGACTTGTTAAAGCAACCAGCATAAAGCCCGCACTTTTGCAGAATGAAACGCATCCGTATCATCAGAGCGGTCTGATGAAAAAACACATCGCGCAATACGGCACTGTTTTGGAATCATGGTTCCCTCTGGGCGGCCGCGGCTACACACAGGAGCTTTTTAATGATCCTACAATCAGCGCAATTGCGAAAGCTCACGGAAAATCTTCGGCTCAAGTTATCCTGCGATGGCACTTACAGGCAGGTAATATTGCAATTCCCGGAAGTTCAAACGAAAAACACATCATTGAAGATGCAAGCCTTTGGGATTTTGAACTTTCATCAGACGAAATGGGAAAAATGCGTTCTCTGGAAAAGGACAGACGCAACGCAGATTACTAAAGAGGTCAAATCTGAATGAAAAAACTAATTTTGATTTTTCTGGCAGCCTTGTTTACGGCAGGAGGGCTCATGGCACAAACTACAGATCAGGAAAGCGAAGTTCTTCAAACTTACTATGCAATCATGAACGCAATGGTAGAAAAGGACCGCGCGACTCTTGAAAAATACTACGCTCCCGAAATGACATTCCGGCACATGAGCGGAAAGGTTCAGAGCCGTAAGGAATTCTTTGACGACATTGTAAACGGCAAACTGAATTATTACAAAGTCATCACCGACAGCGTAAGTGCAAAAGTAAACGGAGATAAGGCAACTATTACTTACTCCCACACGCTGGATGCCCTTGCTTATGGTGCCCGTGGAGCCTGGCCTTTCAAGGGCACAATGTACCTTGAAAAACGAAATGGAATTTGGGTTGTTTGCCCGAATTAAATCATATACAAACCTTAGGAGAATAAAACTATGAACGAAATCACATTAAACAACAACTTAAAATGTCCGGTAATCGGGATTGGAACTTTTATGCTAAGCCCGGCAGAGGCTCAGAACAGTGTGCGCGAAGCTCTCAAAATGGGCTACCGACTTGTGGACACTGCAAACGCTTATGTAAACGAGCGTGCTGTTGGACGCGGAATCAAAGAAAGCGGAGTTGCTCGTAGCGAAGTTTATCTTTCTACAAAGCTCTGGCCGAGCGAATACGAAAATCCAAATGCGGTGGACGAAACTTTGGAGCGTCTTGGTGTGGACTATGTGGATTTGCTTTACATTCATCAGCCGGCAGGAAACTGGCTTGCAGGTTACCGCGCGCTTGAAAAGGCTTACAAGGAAGGCAAGGCAAAGGCAATCGGCATTTCTAACTTTGAAGGAAAATACATTGCAGAACTCGAACAGAAGTGGGAAATCGCACCGCAGTTCATTCAGGTTGAAGCTCATCCTTACTACACTCAAGGCTTGCTCCGCAAAACTCTGGACAAATACGGCATCCGTCTTATGAGCTGGTACCCTCTTGGACACGGCGACCGTTCTTTGATTGAAGAACCGATTTTCAAAAAGCTTGGCGAAAAATACGGCAAGACCAGTGCCCAGGTGATTTTGCGCTGGCACACTCAGATGGGATTTGTCGTAATCCCTGGCAGCAAGAACGTGGCTCACATCAAGGACAATCTCGACATCCTAGACTTTGAGCTTACCGCCGACGAGATGAAAGAAATTGCAAAACTCGACAAGGGCGTGCGATACTATAACAGAACCGACGAACAGCTCGTTCAGTTTGCAGCATGGAAGCCGGAGTTTGAGAAGGCGTAAGCGTTAAAGAGGATTTAGGATATGACAACGAAAGAACAGTTCCAGAAATCAATCATTTTCCCTATTGGAGAACCTAATCCTTTTGGGAAATATTTTGTCGGACAGCTGAGTTCACCTATCGTAAACCCGTAATACTTAACAAGCGCAAGCATTTCATTATCGAAAACAAAATCCTCATCACAGGAATTTAGCGGGAGTTTTTCCAAAACCTCTCTTTTAAACCCTCTG
>JAFSTK010000150.1 GCA_017450535.1 Treponema sp.
ACTACCTGACATACTGGCATTTCGAGGGCGGCGAGTGGATTTTCAAGAACCATTACGACAGGAAAGACAGGCTCACGAAACAGGTCGCAAGAAGCCTTGACCGAAAAGACAGGCGGACATGGACTTACGAATACGACGGAAAAGGAAACCTCGTGAGAAAGACTTTCCCCGACTGGCTCTGGACTTTCGGCGGTGAGACCGCATATTTTTACGGCGCGGATGGAACATTGCGGTACACAAAGACAAAAGGCGGCAGGGGAATGCTCGGCGACCCGCCCGAAGACGCGACTCCCGAAAAGTATCTGATTTCTGTCGAGTACCACGCCAATCCTCCGCCCCGAACGCAAGCCGATTTCGAGAGGATTCTGAGGGAAACGGCGGAGGACGCACAATGAAAGCCCTTGCACTCAAAAAACTCATTGACTTTCTACCGTTCCTGCTGTATATTTTAATCAAGGGTCAAGAGTGCTGCCTTTTAGTGGTGCGTCGAGGTTTCTCGCTTGGCTCTCTTTTTTTGCCCTGAGAGGTTTTTATGTATCTTTTGTATGCCGACGATTCGGGCGTTTCGTCAGACCCAAGCGTAAAATACAGCGTTCTTGCGGGTTTTGCGACATTCGAGAGCCAGACTTTTTGGATTCAGAAAGCAGTCGATGAAATCATGCTACGGCACACGGGACGGGCGGATTTGGAACTTCACGCAAGCCCAATCCGAAGCGGCAAGGGAATATGGCGCGGCTTTCCGAAAGACAAGCGGGAAGCGATTTTGAAAGACACGCTCGGCTACATAAAGAAAAATTATCCCCGCCAGTTCATTCTGTTCGGCGCGGTGATTGGCAATTCTGCAGAAGATGTGCAGGAAGAACTTTTTTCCCAGCTCACAATCAGATTCGACAAATTCTTAAAGCGGAAATTCTTGCGGCGCGATGAGTCCGCCAGAGGGCTTGCGATTTTTGACAAGACGAAAATGGAAAACCAGTATCAGAACTGGTCGAAAGTCTATCAGACACTCGGAAACAGGCTGAACGAAAAGCTCAACAATTTTGCGGAAGTGCCGCTGTTCTTGGATTCCTCGATTTCGCGCTCGATACAAGTCGCAGACCTCATCGCGTTCTCTCTGTTCAGAAATTTTGAATACGGGGATGATTCGTATTATTCGATAATCAAAGACTGCTTCGACAAAGAAAACAACCGTGCGCAGGGCTTGTATGTCTTGGAGCAATCATAATGAAAGCCCGACTAGCCAAAATCCTGTTTGCGCCGTTTGTACTGGTGAAAGCCCTGCTTAAAATCCTCGCAATCATCTTTGCCGTGCTTCTACTGCCTGTCCTCGCCTTTGTCGTGCCAATCGGAATAGAGCATTACTACTATGCGCGGATGGTCGTTCCGATTGAGTGGGCGGGCGAGAGTTCCGAACTGTACGGAACGAAAATCGCGGCTGACTTCATCGAAATAATGCGCTCATCGTCGCGGATGTACCCGGTCAGGCGGAAATTCGTCATCGGAAAGACGGAAAAATTCGTGCTTCCCCATTCGCTGTTCATTTTCGATGGCGACAGCGTTACGCCCGAAAACATACGGCTCACGCTCAGCGAAGGCGAATTTAACGGCTTCAGGCATTGGAACGAAGAAACGCAGAAATGGGATGACACGGGGAAGAAAATGATTTTTTATGTAGAAACGATAAAAACAGACACCCCGCCCGCCCTGCAGTGACCGCGCGAAATGTGGCACACTGGGGAAAACACACGGAGGACACGGAATGAACATTCTAAAAAACAAACAAAATCGCAGTGGCATTATTTCGCTTATCTTCCTTTTGCTCTCATTCGTCTTATTTGTGGTGAACGCAATTACAATATCCGCTTCAGGCTCCGCCACTTTTGTCCTGCTTGAACCGCTCTGCCTTTTCCTTGCCTTTGTTTTCGCGCTCATCGGCATTGTGAGGGCAATAAAAAACAAAAAAGGCTTTCTTATCTGCGTTCCGGGTCTTGTCCTCCCGCTGCTTCACTTTTGTGTTAGTTTTGCCGTCTTTTTTGCAGAAAACAGACCTCTTCTTAATTATACGGACGAATATGTGTATGATGCTGACAGGAACAAAATCGAGTACAGGCTGGGCAGGGGATTTCTTGAATACAACCGCCGCGACATATTCTCATGGATTCCTTATATAGGGGCGGACGGAAATTATTATTACACCGTATACCTGAGCGGTCTGAACGGAGAGCCGCTTCCCCTGCCTTACTGTTATTGGCTCAACCTCTACGAAGGAAATCCGATGATAGGGCTTTCTGAATTCTGCGATTATTATCACTATCATATGGAAGAAGATGAAAATAACCATAGGACGATTATCTATCAGCTGAACGAGCGTCTTATCCTTCCGTGGGGGAGGTATACGGCATACTACGAAAAATCTGAGGAAGAAATCAATTTGAAATATCCGATAGTCCACAGGGACAGCGGGGATTGCCACACAGAGAGCGGCAGCGAGACTTTCGTTGACACGGACTTATTGTATTATGCCGGCTTCCTCAGACTTTACGATGAAAAAGCGTGCAAGGATTTTTATGACTATCTCGGCACAAAGTGGCAGATTATCGAAAAAAATGGCGAGAAAATAAACGGTGAATACTATTACAAAGGCAACAAAATCAGCGGAGCCGCGCTTTATTTTTATAACAATGCGCTTTTTGAGGATTCCGTTATAAAAATCGGCATGAGCGTGGACGAAGCGGCTGCGATTTTTGGTCCTTCATACAAGACAAACCTAAAAAATCACCTTAACTATTGGTATTTCGATATGCGCTATGATGAAAACGACATCATCACTGAAATCCACCTGTGCTATGATTAGTGCGCGGCAAACCACGCACCCCCGCCCTGTAGCGACCGTGCGAAATGTGCTAGAATAGGTGATAAGGAGAATTTTATACATGGGTAGCATAGATTTTGACATTCCCTTA
>JAFSTK010000012.1 GCA_017450535.1 Treponema sp.
ACCGAACAGCGTCTTTGTGCTGCTTGATAAAACTGTCGTAATAGGTGGCAAAATTTTTGTTCCGCGCATAGAAATTCTTGAACGAGGGAATTTGCGGAAGCGAGATGTACATTGGATGCAAGGCGAATGCGCTCAGACTGCTGTATGGCGAACTCTGCGTGCCCGTATCCAAAACAGGCAACAACTGAATGACGCCCAGCCCAGCTTTTTTTGCCCATTGAGACAGCGGAATAAGTGAACAGAATTCCCCGATGACGGGAGAATCAGCCGTGCGTAACGCTCCTAGCGGAACAGCAATGCCAGAGAGACGGTCCAATTTTCTTCGTATTGTTTTATCGGTTTTCACTAGACTAATAGTATACCACAGAAAATTAAACTGTGGGAAAAATCTTTAGAGAATTTTCCTACAGTTTATGTGCTTTTTACCGTTTGTCTAGTTTTCTTCTGAGGGAGCGTTTGTTTCGGTGGTGGTGTTTGCTTCAGACGTGTTTTCTTCAGACGGTTCCTGCCATCTCAGATAGATGTTCGCGAGGATTGCGCCTGAAATATTGTGCCAGACAGAGAAGATTGCGCCCGGAACTGTTGCCATGGCGAGATTGGGGAAAGCTGTTCCCGCAAGTGAAGTGGCAAGACCTGAATTCTGCATACCGATTTCGACAGAGAGAGCCTTTGTCTTTGGAACAGAGAGACGGAGAGCTTTTCCGAGCAAAAATCCGCAGCCATAGCCAAGCAAGTTGTGCAGGATGACGACAGCAAAGACGATTGCACCAGTTGAAAGAATTTTCTGTGCGTTATGAGAGACGACCGCCGCGACAATCAGACAAATTGCAATGACGGAGACAGCCGGAAGAATCGCGATGATTTTCTGGGTGTATTTTCCGAAGAACTTGTTGATGATAAAGCCTAGTGCAATCGGAACGATGACAACTTTTATAATTGAGAGAAACATGCTCACGACATCAACCGTAACGCTTGTTTTGAGCAGAAGATAAGTGATTGCCGGAGTGAGCAAGGGAGCGAGAAGCGTGTTTACGCTCGTCATGCCGACAGAGAGAGCCACATCGCCTTTTGAAAGATAGGTGATTACATTGCTTGACGTGCCGCCCGGACAAGTTCCGACAAGTATAACACCTGCGAGCAGACCGACTTCCAGACTAAAAATCTTTCCGAGTGCGAATGCGAGAAGCGGCATGATGAGAAACTGTGCGAGACAGCCGATGATGATATCCTTTGGGCGTGTGAACACAAGCTTGAAGTCTTCAAGACGCAGCGTGAGACCCATGCCGAACATAACTATCATCAGAAGATAGTTAATCCATTTTGTCTGAACCCAAATTGTCGTGCTCGGCGCAAACAATGAAAGAGCCGCGACGACGAGTACGATAATTGCCATGAATTTCCCGAAGAAATTCCCGATTTTTTCCAAAACTGACATTTTTGTTGTAAAACCTCCAAAAATACTTTTTGTGTTCGTCAAGCAGTATAATACAATTTGCATATTTATAGAAGAATGATGTTGCATTGTGATACAACATGCTGTTCTATTTTAGATTTTTGCGGAATTCTGCATTTTTCTAAAATAGAGAGTTGCAAAATAAATAAAAACAGGTTATTCTATTTTAGATTTTTGCGGATTTCTGCATTTTTCTAAAATGGAATGATTTTTGAGGTGCGTTATGAAACAGAAAAAACATGTCATGCGGGAAAAGTATCTTAATCTGCTTGTAAAAAATATGCATCGCGACTGCATAAAAGTTATTACGGGAATACGCCGATGTGGAAAATCATATCTTTTGTTCACGCTGTTTTATGACTATTTGCGAGAAAATGGTATTACTGACGAACAAATTATCCAAATTAAACTGGATGAAAAAAAGAACGAGTCGCTTCGTAATCCAGATGTGCTCTATCAATACTTGCAAGAAAAAATTGCAGATGAGAAAAAAGAGTATTATGTTTTGTTGGACGAAGCTCAATTTGCGATTTCAAACAAAGACCTTCAAAATCGAGATAAGCCGCTTCCGCTTTACGACATTTTGAACGAACTTATGCATCGGCCGAATGTAGATGTGTACATTACGGGAAGCAATTCCAAATTTCTTTCTACCGACGTGATGACTGAATTCAGAGGCCGCGGAAAAGAGATTCATATTCAGCCGCTTGTGTTTAGTGAGTTTTGCAATGCTTTTGAAGGAACAACGCATGAAGCATGGGAACAGTATCTTTTTTACGGTGGAATGCCCGCTCTTTTTCAGGAGGATGATGACGAATCAAAATTGACCTACCTAAAATCGCTCTTTAGTGAAATCTACTTGAAAGATATAAAGGAGAGATACGGTGTACGAAATGATTCAGGAATGGAAGAACTGGTGAATATCGTTGCATCGTCAATCGGCGCATTTACGAATCCGCAACGCATTGCAAATACGTTCAAAAGCGAGGGTGGAAAGGCTGTTTCTGAGCCAACGATAACCGATTACCTGCAGTATCTGCAAGATTCTTTCGTCATACAAAAAGCCGAGCGTTATGATATCAAAGGAAGACATTATATAGGTACGCCGTCAAAATATTATTTTTCAGACATAGGTTTACGGAATGCGCGTTTGAATTTCCGTCAAATTGAACGGTCTCATATTATGGAAAACATTATCTACAATGAATTGGTGTATCGTGGGTACAGTGTAGATGTGGGCGTGGTTGAGGCGAACGTGACGGAAAACGGTAAAAGCCAGCGACGACAGTTTGAAGTGGACTTTGTGGCAAATAAAGGAAGCGAACGGTTGTACATTCAAAGTGCGCTCAATCTGGATACTCGCGAAAAAACTGAACAGGAACAAAACAGTCTTATCCGTATTCCTGATTCGTTCAAGCGCATTATCATCACTGAAGGAGATATGCTTCCTTGGCATACAGAAGCCGGCTCGGAAGTCATTGGCGTGGAGCGGTGGCTGCTAGAAAAGTGATTACCGTTATATTTTTCACAGTAAATCGAAAAAACAGATGAAATTCGCTGAAATTCGTGTGGGTGGGGGTGGATTTCGGGGAAAATTTGATTGACCCGGTGGAGGTAAAATCACTAGAATGGGCGTGTAATTCCGTTAGAAAAATCACAGTAAGAGTGGCGGTGATGAAACAGATTCCTGAGCCGACGCGGAAGCGGCTGGTGCTTTTGGCACAGCTTCTTGCACAGCAGACGACAGAGAAAATTACTTCGGTGGCGATTGAGCGGCTTACGGGCTGGAGTCAGTCGCTTATCCGGCGCGATATTTCGCTTTTGGACTGCGCGGGTGTTTCTAACGGCTACAGAGTGGCGGACTTGCGCAAGGCGATTTGCGACGCGCTGAACATTACGGCGGCGAGTGAGCAAAAGCATTGCTGCATCGTGGGCTTAGGCCGGTTGGGTGCCGCGCTCTTGGAGAACAGTTTTTTTGAGCATTCTCCGTTTAAGATTGTGGCGGGCTTTGACGCGAGCGTGAACCGAACTGAAGTGTTGCGCTCCACATTTCCGCTGTATCCGTCCAGCCAGCTGGAGACGGTGATTGGGCGCGAGCGGATTGAATATGCGATTCTGGCAGTTCCCGATGCGAATGCGCAGGACATGGCGGAGCGTCTGGCAAAATGTGGCATCCGTGGCATAGCGAATTACACGGGCACGGTGCTGAGTCTGGATGAGAGCATTGCGGTAGAAAATGCCGCGCCGGTGATGATGCTGACCAACCTTTTGGCGAGAGGCTAGCGGGTCTTAGGGCGGCAGCCCTAGGAGAAAGGGGGAGGTGAGCAACGAAGTGCGAACTAGGGGAAAGGCTTTTCCCCTATAAATATAGAAAATAAACGACGTAAGGAGGCGTGATAAAGAGCGCACGCATGTACTTTTTATCACGGGCGATTGCATTCTAAAGCCTGTAATCGCTATTCGCGACATCTATGACGCGCGGCTGCCACCGAGGCTTTAAAGGAGAAAAAATGAGTCGTGTGTATAATTTTAGTGCGGGTCCGAGCTGCCTGCCGGAAGAGGTTTTGAACGAGTGTGCGGCGGAGATGCTGGACTACAAAGGAACCGGTCAGTCTGTGATGGAAATGAGCCATCGTTCTAAGGCTTATGAGCCGATTATTGAGGACGCAGAGGCGATGGTGCGCAAGCTGATGAATGTGCCAGACAATTACAAGGTGCTTTTTGTGCAGGGTGGCGGTTCTACTCAGTTTGCTATGGTGGCTGAGAACTTGGGAATTAAGCACAAGAAAGCCGCATACATTGAGACTGGTGTTTGGGCAAAGAAAGCTGCTGCTGAGGCGAAAAAACTGGGCATTGCGGTGGACGTGATTGCTTCTAGCAAGGACAAAAATTATTCATACATTCCGCGCGTGGAAAAAATCACTGGCGATTATGATTACGCATACATCTGCTATAACAACACAATTATGGGAACTCACTACGAGTACATCCCCGACACTGGCGATATTCCGCTGGTTGCCGACATTTCTTCTTGCGTGTTGAGCGAGCCGTTGGACGTAACAAAGTTTGGTCTGTTGTTTGCGGGCGCACAGAAAAACTTGGCTCCTGCTGGCGTGACTTTGGTTATCGTGCGCGAAGATTTGATTCCTGAGCCGGAGAACTGCTTGCCGGGCACACCGACTATGCTCGCATACAAAACTCATGCGGATAACGGTTCAATGTACAATACTCCACCGTGCTACACAATTTACGTTTTGGGCAAAGTGTTGCACTGGATTGAAAAGAATGGTGGCGCAGCTGGTATGCTTAAGCGCAACAAGGAAAAGGCTGACTTCCTGTACAACTTCCTTGACAATTCTGACTTCTATCATGCGACAACGGAAAAGGGAAGCCGCTCTCTGATGAACGTGCCGTTCCTGACCAAATACTCAACTGCTGAGACTGCGGTGGCTAGCAAAAAAGATGAGGCAGAACGCACAGACGCTGAAAAAGCGGCTCTCGCAAAAGAAAAGGAAATCAATGACAAGTTTGTAAAGGGTGCTGCTGCGGCTGGACTCGTGAACTTGAAAGGTCACCGTTTGGTAGGCGGTATGCGCGCTTCTATTTACAATGCGATGACGCTTGACGGTGTGAAAGCTCTGGTTGCTTTCATGGAAAAATTTGCGAAAGAAAACGCATAAGGCATAAGGAAAACAAACTATGTACAAGATTCAGACTTTGAACAAAATCAGCGCGATTGGATTGAATGACTTTCCGCGCGAAAACTATGAAGTGGCTTCAAGCATTCTTGACCCGGACGCAATTTTGGTTCGCTCTCAGGAAATGCACGGTATGGCTCTCTCTCAGACCGTAAAGGCTGTGGCGCGCGCTGGTGCTGGCGTGAACAATATCCCGATTCCGGAGATGACTGAAAAAGGTATCGTCGTATTCAATACGCCGGGTGCAAATGCGAATGCCGTTAAGGAACTGGTTATCCTCGCAATTCTGCTTTCCAGCCGTCCTGTTATTGGCGCGAACAAATGGGTCGCTGGCTTGGCTGGCAAGGGAGACGAAATCCCAGCGTTGGCAGAAAAGGGCAAGAGTCAGTTTGTCGGACCGGAAGTAAAGGGTAAGACACTCGGCGTTATCGGCTTGGGCGCAATTGGTGCGATGGTCGCTAACACGGCAATTGATTTGGGCATGAACGTCATTGGCTACGATCCGTTCCTGTCTGTAAAAGCCGCTCTTTCACTTGACCACAACGTAAAGGTGAGCGACACATTGGAAGGCGTTTACACAAAATCTGACTACATCACTGTGCATGTTCCGCAGACTGACGAGACCAAAGGCATGATTAACGCTGCTTCTATCAAGACGATGAAAGACGGCGTTCGCCTTATCAACTTGGCTCGCGGTGGCTTGGTGAACAATGCAGACGTGCTTGCCGCGCTTGAAAGCGGAAAAGTTGCGTCACTTGTTACTGACTTTGCTGACGAAGATTTGCTCAAGAACGAAAAAGTTGTCTGCTTCCCGCACTTGGGTGCATCAACTCCCGAAGCTGAGGACAACTGCGCTGTAATGGCTGTAAAAGAATTGCGTGACTTCTTGGAGCGCGGCATTGTGGTGAACTCAGTGAACTTCCCCAAATGTGTGACCGACAATCCGATTCCTGTAAAGGGAACTCGCCTCTGCATCAGCCACAAAAATGTGCCGAGCATGATTGCAAAGTTCACGACAATTTTGGGTGATGCCAAACTGAACATCGGCGGAATGCTTGACCAGAACCGCGGCGACTTTGCGTATGCGTTGATTGACGTGGACGGCGTGATTGCTGAAGAGGCTTTGCGCAAGCTGGCAAATGTTGAAGGCGTAATTAATGTTCGTCCGATTTTTGGCTAATGCTGATAATTGAATAAGTAGAAAATACTTTCAAATGGGGCGCATTTCGTTGTGAAGTGCGCCTCGTTTTTTTTCTACTCACCGTGCACTTCGTCGAGCAATGCTTCGTACAAGAGCATGAGGTCTTTGTTTGAGCGGCGGAGCGCGCCGGCAATTCGTTGTGAAATCCGGTACATGACGTAGTAGCCAAGCTCAAATTCATTTTTGCAGAGCTCTTTGAATTTTTCGCCGTCCAGTTTGAGCGTGTTGCAGTCGGTGAGCGCATACACTGAGGCTGAGCGGGTGTCTTTATCCACAAGGGCGACTTCGCCAAAGAAAACATTTTGGTGGTCAGAGAGGTTTGCGACGGCAAATTGGTCTTCGTTCGGGGTCTTGCGGCGCACTTGCACGGTGCCTTCGTAAAGAATGTACAGGCTGTCGCCGAGGTCGCCTTCCCGGATGATTATCTCGCCAGCGGTAAAGGTGACGGGCTCCAAAATCTCGCAGACCGTTTCCAGCAGGCGCACGTGCTCTTTATTGTGTATGTCCAAATCAGAGAAGATTTCAATTTTTGACAGTTTTTCAATCAGTTCTGGCTTACATTCCATTTTTTACGCTCCGTTTATTCCGCAGTTTTTCCACGGATGAAAATTGATTTGGAACTTTCTTGGATAACATAGTCGTCCGGCGGATTGAACACCGGAACATTGCTCCGTAACGTCTTGATTTTTTTGAGGTTCAGGACGATTTTTTCCATGTCGGGATTTTTCTGCGCCTCCGCAAGAGCTTCCTGTCGTCTGATGAAAAAATTGCCCGTGTTCTCAAGAATGCCGATGAGAATGTCGTTGGTTGCGAGCGATTTTCTGTAGTCGCCGTAGTATTTGCCGATAAAATCAGCGGGAATATCCTGCAAGACAAGTCCAGAACTTCTTGCCTCAGAAGCAAGCTCGCGCAAAATGTGGCTCATACCTTTTCCGCTTGAAGCCTGAACCAAAAGATTGTGCTCGTAGGTGCTCGTCATGATGATTTCGTCGCAGCGGGCGAGAGAAAGATGTTTTTCAAATTTGGAGTCGATGATTTCTGCGACACAGTAGACGCGCGGGTTCAAGTTTTTGATGGTGATGACAGCAAGAACCGTGCGCGAATCCGTTTCCAGCGTGGAGAAATTTTGCGACTGGTCAGCAAGAATCAGCGTGCGGTCAGCGGTTTTAATCTGGGCTTTTAGAAGCGCGTCCTCATCGGTAAAGTCTCCGCGCAAAAAGTTGATGGCTTTGAGTTTTTCGTTTGCCTGAATCGCTTGGATTTCAGAATGCCCCGCCTCGTTCAGCATGACGATTTTTTCAGGGGAGAGGTCGGGGTTTGCAGCTAGAATTCCTTCCAGAATTTTTTCAAACCCTGGTTTCCAACCGCAAATCAAAAAGTGATTTTTCATTTTAGTCATTTTTAAAAGCCCCCTGTCTTTTTTTTGCTGTCTGTCAAGAATAAATGACGCGAATTTGCCTGATAGCACGCCAAAAACTGCCACGCCCACAAGCAGAAGCAAAATCGCTGAAAGTCGTCCCAAAAGAGATGCCGGAGCGATGTCGCCGTAGCCGACCGTGGTGACAGTGACGATTGTGTACCAGAATGCGTCGAACAATGTGTTGATGCTTGAATTTGTGTCTGCTTCCGATTTGAAAATGATGAGCATAATCACAAAAAGCAGCGGAGTGATTATGAGCACCGTTTTTCCTGTTGAGTTCGCAAAAAAATGAAGGATTTTTTCTACAAAAGCAGATAATTTTTTCTTCATAAAACTAGTCAGTTCCTTCAATTTCGCGGAAGAGTGCGGCATAGAGCGTTGCGATGTCGTTGTGTGCACGTTTTCTGGTCTGCTGCATTCTCTTCATGATTTTTTTATAGGTGTAAAAGCCTAGAATCGGATAAACCTTGCAGAAATCAATAAAATCCGTGCCTTTCAGGACAAGTACCCGGCACTTTCCGATAGCACGGACAGTCGCAGAACGCTCATCATCTTCGATTAACGCAGCTTCTCCAAAAAAGACATCAAATGAGTCGTCCAAGTCAGCGATTGCGATTTCATCACCGTACTGCGTCGTTCTGAAAATCTGCACTGCGCCTTCGTTCAAAATGTACAGGTTGTCGCCTTTGTCGCCCTCTTTGACAATCAAATCGTTGTCGTCGTAGGATTCTGCTGTGAATTTTTCATACAACTTTCTGAACATTTCGACGTCTTCTTCGTTGTTTTCCGAAAAGTCGTTGAAAAGGCCGATATTTGCGAGTCTGGGGAGTGCTTCTTCAAAAGGAATCTTAGGAATTAGAGTCTTCATTTTTTGGTGCCTCCTTGACTTTTACGACGATTGCTTTCATGCCCGCTCTGATTTCAAAATCATCGTCAGGTAAAAGAACAGGCTCGTTGCTTTTCAGAGTCTTTACTTTCATGAGGTTTTCGATGACCATGGCGACATTCGGATTTTTGTGCGCTTCACGAATGGCATCCCGCCTGCGCCGCTGGAAATTTCCTGTGTTCAGAAGAAGACCAATGAGAATTGACTTTTTACCGTCAGTCTGATTGTTCCGGGCTTCCGCATATTCTTTGTAAGTCTTGCCGTAATATTTGTATGAAATCGGCTCAATGAAAACGCCTGCGTGAGAATCACCGCCCATCATCGCGCGGATGACATTTGAGAAGCCCTGTCCGCTGGATGCCGTGGCAAGAAGCTCGTGTTCATATTCAGTGGTAAGGATGATTTCGTCACAGTGCGCGAGGTTCAGATGGTTTTCAAATTTTTCATCGTAGATTTCCGCCGCGACATAAATTGAAGGGTTGAGGTTCTTGATGGCGAGGACGGCAAGAACGGTACGCGAGTCAATTTCCAGTTGGGTGGAGTTTTTCTTTGACTTGTCGGAAATGATGAGCACACGTTACGCTGTTTTTATCAAGGCTTTTTTGAGCACTTCCTCATTGGAAAAATCGCCCGCGACATAATTGAGGTCTTTGTATGCAGGCTGAGAGCGAATCTGCGCGACCAATTCCGAAGGCGCTTCGTTTATCAGAACAATCTGGTCCGGGGTCAAATCCTGATTTGAGTTTAGAACCGCCTCAATAATTTTGTCCATGTCTGGCTTCCAGCCACAAAGAAGAAAGTGTTTGCTCAAGTTTTTCAATTTTAAAAGCCCCTTGTCTTTTTTATTTTGACTGCTGATTAAGAATGAAGATATTTTCGCAAGTATAGTACCGTACAGACAAATTCTGACGATACTCGTGGTGATGGTGATAGCCCGTCCCTGCATTGTGCGCGCGTCAAATTTAAACACGCCGGTAATGAACGCAAACAAGTAATACCAATAGCTGTCGCCGAGCGAATTAATTGAGCGTTCCTGTTCGTAATAATATGTGGTATAGACGACAAAAAGATAGAAAAGTGGCAGAAGAATTCCGAATCGGACATAATTCGAGTGCAAGAGTTCTGATATTCGCTTTTTAAGTTTTTTTCTTCTGGTACCTTTGATGTGCGCCATATCGATATGTATTATAGCGGATATCTGTATTGTTGTAAATTGAAGAGCGGGGGAGAGGTCCGCTGTCTCAGGTGCCTTTGATTCCAAATACAACGAATACACTTGCTCGTTTTTTGTGGTCGGACGATTGTAAAACGAAGGGCATCATTTTATAATAAGCCGATATGAATTTGTTTTTAGTGCTGACTTTCCTGTTTTACGCGGGAAGCATAATTGGCTGGGGAATAGAAGTTTTCTGGCGGCGCTTCTTCTCGAAAAATAATGTGGAAAAGAAGTGGATTAACCCCGGATTTCTGACGGGACCGTATCTGCCGCTTTATGGACTGAGCCTGTGCGTTTTGTTTTCGCTTTCGTTTATTGACGTGAGCTTTGTGACGGTCGGATGGCTTCAAAAACTGATTCTTTTTGTTCTGATGGCGTTCGCAATCACGGTCATGGAATTCATCGCAGGACTCATCTTTATCAAAGGAATGAAAATCAAACTGTGGGATTACAGCTCAAACTGGCTCAACGTCAAGGGTATAATTTGTCCGAAGTATTCTTTTTATTGGGTGATTTTGAGTGCGCTATATTATTTTCTTGTCCATCCTCAGATTTTGGAATGGCTGTACTGGTTTACGAATCATCTTGCATTCAGTTTTGTGGTAGGATTCTTTTACGGCGTGTTCTGCATCGACCTCTGCTACACTTTCCGAATTTCAGCAAAAATCCGTGAATACGCAAAGGAACACCAGCTTGTAGTCCGCTATGAGAATTTAAAAGAAATAATCCGCAAGAGAAACGAAGAATTTAAAGAAAAACGGCACTTCCTGTTTGCACTGAAGACGAGTCGCATTTCAATGAAAGAAATCTTGCGGGATGTTTTTGAGAAATAAGATTCTGGAACTAGAGCGATTAAATTGGGGCCATGCGTCGCTACGCTCCGCTTGGCTAATTGGAAGCTATTGACATTTGCGCCTTCGGCGCATGGGCCATACGTCGCTACGCTCCGCTTGGCTAATTGGAAGCTATTTTACTGCACTTGCTCACTTTGTTGCGCAAGTGCTGGGCCATGCGTCGCTGCGCTCCGCTTGGCTAATTGGAAGCTATTGACATTTGCGCCTTCGGCGCATGGGCTATGCGTCGCTGCGCTCCGCTTGGCTAATTGGAAGCTATTTTACTGCACTTGCTCACTTTGTTGCGCAAGTGCTGGGCCATGCGTCGCTGCGCTCCGCTTGGCTAATTGGA
>JAFSTK010000151.1 GCA_017450535.1 Treponema sp.
CTAAGGCATGACAGGAAGAAAATTAGCTCAACTCTCCGCGCTTACGGAGGTCTTCGATTATTGCCGCAATTCCGCGCGCCGCTTTGCCACGGTGTGAGATGCTGTTTTTCTCTTCGGCGGTGATTTCGGCGGCGGTTTTTCCGTATTCGGGGAGGAATACAATCGGGTCGTAGCCGAAGCCGCCTGTGCCTGCCGCGTCCTCAATGCGCGCGATGAGTTTTCCGGGAAAATATTCTTCGCAGGTGTAAAATTTGAGCGCGTCGGTAACGAGAACCATGGCGCAAGTGTAATGGCAGCTGCGGTCTTCGCTTCCGGTGGCATTTACTTGTTCAATCAGCAGGCGGTTCTGCTCGGACTGCGGAATCTTTCTGCCGTCGTGGTAGCCTTTTGGGTGCTTTGCGCCTGCATAGCGTGACGTGTAGATTCCGGGTGCGCCGTTCAAGCAGTCAACGCACAATCCTGAGTCGTCCGCGATGACGGGCGCATGCACTATGTCCCAGAGTGCGCGGGCTTTTATCAGGCTGTTTTCTATAAAACTGTCGCCCGTCTCGTCTGGGTCAAAGTCATCTATACCTTCGTCAGCAGGAATGACTATCTCATAGTCGCTCAGAATCTCCTGCATTTCTTTTTGTTTATGTTTGTTTCCAGTCGCTAAATACAATTTCATGCTGACATCATACTTCAAGTAGGGGATTTTCGTCTATCGGGTAGCCTAATCGCCTTCTTTTGTCTGTTGTCTGATATCTTCATCAGGGGCGTCTCCTTTCTCTTGTTGTTTTTCGTTGAGCAGCTCGTGAAAATGTGTCCGACGTTGTCTGATGTGATTGATGTAAAAGCACACTTGCCGCGGTTTCATGCCAAGCTCATCGGCTATGTCTACATTTGATGGCGAAAGTACAAAGCGGTGGGTGAGCAATTGGTTCTGCCGAATCCAACGGTTTGTCTGCTGCTGATACTTTTTCTGGACGCGCTCAAAAGTTGAAGTGCCTTGTTTCAGTTTGCTCAGCTCGATGAGGTATTTCCGATGAAAGTAAAATGCGTTGTCCCGGCTTCTGATGATGGCATTTCGTCTGCTGATTTTGTGCTCGCTTTTTTCTTTCATTTTGTCGATTTTCTCGAACAGCCGTTCTTTTTTGATGTGGGTGAATCGGCTTACGGAATCAATCAGTTTTTCATCAATGTCATAACAGGATTTGAGGGCAAGAATGAGCGTTGCTTTTTCTGCCATTTCACGCTCTTTTTTGTGCCAGTCTTCTTTGATGTTCTCATCTGAATTCTCGCTGATGATTTCTTGGTCCGGCTCGCAGTAGGCATCGCACATTTCGTTGTAGAGTGACATGAGCGATTTACGTGTGGCTTCCTCGTTTTCGTATAGCTTTTTGATTTTGCGCCGCCAAGTTAAGAATGTGTGTTTGACGAGACCCCAAATAAAGGTACGGAACAGTATTTTTCCTGGCTGGTATTCATCAAATAAACTTTCCATGCGTTCCTGCAGATACAGCAGAAAATCACTTTTTTGGTCTCCGTGTAATAATAGTCCATATTTTTTCGGGTTCAGATAGATATCTTCCCAAATAATATTTGTCGCCTCCTTCTTCGACATTTTCCCCTCCGCTACCAGAATAGGCAATTCTTCGATGCGGTTTTTCATATTTTCCTCCAAAAAAAACTATGTGCAAGAAGCGTGCCAAGTTCAAAATGCCGGAAAAAAGACGTTTTTTAGAGGTTTTCTAACAAAATCTTGCAAAATCAAACAATATCAAACAAAAGTCAATCAAAAGTCAATCAAAATCAAGCAAAGTCAAACAAAAAAAGCATTTTTCAAACAGTTTCAAACAAAAACAAACAGAAAACGTGCAAAATCAAACATTTTCAAACAAAAATGAGGGTGCGTAAAACAAATTCAAACAATTTGCTAGCAGAATCAAACAAAATCAATCAAGTTTAAGCAAAATCAAACAATTATCAAACAGAATCAAACAAAATCTTGCAAAATCAAACACGTGTTTTTTCGCATTGTACAGAATGTTTGATTTCGCTATACTGATAGCATGATAGTAATGAAATTCGGTGGCAGTTCTGTTGCGAACGCAGAGCGAATCCGCCATGTCGCTTCTATTATTGAGGCTTATAAGAATGAAAGACCTGTGGTCGTATTGAGCGCGATGGGAGATACGACTGACCATTTGCTTGATGCCGCTGATTTGGCGGTGAATGGAACCGTAGACATTGCGAAAGTTGAAAAACTTCATTTTGATACGGCGCGTGAGTTGGGAATTGATGTTCCTGCGATTGCTGAGCTTTTGGGCGAGCTGAAAACGCTTTTGACGGGCATTTCTATGTTGCGTGAGCTGACCCGTCGCACCCGTGACTATCTCGTTTCTTTTGGCGAGCGTATGAGTGTGCGCATGATGGCGGCATATCTTCAGCAGAAAGGAACTGACGCGAAGTTTTATGACGCATGGGATGTGGGTTTTGTAAGCGATTCAAATTACATGAGCGCAGAACTTTTGGATGAAGTGTGGGAGACAATTCCGCCGCATCTGAACGACTATAAAAATGGAAAGACGAGCGCGATTCCGATTGTGACGGGATTTATCGCCAAAGACAAAAAAGGCGTTATCACAACACTCGGTCGTGGAGGCTCCGATTTGACGGCGACAATGATTGGCGCGGCGATGAGAGCCGATGAGATTCAGACGTGGAAAGACGTGGACGGAATTCTGACCACTGACCCGCGCGTGTGCTCAGACGCTCATCCTGTTCCCGAAGTTACTTATGAAGAGGCACAGGAATTGGCAATGTTTGGCGCGCAGGTGTTGCATCCGCGCTCAATGGTTCCGTGCCGCAAGACAGGAACGCCGGTTCGCGTAAAGAATTCATACAATATTAAAAGTCCAGGTTCGCTGATTGTGGAAAAACATTCCGGCGCAAAGCCGCCTGTCACCGCCATTACTTCTGTAAAGCATGTGACATTGATAGATATCGTGAGCAGCCGCATGTTCGATGCCTGTGGATTTTTGGCGCACGTGTTCAATCAGTTCTTAAAGTGGAACATCAGCATTGACGTGATTGCGACTTCTGAGGTCTCCGTTTCTCTGACGGTGAACACAAAGGCTGATTTGTCTGGTCTTATCGAAGACTTGAGCAAGGCGGCTGACGTTGAGGTGAAAGGGGAAAAGGCAATCGTTACGCTCATTTGTGACGCAGCCCATTCAAGCAAAATCATCGCAAGCGGTTTTGAAGCTCTTGCAAAAGAAGGCATCAACGTGCAGATGATCAGCCAAGGCGCAAGCAAAGTAAACATCAGTATGCTCGTAGATGAGGCAGATGCAAACGGCGTTGTAAAGATTCTGCATGGCGCGTACTTTGGGAAATAAAGTGCATAGGAGACGAAGATGAAAATCGCACTGGTTGGATATGGAAAGATGGGGCATATGATTGCCTCTTGCGTAAAAGAGATGGGGCACGAAGTTGTCGCCACGATTGATGTTGCCGCAAAGGACGCGACGAATCTTGTTGCCTCTGGTGACGGAAAAGCCGTCGCGGATGCGGTGAAACAGAGTGGGGCAGAGGGCGTGATTGAGTTCAGCCATCCTTCTGCTGTCATCGGAAACCTGAACGCGCTTATTCCGCTTGGACTTCCTGTTGTTGTGGGAACGACTGGTTGGGCTGCACAGGAAAAAGAAATTGCCGAACTTGCCGCAAAGACAAACGGAATAGTCATGCGCTCTTCCAATTTTTCAATCGGTGTAAATACTTTCTATAAAATTGTTGAGGAAGCGGCGCGTCTTTTTGCCGAGTATTCAGAATATGACGTGGCTGTGTGGGAAATGCACCACAATCAGAAAGCGGACAGCCCCAGCGGAACGGCTCTGGAAATTGCCCGCCGCGTAATGGCAGGAAATCCGAATAAGACCGAGATGGTGACAGACGCATTCCATGAGCGTCCGAAAGCGAATGAGCTGCACGTAAGTTCAACACGCTGCGGCAATGTGCCCGGAACGCATACGGTGTATTTTGACGGCACTGCGGACACAATCGAATTGACCCACCGCGCACGTAGCCGCGAAGGTTTTGCCCGTGGTTCTGTTGTCGCGCTGGAAAAATTAACCGCAAAACTTGCAAGCGGTGAACTTTCACGCGGAAAACTTTACGGCATGGAAGATTTATTTTAATAGAGGAGACATTAAAGGGGCTGTCCTAGAAGTAATTAAAAACTTCAAAAAGGACAGCCTTTTTTATGTTTAAATGAATTTTGTAGATTTTCGTTTAATGTTTTTTTTCTTAGGTGTTCATTAATCGAATCAGCTGCTTGAAATCATATCCAATCATCAGTAAGCCCCACTCAGTTCCGACTTTTTCTTTCCCACGGAGATGGAATCTCCTGAATCCTAAGTTGC
>JAFSTK010000003.1 GCA_017450535.1 Treponema sp.
AATTCACGGTGCGCGCGGGCGTAGAGAGCGGCGTTGATTCCTGCCACAAGCCCCTGACCTGCCGCTTCCTCGTAGCCGCTTGTGCCGTTAATCTGTCCCGCATTAAAAAGTCCTGCGACTCGTTTTGTTTCCAATGACGGGAACAATTGCGTCGGCTCAACGTAGTCATATTCCACGGCGTAGGCGGGGCGGCTGATAACACAATCTGCGAATCCGGGAAGCGTGCGCACAAACGCGTCCTGCACTTCTTCGGGAAGCGATGAAGAAAGTCCGTTCAGATAGATTTCGTCAGTCAAAAGGCTTTCCGGTTCGATGAACAACTGGTGTCGCTCACGTTCGGCAAAGCGCATCACTTTGTCTTCGATAGACGGACAGTAGCGCGGACCGATGCCGCTGATTTTTCCGCTGTACAAAGGAGAACGCCCGATATTCGCGCGGATGATTTTATGTGTCTCTTCGTTTGTGTAGACAAGATGACAAGGAACCATCGGACGGTCTACGCTCTCATCGTCAAAACTGAACGGCACAACCTCTTCGTCACCGCCCTGCTCTTCCAGCGAAGAAAAATCGACGGTGTGGCGGAGAATGCGCGGCGGGGTTCCTGTTTTGAGACGGCCAGTTGTAAAGCCGAGACGGTTAAGCGATTGGGTAAGTCCTACCGCGCCGCTTTCGCCAAGACGACCGCAGGGAGCGTCATATTCACCGATAAAAATGCGTCCGCCCAAAAAAGTGCCTGTAGTCAGCACGATGGAACGGCAAGGAATAACTCGTCCGCGCTCTGTGACGACGGCGGTAACTTTCTGTCTCATTCCGCTCTGTGCGGCCGGAGTCAAATCTTCTGCGCGGGCTTCTCCAGGGATTGAGCCTTTTGCCGCGCTCTCGCTGTTCGGGGGAAGCGGTTGGTCTGATGCGACGGTATGCACATCGACCACGGTATCCATGAGCGTAAAAAGATTGGGCGTGGTCTCAACAGTCTGTCGCGCGAGCTGAGAATACACAATTTTATCCGCCTGACTGCGAGGTGCCTGAACAGCCGGTCCACGACTTTTGTTCAACATGCGGAACTGAATCATGGAGCGGTCAATCAGTTTTGCCATCTCGCCGCCGAGCGCGTCAATCTCGCGGACGATGTTGCCCTTTGCGATGCCGCCGATAGACGGATTACAACTCATGCGGGCAATCGCGTCTACACTCTGTGTGATGAGCAGCGTTTTAAGTCCCATGCGTGCGGATGCAAGTGCGGCTTCAATTCCCGCGTGTCCACCGCCAGTGACGACAACATCAAACCAATCGTAAAAACCTGACATATTTATTTTTCAATGCAAATAGACTGGTCAGCGGTAAAGCTTTTTCCGGGAGCAAGCTCAATCAAGCCGCTTTTGTTTTCCCAGCTGTGGTCGGTGTTCTCTGCGTCGGCTGTGCCATACCACGGTTCGATACAGTTGAAGCCGTTTCCGCTTGAGCCTTCCGCGCCGTTTCCGCCCTGCCATACCATCAGATAGGGATAGCCCGCACAGTTCACTTTGATAAGAGAGCCGTCTTTTTTGTTGCGAAGACCAACCCATGTTGACTCAAAATGCGTAAAGAAATGTCCGTTTCCAAAGCCATCCGCGCCAATCGGGACAATGCCCGCCTCTTTTTCACCATATGATTTGGTGCAAGGTGCGGTGCCGTCTTCATCAACAGCAAGCTGAGCCGCGTCGTTCAAAAGAACAGTGGTCAAAGGCTCGCGTTTTTCAAATTCGTACTGATAGTCAGCGTTTGTCGTGCCGGCGGGGTCAGTATTGCGGGGACAGCAGAATGCAGTGTGGCTTCCGATGCTAAAGTACATGGGCGTTGAGTCCGTGTTGGTAACGGTTGTCGTGAACACGAGTCCGTTTGCCGTCAGCTCATAATGCGTTTTGAGGCTGAATTTCCACGGGAATTTGTCGGCAGTCTCGGCATTTTCGGTCAGCTCAAAGGTAGCTGTCGTGTCGCTCTGCTCGATAATTTTGTGCTCCATGTCGCGGCTCATGCCGTTGTTCACCAAGTGGAACTCTTTTCCCTGCCACGTGTAAAATCCGTCGCGGATACGACCAACATGCGGGAACAATACCGGCGCATGGAATTTCCACACGCTTTCCGGGCCTTCAAACACATATTTTGTGCCGTCTTTTACGCTGCGGAACGCATTGATTTCTGCGCCGTGCGTATTCAGCACTACTTCATAATTCTCATTCTTCAATGTAATCGTCATTCTATCCTCCAAAATCGGCTGGTTATCGCCCGCCATCCGTATCTATCTGTGTCTCATCTGCGTGCATCCGCATTCATCCGTGTTAAAATCACGAACTATGCATCCAGCGAAGCAAACTGCTCTTCTTTTGCGTATACGTTGAGCGCGTCCAGCATATCGTCCATATCGCCCATCATAAATCCCGGAAGATTGTGTACGCTCAGATTGATGCGATGGTCAGTGATTCTGTCCTGCGGAAAATTGTACGTGCGGATTTTCTCGCTGCGGTCGCCGTTACCAACCATGCTCTTTCGGGCAGAAGAACGCTCTGCGTCCAGTTTGCTCTGCTCCAAATCAAAGAGACGCGCACGCAAAACTTGCCATGCTTTTTCCTTGTTCTTAATCTGTGATTTCTGGTCCTGCTGAATGACCACGATGCCCGTCGGAATATGAGTCAGGCGAACCGCACTGTCCGTCGTATTAACACACTGACCACCGGGACCACCAGCACGCATAACATCCACGCGCACATCATTCGGATTGATTTTCACATCAGCTTCCTCAGCCTCCGGCAAAACAGCCACCGTCGCCGTAGAAGTCTGCAAACGCCCCTGGCTTTCCGTTGCCGGCACACGCTGCACACGATGCACACCGCTTTCCCAGCGAAGCGTACCGTACACAAATTTGCCCGTAATCGCCGTGACGATTTTGTTAAAGCCGCCAACCTCAGTTTCCTGGGCTTCCATGGTCTCCGTTTTCCAGCCCTTGCGGTCGGCAAGATGACAGTACATTTCCCACAGGTCGCGCACAAAAAGACTGGCCTCATCACCACCAGCGGCGGAACGGATTTCCAAAATGATGTTTTTTTCGTCCAGCGGATCCGGCGGAATCAGCTTGAGTTTGATTTTTTCTTCCATTTGGGGCTGTTTTTCTTCCAGCTCTTTGAGCTCTTCACGCGCCATCTCTTTCATTTCCGCATCATCTTCAGCGGTAATCATCAACTTGGCGTCCTCAATGCCCTGCAGAATCTTGCGGTACTCATCACCCAGCTCATTTACTTCCATTAAATAGCCGTGCTCCCGCATCGTGTCCTTGTATTTTTTCTGATCTTTTACGAGGTCGGGATTCTGAATCTCATCACAAACAACTTTGTAACGAGCCGACAACTCATCCAGTTTCTTCAATAAATCCATGTCACAAAGTGTATCAAAAAAATGCGCGAGTGGGAATAGTCATAGAAGATTGTTAAATGTTAGCCAACAAAATAAAAGTTGACTAGAATAATAAAGTGTGATATCCTACATACAGACGATATTGACTTTTTATGGGAGGCGTTTATGTGCAGGACATCTATTTATGAGGCGCGTAATAATTTTTCGGCTCTGGTAAAAATGGTAGAAGAAGGTGAAGTTGTGGAACTCACCCGATATGACAAGCCGGTGGCAGTGATTATCAGCTATGCGGAATATGAAGACAATCAAGAAAGCCGGCCGTCTTTACTTGAAAAACTTGAAGCCTTAAAAAAAGAATATGCCGATGTTGTGGATGACAGAGGATTTGACGTTACACCTTCCCGCGAGTGTCCAGATTATTCAAAAGACCCGTGGGCATAAATAAAATCTTTATGGGAGCATAGTATGAAAAAAACTTATCTGCTTGACACAAATATTGTTTCGGAGTTTTCAAAGGATCGGCCGAACATACAGGTTCTCGCTTTATATGCGGCACGAAAAGATTTGTGCGCTATTTCCGCTGTTACATGGCAGGAATTGACGCGAGGTGTAGAGCGTTTGCCAGAAGGAAGAAGAAAACGCTACCTTCAAAACTGCATGGATAACTACGAAGAAGTTTTTGAAGTCGTTCCCTACGACAAGTTTGCCGCGCGCATCTGTGGTGAAATACAAGCTCATGCCGAAAGAGAAGGCAAAACACTTCCCAACTACGATTCGCAGATTGCGGCGACAGCCATCTCAAATGGTATGGTGCTGGTCACACATAATGTCGCTGACTTTGAGCCGATGAAGGAAAAATCGTTTCTGAGAGTGGAAGATTGGTTCGCAGCGTAAAAAATGAACCACATAGCAGATGAAATCGCCTAGCCCTTTACACCGTTTTCTTTTTTGCTATATGATTCTCCCATGAACGTCGCAGAAATCAAACAGCGCATGATACAAGCCCTCTCCCCCACTTCGCCGTCGCCGCAACTGGACGCGGAATGTATTCTGCAATGGGTGCTGGGCTGTGACAAAACGCATCTGCTTTTGCGACGGAGCGATGTGCTGAGCGAAGAACAGCTTGCCGCCTGTCAGGATGCGCTTGAAAAACGAAAGACAGGATTTCCGATTGCGTACATCACGGGAACGAAAGAATTTTTTGGCTATGAGTTTTATGTGACACCTTCCGTGCTGATTCCAAAGCCGGACACTGAGCTGCTCGTGGAACAGGCGATGAGCGCAATCCGTGAAAAACAGGCGGCGCATCCCCAGCAGATTCTCACGGTATGCGATATGTGCACGGGAAGCGGATGCGTGGGGATTTCTGTTTTGCGCGCGCTTTTGGACAGCGGTGAATATTCTGCGGAGAGTGCGCCAAAACTTACGCTTGCAGACATCAGCGAAGACGCACTGGACGTAGCGCGAAAAAATGTCATACGTCTGCTTACGCCGGCACAGCGGGATCGGGTGCATTTTGTGCGGACAAATCTGTTTGCTGAGGTTCCGCACAGTTTTGACGTTATCGTGACAAACCCGCCGTATGTACCGCACACCGAAGCACACGCGCTCTTGCAGGACGGACGGAGCGAACCGATTTTGGCTCTGGACGGCGATGTGACGGAAAACGGCGATTGGAGCGGCACCGAAGACGGACTTGCGCTCATTCAGCGGCTTGTTCCGCAGGCATACGAGCATCTTTCTCCGCACGGCGTGCTGCTCATGGAAACGGGCGAATACAATGCGGAGGCTACAGCGGAAATCTTTGCGCGCGCAGGCCTAAAAAATGTGCGCATCGAGCGCGATATGGCGGAACAACTGCGCGATGTAATTGGTGAAAAATAAGGGGTCTTAGGGGCTGAAAAGCCGAAAAACCGCCCCTAGGCGAAGGGGGTATGGAGCCAACGAAGTGGCGACTAGGGGGAAGACTTTCCCCCTCAAACTACGACCGTCGCTTAAGCCAGTTTTTTGGACTCATGCCGGTATTCTTTTTGAAGACGTTTGAAAAATAGTTTTGGTTCTTAAAGCCCAATGCGGCGGCAATTTCAGAAAGCTCAAAACTTTCCAGCTGAAGCATGTTTTTTGCCTGCTCAACTTTCAGTTTTTCGTGAAGCGTCTGTACGGAAAGCCCGGTCAGTTCCTTGGTCTTTTTGCTCAGATAGCTTTTGCTCACCATAAAATCATCTGCCATTTTTTGCACATCGGTCATTTCGTTAAGGTGCTTGGTCAGATAAAGTCCGATTTGCTCCACAGAAATGCGCGCACGTTTTGTCTGGTCGGTTTGGGGTGCGTCTGGTATCAGCATTTTTAACTGACTTTGCGTAATGGCGTAGGCTTTTTCATCATTCTGGCCGTATTTTGGATAGACGGAATCAAGCGCATTACTGAGCAACATTCTGATTACATCGTATATCGCCATATTCAGCGTCTTAATCCCCAAGAAAGCGTAGCCAAAAAATCTGCCGCCGTGTTGGAGCACTTCCAGCATAACCGAATAGCGTTTGTCCTGCGAGAAAAACTCTTTTGGAAACTGCACCACATCATGGATTTTTTGAGTAAGCAAATCGCCGCACACGCCAGTTTTTTCTTCCAGCGGCTCAGGAAACGTAAAGGCAATGTGCGAAGATGAAAATCCATAGGAAATCTGGTCGCACAAGGCAAGCACTGTCCACGGAATTCCCATCTCGCCCAACTGCATACGCAACACGCTGAACACTTCTTCAACGCTTTTCGCCTCGTCAAAATGAATCGCGATGCGGGAAATATTGTTCATCCGGTATGGATTTTCGCGAGTCTGTGCAATCTCGTATTTCAAATAGACTGAGACAAGCGCGCGCATCTGATGAAAAATATTTTCCATATGAATCAGCGACGTGGTGTTTTCTTGAACAAGTGGCAACGTCAACAACCTGATTTGCGTAATGATATCCTCAAAAACATCGCCGTCAAAATGCTTGTCTTTTCGTACGGTTTGCAGCAGATCACGGAACCAAGAGAGCAATGAGCCCGCAGAATTCTCATCATAAATATCAAGGAAAATGCTGTTTATACATTCGTTTATTTCACTTTCACTGAGCCATGAAGAAAACTTGTTGAAATGACTAAAAAACACCGTCCGCAATGCTTCTTCGGACTGACAACTGTTTTCCTGTTCCGCAATCATCTCTGACACTGGGGCACCAGCATTCATAATCGGCTGTTCAAGGCATCCGCAAGACTGGCGCACAATGAGCGATGTAGGAAGCAGAATGTTTTGTACGGGAAGATTCGGCTGCATGATAGTGTCAATCAAAAGTTCCACCGCCGTGTACCCGCGCTTAAAGGAATCGAGGCTGATTGTCGTCATGGGGCAGCGCGCGCTTATGCCTTCGTACCAGTTGTTGTAGCCGGTGATAGCGACATCTTTTGGCACAAATATCGAGCGTTTTTCCAGTTGCTCCATGACTTCGGCGGCAAGGATATCGCTGGTGGTAATGATGACTTCAATTTCTTTTTTGTCGTGTAAATCATAATGACTGCACAATTCGTTGACCAATTCCGTAATGTGCGCCATGCTGAATGTCTTTGACATATAAATCGAATCTGGAAGCAGCGGCAAATTGTTCGCCTGCAATGCCCGCTTAAATGATTCGAGCCGCCGTTTGCTGGGATTTGAATTGCCGTAGCCGATAAATGCCATTTTTGAGTAATGATGTTCCGTTATCAGATGGCTCATGATTTCATCTATCGCAGTATCGTTATCCACGCGGACAGAAGAGATGCCGGGCAAATCCAGACCGCCAATATCCACCATCGGAAGCGGGCGCAAATCCATAAATGTCTTTATTACGCGCTCAGTATCCATAAAAAGTGTGAGCGAAGAAGCCCAAGTGACAAGTCCGTCAAGAAGCGGCGACTTCATAAAGGCAAAATTCTTCATATAATATGACGTAAAATCAGAATCCTCAAAGACTGAATAATTTTTCGCCGAGCCCATGTTGATAAAATTGATGTCATAGTCTTCCGCAGCTTTTACCATGCCACCGATATATTCCTGTCCGATAAACGAACGCAAGTCCGCCACGCCTGTAAAACCAATCGTTACCCGCCTGCCCTCGTTCTTTCGCGCCGCTAAAAATGCCCGTCGTTTTGCAAAATTCGTATTCATACTATAATCGTACCACAGTTTTCTTCAAAAAAGAATATTTTTTATAAAAAATGCTGAAATTTATACAATATTATCTTCAATTTATATAAAAAACACATCAAATCCATCCCTCTGACCGCAATTTTTCCGGCACTCTGGTCTCTAATCGCCTGTTTTATAAAAAATCAAGCAGAAAAAGCGTATTCGTTATAGTTAAAGTCGGTTTTTGACAAATCCAGCTCACTATACTGAGACTGAAACAAAACGGGCAAACTGCCCATACAACAAAATGGAGGATACTATGAAAAAGGTAAAGAAGATGATTTCTGCCCTCGCCGCTACGGCTTTGCTGTTCGGCTTTGGACTGACAAGCTGCTCTAACGGCGGAGATGACGACGTAAATCTGCCGGTAAGCGGTCCAAATGGAGTTCCGCAGGGACAGGGTGAAAATCAGGGCGGAGGACAGGGTGGAAACACGCCGTCCAATACAGTAACAGGCAAAGTTGTTGTGAATGACGGCGTATACACTTTTGAGACTCCCGACCTGAACTACACGTTCTCTCTTGAAGGAACGGCACTTGCGGGAAAAACTGCGACTTGGACAAGCGGAAATGACTATGTGGTAAAAGTTGATTCCACAGGTATGGCGACATCTCTTGCTGGCGGTACGACAAAAATTACGGCAACCGCAGACGGCGCATCAGTTGACTTTAACGTAAAAGTTCCTGACCAAAATCGTACAGCTACCACTGACCCGTTCGATTTGAAGACGTTGAACGGCGAAGACTTGTACGTGATTATGTGCGGAGACTCCATCATGCGCGATTATGGCGCAGCTTCTACTGACCAGTGTGGTCTGGGTCAGGTGATGAAATACTTCTTTAACAACAAAGTGACCGTAAACAACTCAATTTCAAACGGCGGAAGAAGTTCCCGTCTGTTCTGGAATGAGGCAAGCCGCTGGCCGGAAGTACAGAAAATTCTTACAGCAAACAAAGCGGCCGGAAAAAAGACCGTCGTATTCTTCTCGTTCGGACACAATGACCAGCGCACGTTGACCGATGTGTACAACAATACGACTACGGGTGAAAAAAACTTGTCTCAGTTCACCTTTGCGGAGACCAACCAGAACGGAACAGTTGCAGGCACTCATTATGACTATATGGAGCGTTACATCATCGCCACACGTGAACTTGGCGGCGTTCCAATCTGTGTGTCTCCGTTTGCACGCTCTGATTTTTCCGGCGATGCGGTCAGCGAAAAAGGCAAGCACAACATGGAGACCGCTCTGGCTGGCGAAGAAAAAGGACGCGGAAACTACCCCAAGGCGATGAAAGCGGCGGCGGCAAAACAGAACGCAATCTTTGTTGACATGACGAACATGAGCGCGGAATGGGCGGCAAAAATCAACGCGGCCGGAAAAGTAAAATATGGCTACATCGTAAGCGACAACACGCACGAAACGACATTGGGCGCATTGCGTCTCGCTGAAATGGTGACGGGCGACCTCAAAAAACAGGGCTACCTGACCAATTACATCGTTACTCCAAATCCGCGCATTATGGTAACGGCAAGCTCTCTTGCGTTTGGCCGCATGAATCCGCAGGTGACAAAAACACTTTCTTTCAAAGTCAGCTCATTCAATGCGACGACAGGAACAATCACGATTACCGCTCCCGATGGATACAACGTCAGCCTTTCTGCAGAGGGCGCATTTACAAAATCCGTGACTATCAACTGCACAGAAAACTTTATCGGCGAAGAAGTGTTTGTTCAGTTCGCCCCGACAGAGGCAAAAGAGTACAACGGAAACCTTACAGTCACACATTCGACTATCACCCCGGACTTCGGAAACACACCGGCAGGAACAATTGAAGGCACGGCTCTTCTGATTGCGCTCACTGGCGCAGGAAAAGCAAAAGTTGTTGGCGGTGAAGCGGCGACTGTTTTGTGGCCAATGATTGATTCCAGCAACAAATTCCTTGAAGATGCGACCGTTACTCCCGAAGGCACGCTGACTGCAAGCAAAGCAAAACTGGTAGGATTAACAGCGGTTTCCAGCGACAAACGTGGCACCTTTACAAAAGTAAACAACGTAAAAACATACGACAATCCCGATGAAGCAAAGTACACAGCGCGTGTCTGCATTGATGGCGGAACTTGGCCGGTAAACGATGCGGGTGTCGCTTTGAATGGTCAGACTATCGGTGGCAAAGAATACAATGTCTACCTTGAATACGCGATTCCTGTCAACGGCGTTGACTTTACCGTAAACAAAATCAGTATGCTCTGCGGCTCAAGCGGAAGCGGCAACATGAAATGGTCTGTGTACTATTCTACCGACAGCGAGTTCAAAAACCCGACTCCGATTGTAGAAATTGACGGCGTAACCAAAAACGGCGAATACAAAACCGTAACGACCGGAACCGAAGACCTTGCTCTGACTGTAAGCAGCGGAACGACACTGTATGTGCGCGTCTACCCCGCATTTAAGTCAACAAAAGATGAGACAGGCAGAAACTTCTTCATCGGCGACGTTACCGTAACAGGCGTAACAAACTAAATGTAATCCCCCAAGGTTCCTCCTGACCTTGGCTTTCCACCCGCTGCCAGAAATGACGGCGGGTATTTTTTTTGAAAAAAAAATATAAAATTCTGTCAAAAAGTGCAGAAACACTGTAAACCACCTTATTCCTCTGCGTAAAAAAGGGGTATTTATACAAAATCGCAAAAATTTATATAAAATAAGCCATAAAAATCTTTTTTCTGCAATTTTATGCCATTATGCGACAAATAAAACTCGTTATTGTTTTCATAGAGTTTTTTATAAAGCTTGATTTATAAAGGAGGCCTATAATGAAAAAGGTAAAAAAATCAATAGCTGCGCTTTCAATACTTTCAGTATTGGCATGGGCGGGAATCTGCATTTCCTGTTCAGATGGCGACGACAGCACCGGAATATCGGAACCACTGGCAAATCAGACACAAACAAAAAAAGATGACCCGCAGCAAGGCAACCCTCAGAACGAGAACACGCCCTACGACGATTCTTCTTTGAGCGAAGCAACACTATGGGTGGTAGGCGATTCCACCGTGTGCGATTATACAAAAGCTGACGGAACGCTTACTGATGCGACATATTTCTATCCGCGCTACGGCTACGGAACACAGCTGTTCAATTATCTTTCCAGCAAAATCACCGTAAAAAACATCGCGCTCTCAGGACGCTCTTCAAAAAGCTTCCTTTCAGAAGAAAACTACACCACGCTTAAAAACGAAATCAAAGCAGGTGACTTTCTGGTTGTCGGCTTTGGTCACAACGATGAGAAAAGCGATGATACAGAGCGATTTACAGACGCTTCAAAACCTGTCACTGACGCAACATCATTCAAATACAGCCTGTACGAAAACTATGTAAAACTTGCGACTGACAAAGGCGCGACCCCGATTCTCTGCTCACCAATCGTGCGCGTAAACAAAGCGAATGACTACACCGGTTCATACGGACATGTCACTTCAACAGGAGACTACGGAACTGCAGTGGTCGAACTCGGTCAGGAAAAAAATGTGCAGACTGTAGATTTGCGCACAATTACCGCGACAATCTGGAAAGAACTTGGCTATGATGAGGCAATTTATTTTCATGCCATGACTTCCGGCAGTTCTGCTGATGAACCAAAACTGACAAGCGTAGACACAACGCACATCAACATTTATGGCGCAAAACGTGTTTCCTACGAATTCGCAAAGGCAATAAGCACTTCAAACTGCGCTCTAAAGCCTTATGTCAATACGGCTAAACTGACTGCACCGACAAAAGAAAAAGATTTGGTCAAAAACAAAGATTTTAAATATGTCGAATACACGGCTGTGGACTGGAGCGCGTATAATGCGGCAGACCAATTCAAAGTTACAAAAGACGGCTGGTACGGCACGGCATTTGGAGACACAGGCGGCGCACCTGCTGGCAAAGGATTCTATGCAAATGATGAAAAAGTAGGACAGACAACATCGGGTAACGGGTCTGGAAAATTTGCAGGCTCTTCGGAGGGATTTTCGTTCTACTTTAAGCCTGTCAGCGTAAAACGCAATTTTACTGCTGTCGCAACTGTAAAAGTGCTTACTATACCAACATCTGCAAGCCAGTCTGGTTTTGGACTTATGCTCCGAGACGATTGTTATGTTCCTACAAACGACAAATCTATTGCCTCAAATTATGTTGCGGCAGGATTTATTGGTACCGAAAGTGACATGACGGCAAACTTTAGCCGCAATTCACCGAGCGCAATCACAAAGAGCGGCAACACCATTTCAGGAGCATGGGCTGTTAACGACACTGCAACGCTTACAATAAAACGACTTGGACAGGTTGTAACCGTAACCACCGTGTATAATAACAAAACCTACACAGACACCTACACAGACTTCGATTTTGTCGCAAAAGACAATGAGTATATGTACATCGGCGTATTCGGCACTCGCGGCACAACGGTCAAAATTACCAACCTAACCTTCACCGACGACGGAGAATCTCAAGGCGCATAAAAAGCTCCTCCTTACTTTGAACTTTTTGCCCGTTGCCAGCTTTTGGCAACGGGTATTTTTTACTTAAAAATTATATCCTTTTTATATCACTATTGGCAAAAAATAAAATATTACCCACACTGCAAAAATACAGTCTCACTTATAAATTTTTCCCCAAAGCCGCGAATTCTGACGATTTTTCTTTACACCCAAAAAAATCGGATTTAAAATTATTTAAATAGCGGACGTATGCAAAATGTATGCGCCCATAAGGAGGAAAAAATGATTACTTTTTTTGCCGCGCTCATTATCCTTATTGTGGGATATGTGGTGTACGGCGCATTGGTGGAGCGGGTGTTTAAGCCCACTGATAATCCCACGCCGGCAATCGCCAATCCAGACGGCGTTGACTACGTGCCGATTTCTACGACAAAGGCGTTTTTGATTCAGCTGCTGAATATTGCGGGCTTGGGACCGATTTTTGGCGCAATCAGCGGTGCCATGTGGGGACCGAGCGTGTACATTTGGATTGTGTTCGGTACGTTGCTCGCAGGCGCAGTCCACGACTTTACTGCCGGTATGCTTTCTGAGCGCAATGACGGCGCATCTATTTCCGAAGTGACAGGCAAATACCTTGGCCCGATTATGCATACTGTTATGCGCGTGTTCTCCGTAGTCCTTTTGATTTTGGTAGGCGTTGTCTTTATGGTAGGTCCTGCAGGATTGCTTGCGCGTCTTACCCCCGACTGGCTGAATGTGCGCGTGTGGACAGTCATCATTCTGTGTTATTACTTCCTTGCCACATTGCTTCCTATTGATAAAATCATCGGCAAAGTGTACCCGGTCTTTGGTATTCTGCTGATTCTGATGGCGTTTGGCATTATCATCGGAACGATTATCCATTCTGGCGAGCGACCGATGATGGAACTGACGCTCAAAAATCTGTACCCCGGCACGGTAGATGACGCAGGCAAAATTGTTGGCGTGCGCCCCATTTGGCCGCTCATGTTTATTACGGTGGCGTGCGGCGCAATTTCCGGCTTCCATGCAACGCAGTCGCCGATTGTTTCCCGCTGTATCAAGAGCGAACGCGAAGGCAGAAAGATTTTCTACGGCGCAATGGTGGCAGAAGGTATTATCGCACTCATTTGGGCGAGCGCGGCAGTGGCGTTCTTCTGGAACAAGGACGGCACGGGAACAGGTCTTGCAGCCCTCAAAGCGATTGGCGGCGGTAACTCAAATTCTGTCTACGACATGTGCGTGGCTCTGCTCGGAAAGATTGGGGGCCCGATTGCGCTTCTTGGCGTTATTGTCTGCCCCATTACCTCCGGCGATACGGCATTCCGCAGCGCACGTATGACGATTTTTGACTGGTTCAAACTGGACGAAAAGAAGATTCCCGTACGCCTTGGCGTGGCAATTCCGCTGTTGCTTGTCGGCTACGGCATCTCATTCATCAACTACAATGTGGTGTGGCGCTACTTCTCTTGGTCTAACCAGACGCTTGCCATGATTGTCTTGTGGGCGGGCGCGGTATACTTGGCTACCAACTACGAGGGCAAAAACCGCTGCTGGATTTGCGCCGTTCCGGCAACCTTTATGTCTGCTGTTTCCATTACGTACCTGATGTACGCGCCAGAATGCTTTAACTTGGGCGCAAAGGGCACGACAGGCTTGACGATTTCTTACACGGTGGGCGTTATTGCGGCGGTTGTGTTCCTGGGTATTTTCCTGTTTACGACGTACAAAAACCCGACAGCAAGTCTTGAACGCCAGAAGACGGTTGATATAACACGAAAATAGGTTTGTACCGACAAAAAAAGCATCCGAGCAACATCGGATGCTTTTTTTGTTTTGTGCGCCGCAGTGTTAGAACTTCTTTCCCAAGACAGCACGGACAATCGCAATCAAAAGGCACGTGCCCACAATGCGAATCAGCACGTCAACCACCCAGCCGCCGTACAGACCGATGAAATTAGCAATTCCCCAGCCCAAGAAAGAACCGACAATACCAAGCAAACAGCTCATCCAGAATCCGTGGCGACTCTTCATCAGAATTCCTGCCAGCCAGCCAATCAGCGCACCCACCAAAATGGTAATAATAATAGAAAGAATCATCTTTTTCTCCTGTAACTATATATATCAGCGCTCAAAACTCGCTACTCTGATTATACCCCCACTCCAACATCAAAGCAACACTTTCCGCGCCCAGAGCAACCGCATTACAATTATTCTCAGAGAATCGGCTGGACAAAGTAAATCGCAAGTGCACCAAAAATGCTACCGTTGCAGCGTGTCAATCAAAGTTCGCGGTTGAGCGAAATCGGAGATTGGACTCGCTGCGCTCGCCCGCTCAAAGCGACTTTGTTGCCCCGCTTCCACTCCCGCATTTTTGGTGAAATTTCGTCCGCATCCTCCAGCCGATGCACAGGGAAACCGCATTCTAATGCGATTGCATCTGTACAAAAAGGGCTGGGAGGGAATGAATTGTACAAAAACAGACGTGAGGTGCATTTTATTGTGCCTGTTCCTGCGCCCTGTCGTATCACGCTTTTTTGCTTTTCAGGCTGCTTTTGTTCTCATACATGTTCTGGTCTGCACGCTCGTAAACGGTGGCAACGGATGCATCGGCGGCGTATTTTGCCATACCACAGGCAATAATGATTCCGTTTGTACGCAGGGCTTCCTCATTGTGGGCATTCATCTTTTCAATCAGGTCGTCGATATGCGCATAGTCTTCGTCCTGTGCAATAACGGCAAACTCATCGCCACCAACACGGAAAACGGGGCTGTGCTTAAAGATATCGCAAATCGTCTTACTTGCGTTACAAATAAGCTGGTCTCCCGCCTGATGTCCCTGAGTATCATTAACCGTCTTTAAATTGTTCACATCAAGGACGACGATTGCAAATTCCGGCCGCTCATTTTCTGCGATACGCTTGTCCATCCGCTCTTCTTCATTAAGATAGGCATGTTTATTTTTAAGTCCGGTAAGCGCATCGGTGCCTGCCGTTTTTCGTGCCTGTGCAAGCCGCTTTGCGTATTCTCTTTCCTGACGCATGAAGGTATCAATGTTTGTTACACCGACGATAAGACGCGGACCTTCTTTTTCTTGAATAATAACCGCTTTCAGCTGAACATATGTCGGGGTGTCATTCAGCATAAGGCGATAACTCAGCGAGAAGAAGCCCTTTTGTTCAATCTCAGACATGACATTTTCTTCGGTGAACAATGCCATAAAGCGTTCAAGGTCTTTTTTATAAATAACACGAGTGATTTCTTTTCGTGATGTGGCAAAGAAATCCAATCCTTCTTTGGAAATAGCATGCGCATTGAATTCTTCAGTTGCACTGTACTCACGGTAATAGCCAGTCTCAGGAACGACGATATAGACACAAATGAATTCGCCAGCCAAAGCGGACAGACGATTGTAAACAATGCTTTCTTCCTTCATTCGTTCAAGTGCTCTGCGGCTCTTCACCTCGGCATCAACATCGGAAATGCCTATGATGGCAAAACGCTCATCGTTCTCCATGCGGGAAATTTTCATGTTTACATAGATAGCCTTTCTTTTATCCGTAACACCTGATGAAATTGTGCCGTCTTTTGAAAGCAGACGGTATGTCATTATAAAGGTCTCATTCTCGTTTAAGTAATCGATAAGAGTCTGCTTGTCCAATGCGCTTATGACTTTTTGCTCGTCATCCGGATGCACAAACTGCTCCGCATCAATTTTCAGCGATTCAAAGAAATCGTCTCCGCTTCGTGCCGCTTCGAGCGCATTTCCTTTTTCACCGGGAAGATACTCAATATAATTGCCAGTCTCAAGATTGACATAGTACAAATCGATGTAGCTTCTGGCAAGTGTCTTAGCGATATTGGTATAGATAATACCGCTGCTCTTCATCTTTTCATACACTTCTTTTGTCGTTGCGTTCTCATGCTGAATACGAACAAAATCCGTCATATCCTGCGACATACAGAGGATGCACTTTCGTCCTTCTGCATCACATATTTCATTTTGGTTGTCTGGAACTGTCTGCTATTTCCCTGAGAATCCAACAAATCTTCATAAAAGATATACGGATCATCCATAGACAACGCTATGTTATCATCATTCGCAAACTGAGCAGATAATTGTTCATCGAACAAATCTTTGTCAGTCAGACCGAAAACCTGTTTTGGAGACTCTTTTTTTACATATTCGGCAAACCGCTGGTTACAGGCTAGATACGCTCCCGTTTCCGCATCTTTTGAATAATTCAGACCGGGCATATTATCGATAAGCGAAGTGATGGACCGCTTAAGTTCCGCAATCTTTCTGGCCGCACGCTCTGCTTCCTCCGCGGCATACAGTCTTCTGCCGAGTTTCCGCGCGTCTTTGTGACTGTACAAGATAATGCCTGCCGACAAAATAAACAGACCGAGAGACACAACGGTATACAATATATTGGTACGGCTGATAAATTTTGCCTGACTTTCAAGAAAATAAATTCGTTCTGCCCTCACATCCTCATCAGAATCGTCCGCCTCGTGAGTCTCATGGTATTCAAAAATCTGCTCAATAGCAGTATGTGCGGCATTTTCTGTGGTTCTTGCGGCCCACATCATCGAGGCAAAAAGCACCAGCATAAGAAGCAGAATCCAAACGACAACGCGAAGTCCCTGCCCATAGTGATGTTCTCGTTTGATGTGAATGCAGAAGTAAACAAGACCCAGAATCGCCCACACGATAAAGAACGCATAAGACTCCGTCTCCATCGCATGAAACGGAAGCAATCCAGGAATGAGCAACAGCAACAAAAAGCACAGCATCAATACAGTGCCGATTAGTCCACCATATTTCGCCTGAGCGCAATTAGTACGACAGCCATGTCTGAAGACCGCGTAAGAAAGCATTCCATATATCATGGTGGAGCCAAGCGTCGTGACATCGACAATCCAACCGATGGCGGTTCTTCCAAGGAACGGAATAAAAAGAGACACGGCAACTACGCCAAAGATTGCCTTATAAGGAATTGCGCGTTTATTCAGTGAGGTCAGCTTGTACGGAGCATCGCCTTCTTTTCCCGCAGCATACAAGATACGGCTCAAGGCAAGCAGATTACCAATCAGGCTCGTCAGTATCACGCCAAAGAGCGACAGCATCAAGATGAAAATACCTGTCTTTCCCAAATAATGATACGCCGCATAAAACGCAGGAACCGCCTTGACTCCTTTTAAGTTACCCATGTCACGGAGATAGTCAAACCAACTTGCATACTCAGGAGGATATGCGCAGACAGAAAGCAGCGCCTCGCCAAGCCAAACTTTATAGCCGAACACCGTATAATGGAATCCAAATTGAAAGATGTCCCCCAGAAAAAAAACGTGAGAACAGCGGAACCGATGTAATATTCGCCCAAAGAATTGCTAGATAGGTCAATATGACGAACCAAAACAAAAGGAAGCCGAGGTCTTTTCCGATAACACGCTTTCCGAATGCAAACAGACCGCCCGCTCCGGGAGACTCTTTAATGACATACTGAAGGTTTTCGTTAATGACAAATATAACAGCAAGCCCAATCAAAAGTCCGAAAATAGTTCCGAGAACGCCTGATTTTAAAAGATAGGTGTTGTAGGTTACGATAAACGAACCCCAGCCGATGCTCGTTCCGACTGAAATCGCCCATATTCCGATTGGCGAAAAAACAGGTTTTAATCAAGAAGATTGATTATCCAAGGTAGTCATAACATATCTCCGCCATAAATAAATCAAAAAGTCCAAAGAACAGTATACCACAGAATTCCACAGATGCAACAAAATTGCCCGTTTTCTGTATTGTCAGAGTTTAATAAATCTGTTCAGAGAGGCTACTCCAGTACCAAGTCAACTGTTTCTGCGCCCGTCGCACGCACCAAATCGGCAGGAGAAAGCGCAATCTGTTCGCCACGAAGTCCTGCGCTCACATATACTTTTTCGTGAGTCAGAACACTTTCGTCAATGTAAGTGGCAAATTTGCGCTTCATGCCCAGCGGACTGCAACCGCCACGGATATATCCGGTAAGCGCAAGAAGTTCATCCGGCTTTACAGGGCTCACCTCTTTTGCACCACACGCAGTCCGCGCCTTTTTCAGATTGATTTCATGCAGCGCGCTCTGGCAGAACACCACCACTTCTTTCTTTTCCGTGCGCATCACAATCGTCTTGTACACGGCGGCAGGATTGATGCCTAGTTTTTCCGCAGTTTGAGCCGCTGCCCCACGGGAAAGTTCATGCTCACCGTCATCATCATATGAAAGAGTCTCATATTTTATTTTGAGTCCGTCTAAAATGCGCATTGCGTTTGTTTTTTTCATGGGAATAATTTTATCACAAAGCAGGAAAAAAGACAAAAGGAGCTAGTCAGAGATATTTTGAATCGTCACCGTTGCCCTGTGCAGTTTCATGTAACTCAGCAGAAGTTCCCGCCCCTCATTGTGTCCATAGAGAAAATATGTAGCCGGCTCCCAGAGTGCAACCCAGCCCACAATACCAAAGCCTTCGCTCAAAATGTTAAGGAAGGGGTGCACGGCAGCATCAACACGAAAAAGGCGTGCCAGAAGCAGGAAAAAGCCCAGCACCAGAATTCCCAGAAAAAGTTTGCGAAGCCAGTCGTAAAGTGCTACACGGTTTTTGATAATCTGCTCTTCCGCCCGAATCTTAAAGTGGTTTGCAAAGGCTTTAGGAAGTTCAAACAACCCTGTTTCTGGCATGGCAATCACTACACTGCTTATTGCAACCGCCGCATTAAAATCAGCAGGGCACACGGGCAGTGCAGGCATGATAAGCGCAATCTGTATCGGAACAATCATCTGCATCACTGCGGCAGTGGCAAGCGACATCTCCCAGGACTTGAAAACAGGCTACATTATCGGTGCAACACCGCGAAATCAGCAGATTGGTGAATTGATTGGTTGTGTGGTTTCCGCTGTTGCAGTCGGCGGAATCATGTATTTGCTTGATGCGGCATGGGGATTCGGTTCAAAAGAGCTTCCCGCGCCACAGGCAACGCTGATGAGGCTTATTGTTGAAGGCGTTATGGGCGACACTTTGCCGTGGATTTTTGTTCTTGTCGGTGTCAGCATTGCAATCTGCATTGAAATCCTTGGCATTCCTGTTTTGCCTGTTGCAATCGGCGTTTACCTTCCGATTCATCTCTCCGTACCAGTTTTTTTAGGCGGTCTGATCCGTGAATTCTTCGACAAAAAAGACGAAGATGGAAAGGCAATCACGGAAAAAGGTGTTCTCTACACTTCGGGACTTATTGCAGGCGAAGGGCTTGTCGGCATTCTGCTCGCCGTGTGCGCAATCATTCCGCTTGCAAACGGAAAAACGCTGCTTCAGGCAATCAACATGGGGGGCATTCTCGGAAACACAGGCGGCGTGATTTTCTTTGTGCTGCTTTTAGCAAGCATCGTATTCTTCACACGGAACAAGAAAAAGAATGCGTAAGACAAAAAAACTTCCCGCAAACTACATGGACATTGTTTTCGTCAGAAACGAACGCTGTCCGTGGAGACGAAAAGATGATGACGGAGAAGACAGCGGTCTGGTGGAAATCGACATGGAGAACAGGGGATTTTTCAATGCCGTCGCCCAAAGATTCTTCAATCGGCCCAGAATCAGCCACATCTCGCTGGACAGGTACGGCTCAACGCTTTGGCTTGCTCTGGACGGAAAAAACTCAGTGAACGACATTCTGAGCAAAATGCATGAAACATTCCCCGATGAAAAAGAAAAGATGCTGAACCGCATTGTCCACTTTCTGAACACGCTGGAAATCCACAGGTTCATCGTGCGGACATGAAAAAAGGAAACACGTTTTCTTCCCGCTAATTTTTCATTATCCTGTAGCCGATTTTTCATTTTTTTACTATATTATAAGAGTTAGAGGTAATGAATATGGCAAAAAAATTGACTCCTATGACGCTTTTGTGCGGATATTTGGGCGCAGGTAAAACCACGCTTTTGAACCAGGTGCTGAACAACCAGCAGGGCTACAAAGTCGCGGTCATCGTAAATGATATTGGCGAAGTGAACGTGGATGAAAAATTGATTGCTGACGGCGCGAAAATCACCGACACGTCAAGCATTGTTCCGCTTACAAACGGCTGTATCTGCTGTACGCTCAAGACAGAACTTTCCAAAAATATTGAGAACCTGATTAAGACAGGCAAATACGATTACATCATGATTGAGGCAAGCGGTGTGTGTGAGCCGATGCCGATTGCGCAGGAATTGGAGACAATTTCTAACGGCAAATTGGACAACGTGGTGGGCGTAGTTGATGCGGCGCGTCTGGTAGATGAATTTGCGGGCGGCGACAAACTGTTGCACAAAGAGGCGATTGGCGAAGAAGATATCGAGTCGCTTTTGGTACAGCAGATTGAGTTCTGTTC
>JAFSTK010000152.1 GCA_017450535.1 Treponema sp.
AGTAGAATGGCACCCCGTCACGCAATGGGGCTTCGTGGAGGGGTATTGCGTGATGGATAGGCTTTGCAGGCCTCTCTGATAGGGGCCTCTCCACAACATCGTTTGCCGAACTCGCTGCGGTGGCTGCTCGGGCCGAAAAGTTCCCCGAAAGGAAGCACGAACTTGACCATAGACGTGGTTGTTGCAAATTTTGCAACAACCACTCAATACAGTCTATATCTAGCGAAAAGAACCAAAAATATAAGGTTTTCCGCCCGTTATAAGACAAAATATGTTATATTTTCAGCGGAAAGTGAATAAATTTACATAGTTTCCGCTGGTTATATGAGAAATGTTATTATTTTTGCAGCAAAAAAATAATTGACTATGGTAGTAGGCAGGGAAAAAGAACAACAGGAGTTGCTAGGCCTTCTGGAAAAAGAAGAATCACAGTTTTGCGCCGTTTATGGTCGAAGACGAGTCGGCAAGACCTATCTCATTCGAGAAACATTCCATTATCAGTTCTGCTTTCAACACGCGGGCGTCGCAAAAGGTACGCTACGGCAGCAGTTGACAGCCTTCCGTAATTCTTTGGTATCAGCCGGGCTGAAATGCCCTGTTCCAAAGACTTGGATTGACGCATTCGAATTGCTAAAAGATCTTATCAACAAGGCCCCTGCGGGTAAAAAAGTGATTTTCATCGATGAACTTCCTTGGATGGACACAGCAAAAGGAAACCTTATCGGTGCCCTGGAAAGTTTTTGGAACGGGTGGGCTACCGCGCGCCGGGAAAAGGACATTGTGCTCATCGTTTGCGGAAGTGCAACATCGTGGATTAGCAAGAAACTGCTGAAAAACCGGGGCGGCCTGCGTGGACGCCTGACGCATCGCATCAAACTCGCTCCATTCACTTTGCATGAGTGCGAGCTCTTCTCCAAGTCTGCCAACCTCGCTCTTGGCAGAAAGGATGTGATGGAACTCTATATGATTTTTGGCGGGATTCCTTATTATTGGAGTTTTCTGAAGAAAGAATTTAGTGTCGCGCAGAACATTGACTGGCTGTTTTTTTCAGAGACTGCCCAGTTGCGCGACGAGTTCGACGCGCTGTATGCAATCCTTTTCAGACGCCCGGAGAATTACCTCAAAATCATTGAATGTCTGAGCGACGGCAACAATTCGGGCATGACGCGAGATGAATTGCTTACAAAAAGCAAACTCTCAGATGGGGGGACATTTTCCACCATTCTGGAGGAGCTGGAAGAATGTGGTTTTATCCGTCGTTTCGCATCTGCCGACACTGCGGAGAAAAACGCAATGTATCAGCTTATAGACAACTACACCCTCTTCTACTATTTATGCATCAAGAAAAATGCTTTCGGCGATGAACATTTTTGGTCTAATACATACACATCCGCCGCGCACAACACCTGGAAAGGATTGGCATTTGAGCGAGTCTGTCTCCAGCACATCAGGCAGATAAAATCGGCCTTGGGCATCTCGGGGATTCAAACAAACGCGTGCTCTTGGTCTGTTCGTGGGACAAACGGGCAAAGTGGGGCGCAGATTGACCTTGTCATCCAACGCGCCGATGGCTTTACTAATCTATGCGAAATGAAGCATTCCGCAAGCACTTTCGTCATAGATAAGGACTATGCAGAGGCTTTGCAACACAAGTTGGATGCTTACAAGACGCGATCAAAGGACAAGCGCACGCTCCGCTTGGTGATGGTCACGACAAATGGCATCGCCCACAACAACTATTACAATCTCGTACAAAACGAGGTGACAATGGATGATTTGTTTGGTGTATAGCTGAGAACGGGCTGACTTCGCTTTAGGGGCATTCCGACAAAAAAGTGAAAATTTTTGCAAAAAAATTTGTTTGTTTATAAAAAATGTTTACCTTTGCATCCCGGATTGTG
>JAFSTK010000153.1 GCA_017450535.1 Treponema sp.
GCCGAGCCGCCCGAATGAAGCGTTTTTGCCGCCGCTTCCAGTGCATGAAGCACGCTTTCTTGGCGTGTCGTGCCGCCTGGAACGAACAAAAATTGCGTTTGATTGTGCGTGTCAGCCGGGGAAATGTTTGCGGCGTCTTTTACAAAGGAATCGGCAAACATGGCGTCGCGGCATTTTTGTTCCGCAAGCGCGCGGTCTGCTTCTGTTTGTGTCGCAGGATAAGTGACCGCTACCACAGAAAATGGCAGGGTCTCTAAAAAAATACGGGCGGCAGATGAAAGCACCGTACCGCCATTCATTGGAAGATATTCTTTTTTTACGCCGCCCATTCTGCTAGAAGAGCCCGCAGCCACTAAAATGAGCACGGGCTTTTCAGTGCTTTGGTCAGCCACAACAGAATCAGAATTATTCTTCATCATCATCCATTGCGTCGTCATCGGTTTCTTCGTCTTCGTCCTCATCTTCATCATCTGAATCGTCACGAGAAGAACCGAATTCGTCTGAGAATTCATCGTCATCATCGTCGTCGTTGGGGTCAAGCATCGGCTTTTTGATACTTACAGCTCCCAACGGCTCCAGTTTTGCGTGAACCATGCCTTCCACATCTTTTTCGTTTTTACCTGTGGCGGCAGTGATTTCATCAATCAGCAATTTCTTTGCGCTGTCGTACAATTTGCGCTCAAGAATTGGAAGCTCTTTTACCTTGGAACGATGATACAGACAGCGGACAATGCTTGCGATATCTGCAATACTTCCTTTTTTCAGCAAATCAAGATTCATCTGATAGCGCAGTTTCCAGTCCGATGTGACAGGCTCGATGTTTTCGCCCAAAGATTCCAGTGCGGCAAGAGCCTCTTCTGCAGAAACGATGGGACGAATGCCCAATTTTGCGGCATTATCAACAGGAACCATAACAATCATATCTGAAACATCGATATAAATCTTGTAGTATTGCGTTGTTTTGTCGTTGAATTGCTTTTCAAAAATCTCTAGGATTCGGCCGACACCCTGACTGGGGTACACGATTTTCTGGTCAATCTTAAAATTAATTTCGCTCATATTTCAATAGTATATCATATTTTTTCGGAACTTGCAATTATTGCACCTTTCCTTTATAGTTAAATACTTAATTTATGGAAGATTTAGAGAACGAACAGACAGAAACAGAATTCACGGTAGATGAAACGCTTGATGTAACTGAAACGAACGAAGCGTCTGACAACGAAGAGATTTCTTTTGAAGATTTAGGTTTGGATGAGACGACGCTTGCGGCAGTTGAGCGCAAAGGATTCAAGGTCCCCAGTCCGATTCAAGTGCTGGCAATTCCACGCCTCTTGAATGGTGACGCAAATATTATTGCGAAGGCGCGCACGGGAACAGGAAAAACTGCCGCATTTGGGCTTCCGATTGTACAGAAAATTCGTAACATGAATGATGGCGTACGCGCATTGGTTTTGGAGCCGACACGCGAGCTTGCTGTGCAGACGTGTACAGAATTGCAGTCTTTTGGAGACGGAAAATTTCCGCGCGTGTGCGTGCTGTATGGCGGTGCACCTTATAACAAACAGATTAACGAGTTAAAACGCGGCGTAGAAATTGTGGTGGGAACGCCCGGACGTGTTCAAGACCATTTGGAGCGCGGCACACTTAAAATCGACAAAATTGACTATTTTATCTTGGACGAAGGCGATGAGATGTTGGACATGGGCTTTGTGGACGACATTGAGGCGATTTTTGCCCAAGCGAATCCGAACAGCCGCATTTTGCTTTTCAGCGCGACCATGCCAAAACCCATTCTCAAAATTGCCGAAAAGTTTATGGGCGATTATGAGATTTGTGAGGAAGAGGGCTTTGTAGAAGAGCCGCTTTTGATTGACCAGAGTTGTCTCTTTGTGCGTGAGAGCGAGAAAATTGAAGCGCTTGTGCGTGTAATTGATATTGCGCCTGATTTTTACGGACTGGTCTTTACGCAGACAAAAAATGACGCGGACTTGGTGAGCCGTTTGCTTGATGAACGTGGCTATGAAGTTGCGGCATTGCATGGCGATATTCCACAGGGACAGCGCGAAAAAATTTTGGCACGCTTCCGCAGCAGAAAAACCCGCGTTCTGGTGGCGACCGATGTTGCCGCGCGTGGTATTGATATCAATGGTTTGACACACGTAATCAATTATTCTCTGCCGTTTGATGCGGCGACCTATGTGCATCGTATTGGCCGTACAGGTCGTGCGGGTGCAAAAGGTACAGCCGTCACCTTTGTCCGCCCGGAAGAACGCCGCCGCTTGGAATACTTGCGCAGTGCTGTTCGACGTGCGGCAAAAGGGGAGCTGATTGAAGGCACGATTCCCAGCGTGGACGATGTGCTGAATACCAAACGCTCACGTATGCTTGACCAGTTAAAGACACAGCTGGGCGTTTACGTGGTGAATGAAATTGAACTGACTGAAACGGACGCCGCTGTTGAGCGCACTGCTTCTCCGCATATTTCTGTCGATGAAGTGTACACAAAAATGGCAGAGGAATTGTGCGAGACGCATGATGCAAAGGAAGTGCTTGCCGGTGTGCTTTCCGCATGGTATGGCAAAACGCTGGACAAAAGCCATTATGGTTCTATCCGTGAATACAAAGGCGGACGACCGAGCAAAGGCGGTGCGCCGGATCCGAATCAGAAACGCTTGTACGTACAGTTGGGTAAACGCGACGGTTACAATGCCCGTGCGCTGGCGGCATATTTTAGCGGCTTGCTCCACATCCCTGGACATAAGGTTGACCGCATTGAAGTGACGCAGAATTTCAGTTTGCTGAGTCTGCCAAAAGAATCCGCAGAAAAAGTATTGCAGATGGCAAAGCGTGACCATTCTCTGCCGCATATTCATCTGGATACCCAGGAAAACGGCTCAGACGGCTTTGAAAAATCAGCGAAGGGCGGAGACTCAGACAAAGGTGGTCGCCGACGTGGTTTTGGCGGCAAAAAAGGCGGTGCGGAAAGAGATGAAAATCGCCGTGGCTTTGGAAAAGGCGACCGTGAAGGCAAAAAATCACGTGGATTTAAGAACGAACACGGACGCGCAAAAGTGCATACTCCTACTGAACGTGTTGGAGCGAGCGCATACAAAAAGTCAAATCGGAAGAAAAACGAATTCTAATGGGTGAAGAAGTTGACTACGCAGAAATGCGCAGAATAATTGAAAAATTTCCGCGTCATGTTGAGGGCAAAATAATTCAGCAGGGCGGATTTTCTATTCTGCATGAAACTGCCCATAAATGGAAACTGCCGCCACAAAAAGTGCATGAACTCCTTGCGGCGGCAGAACGCTATTGGAAAAACGTCTAGCTTTTAGCTTTCCAGTTTCATATCTCCGGGTTTAATCCATTCTTTGATAAACATATATTTGTAAATCGCATAGCTGAGCGCGGCGGGAAGAATAAAGTCGATTATCAGCATTTTGAGTATAATTACCAATGCTGAAGTCTCGTCGGACATCGCCTGAAATGTCATAATCTGACCGACCAAACCGCTTGTTCCCATACCACTACCAGCGGGAAGCGTCTTCATTTTAAGCAGACAAGTTGCAATCGGACCGGTAATCGCAGAAGCCAGCGTCGGCGGAATCCAAATCTTGGGATTTTTGGCAATGTTCGGAATCTGGAGCATTGAAGTTCCGATGCCCTGTGCGAACAAGCCGTTGAATCCGTTGTCGGCAAAACTGATTACCGCAAAGCCAATCATCTGTGCGGAACAGCCAGCCGTCGCCGCACCACCTGCCAGACCTGTGAGCCCCAGCATGATACCGATTGCCGCAGATGAGATGGGGAGCGTAAGAATCATGCCCATCACCACGCTCAAAATGATGCCCATAAAGAACGGCTGCAGTTCAGTCGCGAGGTTGATTGCGTTACCCAGCATACGTGCGCCAGCTGCCAACGGCGGTCCAAAAATTACGGCGACAATCGCGCCAGAAATAATCGTCACTGCCGGAACAACAAGAATGTCAACCTTTGTCTTTTGGAACACGAGCCGACCAAGTTCTGCGCCAACCAATGCCGCCACAAAAGCAGAGAGCGGGTCACCGGGACCAGCCAGTGTGATTGCGCCAGTTTCAGAAACGAACGCAAATGATTGTGCGGTGAGCGCGCCGATAAAACGAGGTGCGTATGCGCCGATTGTACCGGTCAGAATGCTTCCGTATACAGCAAGTTTTGGCGCGCCAAGAGAATGAGCCACACCAACCGCAATGCCTGCGCCTGTGAAAACCGTGAGCAACTGTCCGATTTTGATTAAAAACTGTCCGATGTAGACCAGTGCCTTGTGTCCGCTGCTGCAAGTTGCCACACCGTCCACAATGTTCAGCGTGTTTGCCGCGGGGAAAAATTTGCCCACCTGTCCGATAATCAGACCAATAATGAGCGTGGAAAACAAACCGAGCGCCATGCCACCCAGAGCATCCACTAAATACCTTTTGACGTACTTATTCATGCCGTCCTCCGAGAAAAATAAATTGTAAGGGGGAAGTGATAGGAGCGTTCGTGGGCTCGTTAGGCAGTAGGTCTGCCGACTTCGTGATTGTAGGAAAATATATCAAAATGAATGAGAAATGACAAGTGAGGGGGGAAGTCACTAGAAAAATTGTCACACGGGCAGTTCGCTAACGCTGCTCGGACTAACGTCCTCGCCGGCATGAAAGTGACATGCGTAGCGTTTGCCCTTAACGACGTTAGTCGCGTAGCATGCCATTTCCTTAACGATTCATTCCGTGTGACTATTCCCTACGCGAAGTAGACAAAATTGTCTTTGCGAGGCTTTGCGATTGGGGTGTCGCCGTCGGGGTAGCCGATAATTAGGTTTCCGATGCCTTCATAATCGCCTTTGATGCCCCATTTTTCGAGCAATGCTTTGCCGATGTCGCTTTCAAAAGTCTGTTTTGCGCGGTGAATCCAGCAGCTTCCGATGCCAAGGCTTGCCGCCTCATTCATCATATTGCCCATAACAAGCGAGCCGTCGTAGATGTAGGTAGGAATTGTTTTGTCCGCGAGCACAATTAAAAGCTGCGGTGCGCCATAGAACGGGTCAACTTCGGCGGCGGATTTTCCCATTGCCTCGGCATTCAGCGCAGAAAGTTGGTCGCGGGTCTGCTTGTCCGTTACGGAAACGATAATCGGGCTTTGTCTTCCCATGCCACTTGCGGCAAATTCTCCCGCTTCGATGATTTTAATCAATTCATCTTTGCTGATTTGCTCAGCCTTGTACTTTCGGCAACTGCGCCGATTTTTCAGCGTTTCAAGAATATCCATAGATTCCTCCGTTTTTATTTTTTGGGGATACCCCCACCAAGTCCCTTACAACCGCACGGGAACGTCAGCTTTGTCCAAATCTTTTTTGATGCCGTCCACAGTGTAGCCCATGGAATGCACCATACTCGCAATCAGTGCGGCGTCAGCTTTGCCTTCGGTCAGTACGTCTGCCAAGTGCTGAGGCGTGCCACCACCGCCAGATGCAATCACGGGAACAGGAACGGCTTCTGCAATCATGCGGGTCAAGTTCAGTTCGTAGCCCTGACGCACGCCGTCCGCATCGATTGAGTTCAGGACAATTTCGCCCGCACCCAATTCCACGGCTTTAATTGCCCATTCTTTTGCATCGAGCTCAGTCTTTACGCGACCGCCGTTGATGTATACGCGGTAGCCTGAGGGCGCGGTCTCGTCACGGGCGGCATCCATTCCCAGAACAATGCACTGGTTTCCAAAGATGCGGGCGCCTTCGCTAATCAACTGCGGATTTTTGACCGCCTGTGAGTTCAGGCTGATTTTTTCTGCGCCCGCCAAAATCGTGGAGCGGATGTCTTCAATTGTACCGATGCCGCCGCCCACGCAGAACGGAATGAACACTTTGCTTGCCACGCGGCTGATTAAGTCCAAAATGGGGCCTCGTCCGCGCGCGCTTGCCATGATATCGTAGAAGACCAATTCGTCCACACCTTGGCGGTAATATTCCGCCGCCATGTCCACCGGGTCGCCGATATCAATATTGTTCTGAAATTTTACACCTTTTGTCGTGCGTCCGTCCTTAACGTCGAGACAGACAATTATTCTTTTTTTCAGCATACGTAATTCTCCAGAATTTTTAATCCTACTTTGCCCGATTTTTCCGGATGAAACTGGAATGCCGTTACGCTTCCGAGAGATACGCAGGCGGGGACTTTGCAACCGTAGTCAGCAGTCGCCTTGATGATGGAGGAGTCCGTCGGCTGAATTACGTAGGAGTGCACAAAGTAAAAGTCGCTGTGCTCAGGAACGCCGTCAAAGAGCGGATTTCCACCGTTAGTGTAGGTGAGGTCGTTCCAGCCCATGTGCGGCACTTTGAGGTCTGGCGATGTATGCTCATCTTTCCAGATGCTTGAAAAATGACGGATTGTGCCGGGCAATAAGCCAAGACAGTCCACGTCGCCTTCTTCCGAATGCTCAAAAATAATCTGTGAGCCAAGACAGATGCCTACCAGCGGCTTTCCCGCTTTTGCCCAGTCTTTGAGAAAAACGTCAAAGCCAGTTTTTTTGAGTTGTTCCATGGCATACGCCGCTTCGCCTACGCCGGGGAAAATCAGTTTGTCGGCATTTTCCAAGTCACGCGGATTTTTGGAGAGCTCATAATCAGCTCCCAGCGAAGCCAAAGCCCGCTCCACGCTCTTGATATTGCCCGCATTGTAATCGACAATTCCTACCATAGAGGTAAATTTTAGCGGCAGAATGTTGCGTAGTCAAGTACGTATAATGTCTGGCATGCGCAGATTTTAGTCTGACAGGTAGAACTCGTTTCGGTTGTATCCAGTGGTGGCGAGGTGCAGGCGTCTGTCGTATATACTCATTTCGCGCGTAACGATGTATTGGGTAAAAGAATGAATTGACAAATCGCTGTCGGTGATGTCGAACAAGATGCCGTCATCGCGGAGAATAAGGCAGGGCCTCCGCATTATAAATACCTTTAAAATGTATTGTATTTAAAAATTAAGAGAAGTAATAAAATCCTTTCAGGTGGATGTATGAACTTGAAAGAATCTTTGGAAACAATAAATGACAGTCGGATAGACAGATGCAAGA
>JAFSTK010000154.1 GCA_017450535.1 Treponema sp.
AAATTGAAGAACAGATAAAGACTTCATCGGAAGAAATTAATCAGCTACAAATTAAAATTTCGGGCTCTAAAGCAACCTTAACGGCAGATTCAGAAAAGACTGAAGAAAAGAAAGCTAATTTGAAATATAAAACTCTGGAAGAGGCTCAAAATCAATTCAGACTGCTTAAAAAACAGATTGAAACCCTCAAGTTGAATGTTGAGAATGCAAAACAAAGTTTTTTTGACTGCGAAAAAGAAATTTCCGGTTTACAGGAAACCCAAAAGCTTTTGGAAAAACAGCTTGGCGAAATAAAGCCTGTAAATATGGAAAAACTGACCTCAGAAAAAACTGAATTAACGAACAAAAAACTTGCGCTTAACGAACAGCGGGATTCTCTGAACAACCGAAAGGGAATTAATCTTGAATGCACAAAATCCATAGAGAAGTTGATTCCAGAAATCAAAAATGCTACTGAATACCGGAATATGATCAGCGCGTTAAACGATGTTGCGGCAGGTTCTGCTCGAGGTAAAAGCGGAAAGCCTTCTCTGGAAGTTTATGTGCAGATGCATTGTCTTGATCAGATAAACCGACGTGCAAATCTTCGGCTCAAAACAATGACGGACAATAAATATGAGCTTAGACGCCGCATTGAAGAGGATGGCTCTGAGCTGGGGCTCGATTTGAATGTTAAAGATTTTTATACTGGCCGCGAAAGAAATGTTCAAAGTCTTTCTGGTGGAGAACAGTTCCAGGCATCTCTATCTCTGGCGCTGGGGCTTGCAGATGAAATTCAGGAAAATTCAGGTGGTATCAGACTTGATACTATGTTCATCGATGAAGGATTTGGAACACTTGATCCGGAAACCTTAAACAAAGCAATGAAAGCACTTCAAGACCTTTCAAATGGAGACAAATTGGTTGGTATTATCTCCCATGTTGAAGAGCTCGAATCCAGAATTCCGAAAAAAATTCTGGTAAAAAAAGATGATACTGGAATCAGTAGAATTACTTTGGTAAGTGATTAGGATATTATAATAGAAAATTCAGAGACATCATTAAAGTTACTGTAATCTTAAAGAACTCTGTCTTTCCAAAATGCTGAAAAATATTTCCAGTTTCCTTTTCATATGTCGCCGCGATTTTCATTGTTGTTCCTCCATGCGTATCTTTCCTGCAACAATTTGCGTCCCGACTTTTACTCTACAATCTGCATAATTGTGACGCTTGCGTGGCCGTTCTGGTCTTGGATGATGCCGCGGGCGAAGAGTTTGCCGTCTATCATGATGTCGGCGTATTCGGGGACGATGCGGTCAAGCTGGATGGTGTCGCCTTGTTTGAGTTTGTCGATTTCCCAGCCGCGGCGGGTGGCGGTGCCGTAGACGACGGAGATGCGCTTGGGTGAGCTGGCGTTTGCTTGGGCGAGGATGGCGGCGGCGCGTGCTTTGCGTTCTGCGATTTTTGCGGCGCGGGCGGCTTCCCGTTCGGCGTCGGTCTGTAACTGCGGGTCTGTGTGGGGCTGCTCTGGTGGTGTCTGTGGTTCCGCAGGCTTTGAGGCAAATGCTGATGAGCCGCCAAAAAGCTTTTCCAGTTCTGACTGGGAAAGGCTGACGCCTGAAGAGTCGGGGATTTTTTCGTGTTCGTCGTTATCCTTTCGGATATTGCTGAGGACTTTGTTCAGGTCGTCCTGCGAAATCGAAATGGAATCCATGCGGATATTATAACATGGCTTTTCGGAACTGACAAATTTTTATTTTGCGGAATTTATTCTGCCGTCAGCATATCCTTTGTAATTTCATAGACTGACCCGCAGTTGTGGCAGGTTATGACAATTGGTTCTGCGTCGTGGGCGATGATGTCGGAAAGTTCATTGGGCGGAAGGTGTTTTACGGCCTGAACATAGTGGTCAAGGTTGCACGGGCAGTCAAAAATGATGTCGCGTTCCAAGACGGCGGTGGGGTTGAATTCACGGAACAAGCCGTAGATTACGTCTTCCATGTCGCCGCCGTCCGCAAACCATTTGCCGATTGAGGGCATGGCGCGGAATGCGTTTTCTACTCGGCGGATAAGGTCGGATGCGATTTCATCTTTGTTTTCGGCTCCGCTGTCTTCTGTCTGCGCGCTCACTTTGCTTTTACCGCCCGCACCGGGAACTGCCTGCACGAACATGCCGCCCGCTCCGATGACGCGCCCCTGTTTGTCCAGCTGGATGCTCGTGTTGAACGCGGTGTGTATCTGTTCGCTCTGGTCAAAATACCATGCCAAATCTTTTGCGATATTTTTGTACTTGATTTCCACCATTCCGGTCTGCGGTTCTTTCATGCCTTCGCCCAAGCGGGAAATGGTGAGCGTGCCGTCACCCAAAAATGGCGTGAGGTCCCAGTTTTCCAGCGGCTTTTCGATGGGAATTTGATTTTGGAACAAGTGTCCGCGCACATAACCAGTGCTGTCCGCTTCCACACAGAATCCTGCGGCGGGTCCGTTCACGTCGTAGCGGAAGGTGAGATGCTCTCTGCCTTTCATCGTGGGGATTAAAAGCGCGGCGCACAGTTCTGCCTGTCCGAGCACCATGGTCTCCAAAATGCCAAGGTGATGTTGTGCGCGCATCTGGTTCACCATGCGGGTTCCGTTGTAAAATGCGCCTCTGAACTGTCCGTCAGCCATAACGAACATGGTCATGCCGTCTTTGTGAATGTTATCGAGATGAGCCAAAAGCTCTGTGTCAGTGATTTCTTGTTTAATCATGGGAATATAATAGTAGAAAGCGAAAGATTTGTCAGCGGGTGTGAGGACGGGCTCATCCCTCAAATATCATACGCTCAGGTTGAACATCTGGCCTGTTTGAGGCATCACTCCTGCCAGTCCGTAGCCTGTCGCCTGTGCCATCTGCATGGTCGCCTGAATCTGACCCTGGTAGTTTTCTATCATCGCGTCCATTTGGTCGCCGGTCATGTTTACGTCGGGCTGAACCTTGGGTGTGTTCTTCATGCTGACGAGCTGGTTAATCAGTGAATTGAGAATCTGGATTTTGCTGACTGAAACGCCGTTCTGGTTTGACTTTGCGGGGAAGCCTGAAATGTGGTCAAATTGCGCGTACACGACGGAAGAGGGCTTTACGGGTACATAAAGCTTGCCACCTGCGCCTGAAACGAAATTATTGTAACTGTATGCGTTCAAAGAAATTGAATTTGCCATACCGACCTCACTTCTCCCACTTTTTACTTCTATATGAAGTATCGGCATAGCAAAAAAAATGTTTAGCGCTTAGTCAAATTGCATGAGCCACGCAGTGATGCGGTTTTCCAGAGTTTGCACGTCTTTGGGCTGTTTGTTGGTGTTTGTCGCATCCTGCAGATACGGAATGACCACGCGGTCTTTAAAACTGTTCCAGCGGATGGGAAATGCGGGCGGCGGCTGAATCGCGTCTTTTGCGGGCAGGTTTCCCAGAAGGTTTCGGTAATAAGTGGGGAACGCGCGTTCGTTTACGGATTGAATTGACGAAAAGCCCCCGTTGATGCCGAATGTGTTGATGTTCAGCTGCATGTTGGCGGTGCGTTCCAGAATGGCGCGCTGGGTTGCTTCTTGCATGAGCCAGATGACAAAATCTTCTGCGTTGCGGGTGTTGTATGAGCCTTTGTAAATGCCCATCATCACGATGTCGTCTTTTGCGGTGATGGCATCGTTTTTTTCAATCCAGCGGAAATCGATATTGCCCAGCTGTTCGTAGGGGACTTTGAATAAATCTTCGCTCGATGTGTAGGCGAACAGACAGCGGTTGCTTTCCACCTGACGATAATCGGGGGTGTAGAGATATTTGAAGGCGAAGTCCTGTTCAGCGGTGGTGGAAGTGTTTTTTTCTTCCGTCCACTTGCGCAGGTAAGAGACGGTTCTTCGCAATGCGCTGTCATCCCACTGAAAATTTGTGCCGCGCTCGCGGAAGGTGAGTCCGTTCATTTTTGCGACGACGTACAGAAAATCGCTGTCCCATGACGGGGCGAATCCCATGTTGGTGTAGATGTCGTGATTGTTCTTTGCGTTAAAAAGTGCTGCCGTGTCGCGGATTTGGTCAGTGTTGAGCATGTATGCGTCGGGCAACAAGTCCACATTCTTGCTGGAAAAAATCAGCAGCGGAAGATTAAAGCTGACCGGGAGCAGGTATTGATGAATGCCTTTTTTTCCGTAAGCGAGCAGCGTTGGGTAGATGGTGTTCGGATTGATGTCGGTGAGGGAAAAGAGGCTTTCCAACGGCAGAAAATTCTTTTTGAGGCGCGAATTCATGAGCCAAGAGCCGATGACGACATCCGGGTGCTCCTCATCCTTTGCGGGAGGTAGCGCGCTGATGAGCGGTGATTTGTAGACCACCACAGCCTGCGTTTTTTTCTGCTGGGAATTGAACAGCTCCGCGTAGGAAGCCATTTCCGCGCGGTCAGTCCAAATGATGACCGGTTTGCTACGAATTGGCACGCAACCGGTGAAGGCGAGCAGTGCGAGAAGGCTGAGACTGACTGCGGCGAAAAGTTTATTTTGCAAGGGCGTCTGCGCTCGCGTAGATTTCTGAGTACACTTTTTCAATTTTGTCCTCGTCCACGCTGGAGAATGCCACGCGCAGAGTTTCGGAGTCGATTGAAATAGTGCCGATACCTTTTTCGTTCAAAAGTGACTTGCGGAGCACTTCCGCGTCCAGTTTGCCGGTGTCAAAGCTCATAAAATAGCCTGAGTTGAACGGAAGCGGCGTGAGTGTCTTAGACGTGTGCGTGTCCACAAAACTGCGTACCAGTTTGTAGCGGCGTTCAAGCATGTCGCGCATCGCTTTTTTCTGAGACTCAAGTTCTGGGTCTTTGAAAGCGTGAAGCATCATGCTCTGCGGCACGGTGGAAGAACATGACACAGATGAGCGGATAAGACCCATCAGTTTTTTAACCAGCGCGTCGTAGTGTGCGTCGGTCATGCCCTTGGAACCAAATGTGAGGAATCCGCAGCGGAAGCCCCATACAAAATCTTCTTTTGTAGGACCGTCGATTTTTACCGCAAGGATATTTTCATGCATATCGCAGAGTTCCGCGAACAGAGACTGCGGGTAGATGTCTTTTTCGTAGTTCAAGCCAAAGTATGCGTCATCGCACCAGACGAGCAGTTTTGTGCCTTTGTCTGCCTGAGCCTTTAATATAGAAAGAATTTGCTGTGCTTCGGCATTGGTCGGGCTGTAGCCGCTTGGGTTCTGCGGGAAGTTCAAGAGCACGCGCACCGAGCCATTTTTTGCCTCGTCTGCGATTGCTTTTTCAAAAGCGGAAACATTAAAACCACCGTCCTTGAACATGGAGAACTGATGCAGTTCAGCACCGCGGCGGCTTTCGATGACAAGCGCATAATTGTCCCAGCTGGGGTTTGCGGCGAGAAGCGGCTTTGTGCCGTCTACGAACAAATCCGCAAGATATGAGATGCCAGCTGTGAGTCCCGGAACGACCACCGGCAGAGAAAAGTTTTTGTCTTTTAGCGAAGGATTTTTAACGAGCAGCGCATTTTTCCATGCCTCACGCAAATCGGGATTTCCGGCTGTGGGCGAATAGGCTACCAACTCGCCGTTTTTCATGTCGGGAGCGTTTTTATGAATGGCTTCCAAAATGGCGGGCGTTCCGTTTACAACAGTCATGCCAATAGTGGCGTTCGCGACGTGTCCGAGTTTTTTTGCCTCGCCGCCCTGAGAAATAATGCCCCGCGGAAAGTACATGCGCTTTCCTAAGTCAGAGAGCAGTTCGCCCGCGATAGATGAAGCAAGCGTGTCGTTCAATTCTTGTGCTAAAGGATTCATAGTATATTCATTAAATCGTAAATTATATTCATAGTCAATAAAATTTTTGCATATTTATGCAGTTTTAAAGCATACATGGCAAAAGTGACAGGCACTTTTAATGCCGAAAACATTTTCTTTTTTGGCAATATTTGGTATAATCATTCTATATATATTCTTGTTTGGCAAAACTGTACGCTAATATGGAACACGGTAGATGCATCTGTACACTCCAAGGAGAGATAGAAAATGAAAACGGTAAAAATTGACAATACCATGAATGACCTCCCCAAAGCCGTTGACTTTGTTCGGAATGAATTACTCAGACGAAAAGTTTCCAAAAAAGAAAGTGCCAGAATCGTTTTGATGACCGAAGAAGTCATAAGGAAAATGATTGAAACCGCAACGGATGGCATTACGATTAAAGTCTATGGCTTTTTTGATCTTACCAGAATCTGGCTGTCGGCTAAGGGCACGGAATTTTCGGCTTCCGATATTAAAAACAACCTGCTCTTTGACGAAGAAGACACCGAAAACACTGAATTGAATGCCTTGATTCATCGTCTGGTGGAAAAGGTGATTGGCGGTACGCTGACTGTCTGGCACGAATACGGTGTAAACAAAGTCAGCATACGTGTCAAAGGCTCATCGTTTAAGACTTTGCTTACCACACTTGGCGCTTTGTTCGCAGGTGTTGGGGCAGGGCTTTTGATGCAGAAAGTGCTCTCCCCTTCCATGGCAACCGCTGTTTCAAACAATGTTTTTTCGCCCGTCTACACCATGTTCATGAATGCGCTCAAGATGATTGTCGGTCCCCTTGTGTTCTGCTCAATCGCTTCGGCAATTGCAGATTTTAGCGACCTAAAGGCATTGGGGCGCATGGCGATAAAAATCGTGGTGTTCTATCTGTTCACTTCTTTGATTGCAATCGGCGTTGGCTACCTGACCTACCAGCTCTTCCCCATTGGTAATCCATCTCTTGCCGCTTCCGTTTCCGATGCGGCGGCTTCCACGATTGCTACCGGGCAGAGCGTAAAAATTTCTATTAAAGACACCATCGTGGGCATTATTCCCAACAATATCATCACTCCCTTCCAAAAATCAGACATGTTGCAGTTGATTTTTATGGCGGTAATTGTTGGTCTTGCATCTGCCAGCCTTTCAGAAAAATTTCCCGCGCTGAGAAAAGGTCTTGTCCTTTTAAACAATTTGTTCTCTAAAATCACAACGGTTCTCGTCTCTTTTATTCCGATTATTGTTTTCTGTGCCATGGCAAAAATGATGCTTTCTATGCACATTGAAAAACTACTTAATGTTGTCGTATGGATTCCCACCATTTATGCGGGCGGTATTTTAATGTTTTGTGTATATATCTTGCTCATAGTGCTATTTGCAAGGCTGAATCCTTTCAAGTTCTTCGGCAATTTTTTCCCCGCGATGATTTCTGCCTTTACCCTTGCCTCCAGCAATGCCGCGCTTCCCGCTTCAATCAAATCGTGCCATGAAATGGGTGTGTCAAAGCGGATTTATTCGTTTTCACTTCCCCTTGGTGCCACTATCAATATGAATGGCTCCTGCGTTTCACTGATGATTACCGCGCTCTTTATGGCAAAAATTTTCGGTCTCCCCGTAACGGGAAGTGCCCTAACGACAATCATTGTCTCAATCATGGTGCTGTCTGTTGGTGCTCCCGGAGTTCCGGGCGGAGCCCTTGTTTGTATGACGATTTTGCTCCCCCAGATTGGTGTTCCGGCAGAATCCGTTAGCCTTGTCATGGGCTTGTACCCAATCATGGCGATGATGCAGACCTGTGTGAATGTTACAGGAGATGCCGTCGTTACAGCGATTGTCGCAAAACAAGAAAAAATGCTCGATGTAAAGCAGTACAACGCTTAGTTTGCAGGGGAAGTTGTTCATGGCTGTCACAGATTTGTTTAGGATTTTTGCAAGACCTTGCTGAAAGAAGCAGGATGACCTTTGAAATACGAAAATTAGCAGGGAAGTGGTGATTAATCGCTTCAAGTGTTTATCAGCACTTCCCTAATATTCTACTAGCATGTTTGCCGCTTTTTTGATATGTTTTATATATGCATAATTCTTCGGAAGCAAAGACGGCATTTCTCAAAAGCAGCGGTAATTACACCTATTTTACTGTTGGAGATAAGGAAATTCGGTTTCGCACATCTTCAAAATTGAACAGGTATACGGAAGTTCGTAAATGGGATGCTGGCTACCTTGTTGTTATGGCGGATTATCAGACGTTAGGAATTACAGAAGAGTATATTGATATGGTCTCTATTCTGAATGAATTGTATTTTGACGCACATGCATTTCTTGCGCCTATAAAAGAGGTGAGAATCAAATATGAATAGAATTGATGAACTTGCGGACAAAGCGGAAGTGATTATTTCGGGCTATGCGTTTTTGCGAAACAATGATACCATCACCGCGCTTAATCTGAATAAGGACGAATCAGTCGCAGTCTTTTCAAGTGCCGATGAGCTTATTGAAACAAGCATGGACGATATTGAGCTTTCAATCGTAAAAGACTATTTGGCAAAGGCAAAATCTTACATGGAGAATCAAAGTGCCTAAATATTATGAATATAAAGTTTGCGGTTATTATTTGTATTTTACTGCAAAATGTATCATCGAGGCTTTTCATGTTCATGCGAACGATACAACGCTAACGGAAGAGTCGTCGGCAAAATTTTTTGTAAGAGAAAATGGTGACACCGTAGTTCAGAGACAAGGCGTGCTGAATGACCGGGAGTTACGAAAAATTCAAAAGTTTATAAAAGACAATTATAAAGATATGTATAGAACATGGTCGTCAATCAGTACTGAAGGCTCCTATCGCAAGTAAAGAATTCTTGTTTCGCTAAGCATCGCTTCTTACCTACAGCCGCCCCAAGAGCGCGATAATCTCATTTTTGATTTCTTTTTTGACATCGATACCTTTCTTTCGCAAAAAAATTATGGTATAATACGATAATGGAAAACTTAGGAATTGCCATTTTGAGCAGTAAAAATGAATATACGACTTTCTCATTCAATGGAACGACTTTGACTTTCCTGACTTCAAAGAATCTTGAGCGATATACAAAAATAAAATCATGGGATGCCGGCTACATAGTGGTTATGGCGAAAAATAAATCAAAACCAGAGCATGAGGATTATATTGACTTGCAACCAATTCTTGAAAATCTGTATATGAATCCAAAATCTTTTCTAAGCGGCATAAAAAGCGTGGAGATAAAGTATGAGTGAGAAGCAACTGGAAAAAATTGCGCTTAGTGCGGACATGATTATTAATAATTATGCATTTACCCGCAAGAACGGAACTATAAGTGTTCTCAACTTACGAAAACCGAACAGGGCGATGATTCTTTCTGAGAGTGGGAAAATGCTTGAAACAAACATGGATGAGATAGAGCAGGTTATAGTACAAAATATTTGGAAAAAAGATTCTGAATATATGGAGAAAGTTGATGCCTAAATACTATGCGGTGCCGTCTTTGTCGGTGAACGGTTTGCAGTTCCATGAATATACGTTGCTCAGTACGCCTGAAATGCCGAGTTTGGTTTTTATCTGCGGAATGTGATGCAGACAGGCTTGTTCAAATGCATAGCCCGCCCAAGCGTTTTTCTGTGCCGAGCCGGACAGGTTTGACCAAAAATGCTCGTCTTGCCCGGTCGATTTCTTGACGAAGCGCAGGTGAAAAAGCGAGAACACATCCGTCAGCTGAAACAGGCTGTCGCGTTCGGTTTTGCCAATCGCGGTGTAATTCCGCACAAAGTCGCATGTGCAGAGATTGTTCAAAATTTTCGTGAGCGTTCCGCCTTCCTTTATGTTGGTCGCTTCGATTATTTCCGTGCGGGTCATGCCTTTCATTTTTGTAGACAGGGCTTCGATGACTTTTTGATATGCCTTTGAGTCTTTGAACAGCGAGCGGAACAAAAAAGTGTATTCGGTTTTGAGCGGTGCGCCTTCACGGAAAAACAGGTTGTCTATGTTCTGGGCGAGCGGAACGCCTTTTTGTATCATGTCGAGATAATAGGGAATGCCGCCCACAATCATGTACAGTTCAAGAATCTGATGGCGGTTCAGCTCAATCTTTTTGATGTTTTTTAGGAATTGTTCTGTTTCGCCGAGCGTGAACGGGGCAAGGTAGATTTGGCGGCAGACACGACCGTACAGACCGCCCTTGTCGCCAATGAGTTTTTCGAGCATCCATGTGGTAGCCGCCCCGCAGACGAACAGTTTGATGGTCGTTTTTGCAGATGACCACATATTCCAAAAGTAGGAGAATGCGGCGAGAAAATTGCCTTTTTGTGTGTCCATCCACGGAAGTTCGTCCAGAAAAACGGTGACGCTCTTTTTGTCGATGTGCAGTATAATACGTTACGGCTGTAGTATCTGGGCATGGGGTATTTTTTCTTGTGCCGATGTGCTATACTTTCCCCATGAGCGATTTTGAGTCTTGTAAGAAATGGTTGGACGACTGCCGGGCAGAGGCGGCCAAGCGCGTGGTGGGGCAGCAGCAGGTGATTGACGGCATTTTGATTGCGCTTTTGACGGGCGGACATATTCTGCTTGAAGGCGTGCCGGGGCTGGCAAAGACGCTTGCGGTAAAGACGTTTGCGGAAATTTCGGGGCTTGATTTTAAGCGCATTCAGTTTACGCCTGATTTGCTTCCTGCCGATGTGACGGGTACGCTGATTTATGAGAGCCAGAGCGGTCGGTTTACGGTGCGCAAGGGACCTGTGTTTACGAATGTGGTGCTTGCGGATGAAATCAACCGTTCGCCGGCAAAGGTTCAGAGCGCGCTTTTGGAGGCGATGGCTGAGCATCAGGTGACGATTGGCGAGGAGACATACCGTTTGCCGGAGCCGTTCCTTGTGCTTGCCACGCAGAACCCGATTGAGCAGGAGGGCACGTATAATCTGCCAGAAGCGGAGCTTGACCGTTTTCTTCTCAAATTGATTGTAAGTTATCCCACAGCGCAAGAAGAGGCGCAGATTGTAAAGACAGCGGGGCGTGCTGCGGAAATCAGCGTGAACAAAGTGCTGGACGCGAAAAAACTTGCTGACTGCCGTGCGCTGCTTGAACAAGTGACCTGTGACGACAAAATCATTGACTATATCGTTTCCGTGGTGGCGGCGACTCGTCCTGTGGCTGAGAAAAAGGCGGGCGGGCGTCTTGCAGTTTCCACCGTTAAAAAAGATGACGTTTCGCGCTACATCAGCTACGGAGCTTCTCCACGTTCAGGCATCGCGCTCTTGCAGTGTGCAAAAGTGTACGCGCTTTTTGCGGGAAGAAGTTTTGTGCTTCCTGAGGACGTAAAGGCAGCGGCTCCTGCGGTATTGCGTCACAGGCTTGTGCTTTCGTATGAGGCTGCGGCGGACGGCATTACTGCTGACGATGTAATCAACAGAATTTTGAATTTGGTTCAGCTTCCGTAGTAATTTTTTTAATGTCGTGGTATATTCTTGAAAAGAAAATCTCCAAAAATTGCGATTTTTAGGGATGTCTTTACCATAACACTTGTTTCAAGAAGGAGTTTATTATGAAGAAAACAAGGAAATCAATTATTGCGGTTCTTGCTGCAGGACTTATGCTTTTTAGCGTGACAGGATGCGACAACAATGATGATACAACGACTACAGCCGTTGTTCCTCAGCAGGGAGCTGGAGACATCTCTTCATCGAAGCCGGCGACAGCGCCTGATAG
>JAFSTK010000155.1 GCA_017450535.1 Treponema sp.
GATATGATTTCAAGCAGCTGATTCGATTAATGAACACCTAAGAAAAAAAACATTAAACGAAAATCTACAAAATTCATTTAAACATAAAAAAGGCTGTCCTTTTTGAAGTCTTTAATAACTTCTAGGACAGCCCCTTTTTTTATCTGCCCTTGCAATTATCGCTTATCGGTGGCAAAATACAAGTATTATGTTTAAACCAGAGCTTTTTAATAGTCTAAAAAAATATTCAGTAAAAACGTTTACCAGCGATGTGATTGCTGGATTTATTGTGGGAATTGTTGCGCTGCCTTTGGCGATTGCGTTTGCGATTGCGAGCGGGGTGGGGCCGGAAGCGGGATTGTTTACGGCGATTATCGCGGGTTTTTGTATCAGTGCGTTTGGTGGAAGCACGGTGCAGATTGGTGGTCCGACGGGTGCGTTTGCGGTGATTGTGTACGGCGTTGTGGCGGAATTTGGCGTGGCTGGTCTTGCTACGGCGACGGTGATGGCGGGAATCCTTTTGATTTTGCTTGGCGCGTTCAAGATGGGCGGCTTGGTGAAGTTTATTCCATATACTATTGTGACGGGTTTTACGGCCGGCATTGCGGTGACGATTGCGGCTGGTCAGGTGGGGGACTTTTTGGGGCTGGCGATTACGCAGTTTCCGGAAGGCTTTACGAAAATGCCCGGCGACTTTTTGGGAAAAATCCATACGTATGCGCTGAACATTGGCGCGGTAAATCCGTATTCGCTTGCGATTGCGGCGGTGAGCCTTGTGATTTTGTTTGTCTGGCCAAAAATCAATCAGCGTGTGCCCGGCTCGCTCATCGTGATTATTCTTGCGACGGTGGCAAGCGTAGTTCTTCATAACACATTGGGCTTGGAGACCGATACGATTGGCAGCCGCTACGGTGAGATTCCGTCGTCACTTCCTATGCCAAAAATGCCTGATTTCCGTCTGTCTACAATTCGCAATTTATTCCCCACGGCGGTTTCCATTGCGGTGTTGGCGGCAATTGAGTCGCTTTTGAGCGCGGTGGTCGCTGACGGTATGACGGGCGACAAGCATGATTCTGATACGGAACTGATTGGTCAGGGTATTGCGAACATTGCGTCTCCGTTGTTCGGCGGCATTCCGGCTACAGGTGCAATTGCGCGCACGGCGACAAATATTAAAAATGGTGGCAAAACGCCGGTGGCTGGTATTATTCATGCGATTACGTTGCTTTTGATTCTGCTCTTTTTGGGTCGTTTTGCCGTTTACATTCCGATGGCTGCTCTTGCCGCCGTGCTTATTCACGTTGCATGGAATATGGCTGGTGTCAAGGCGATTCGTGCGCTCGTGCATGGCCAGAAGTCTGATATCTGCGTTTTGACGGTCACATTCCTGATTACCGTGTTTATCGATTTGACGGTGGCAATTGAAGTTGGACTTGGTTTTGCGGCGTTCTTCTTTATCAAAAAGATGTGCGATTTGAGCGAAGTGCAGTCAAAACGTGAGAACTTGACGGAAGGTATCAGCAAGGTTGAAGGCGATTACGAGACTGACGAAAAACTGGATGTTCCGAACGGCGTGATGGTTTATGAAATTGACGGTCCGCTTTTCTTTGGTACAGTGCGAAAATTTGAGGTCGCCGTTACGCAAGCAAATCTTACGTACAAGGTGCTCGTGCTTCGTATGCGCAATACAATTTACCTTGATGCGGGTGGCATTCGTGCGTTGGAGCAGGCAAAGGCGAGCTGTGACAAAAAAGGCGTTACGATTGTGCTCTCTGGCATTCATACGCAGCCGTATCTGCTCTGTGACAAAATGGGCGTGCTTGATAAACTCGGCAGGCAGAATGTGTGTGCCCATATTGACGACGCCATGGCGCGCGCAAAAGAGATACTGGGTTCAGAAGCGCAGAAATAGTTGGAAAGAGGTAGGAAAATGAAGCGAAAGGTCGGAATTATCGGTGCGGGTCACGTAGGAACTCATGTGGCTTCTGCGCTTGCGTTGCGTGGCATTGCGGATGAAATTGTTCTGCTCGACAGCGCGCCCGGAAAAGCCTACGGCATGAAGCTGGATTTGGAAGACGGCACCGCGTACTATCCGCACAACGTGATTGTAAAAGCGGGCGAGTATGCTGATTTTTCCGACGCAGATATTCTGGTAAACGCGGCTTCAGGTCCTATTCAAAAAGACGACCGCACAAAAGAACTCAAAGCGAGCATGTGTGTGGCTCAAGACATCGCGCAAAAAATAAAGGCGAGCGGTTTTTCCGGTATATTGATTTCAATTTCAAATCCCTGCGACGTGATTGCCCAATACCTTGCCCAAGAAACCGGACTGAATGTGCTGGGAACGGGAACTGCATTGGACGGCGCGCGCGTAAAAGTGGAGTTGGCAAAGTCGCTTCATGTTGACCCGCACAGCATTCAGGGCTACAGTTTTGGCGAGCACGGAAACAGTCAGTTTGTTCCGCTCAGCGTGGTGACGGTGTGCGGCATTCCGTTCGCGGATTATGTGCGCCAGAAAAACATCGCGTTTGATGCGGAAGGCTTTTTGCAATGGATAAAAGTAAAAGCATGGAAAATCTTTGACGCAAAGCCTTGCACGGAGTTTGGCATCGGGAACGCATGCGCAGAAATCATTCAGGCAATCTTTACCGACAGCCGCACCGTGCTTCCTGTCTCAGCAATGATGAACGGCGAATACGGTGTGCGTGGCATGTATCTTTCAGTTCCGCGCGTCATCGGAAGAAATGGCGTTGTTGAGACCGCGGAGTTTCCCGTCTCGGAAGAAGAGCGCGCGCTGTTACACAAAAGCGGCGAGACAGTTCTTGCAAACTACACACGTGGCCGCGAACTGCTTTCGTAACAGACTGACTGCACGTCAAATAACCGAATGCGTGGCAGAATGACTGCATTGACGCGGATTGTGTTTCTATGTACAATAACATCATGACGATGCTACTTTCTGCGCTGCCTTATGGACTCTTAATCAGTATTCTTTCCATGGGTGTGTATATTTCCTACAAAATCATGAACGTGCCCGATTTGACGGTGGACGGCTCTTTTGCGCTTGGTGCGGTGGTGAACGGCATCTGCTGTTTGTACGGTCATCCGCTTTTGGGTCTGCTGCTGGGATTTCTTGCGGGCGCATTTGCAGGTACGGCGACGGGCTTGCTTCATACCATGCTGCATGTTTCTGCGATTCTTGCGGGCGTGCTGGTACAGACTGCTCTCATCTCTGTGAACGTGATGTTGCCGCTCGCTTTTGGTTCGGTTACGGGAAAGTCCACATCGTTTGCGATTAACCCTCGGTTTGGGGCGGAGTCAGTTTTTATGAACCTTGCCGATGCGCTGGGAGTACGTGGCGCACAAAATGTAAAGATTCTTGCGATTGTTCTGCTCGTCCTGATAATCGTGGCATTGATTGCGTTTTTGATGCTTTTTTTCA
>JAFSTK010000156.1 GCA_017450535.1 Treponema sp.
CGGCGACACACATCAAGGTTTTACCTTCACCCGTTTTCATTTCCGTGATTCTTCCGGAATGCAACACGAGAGAACCCATTATCTGCACGTCATAGGCACGTTCACCCAGCACACGGTATGCCGCTTCACGCGCAAGCGCGAATGCTTCGGGCAGAATATCGTCCAGCGTCTCACCCTTTGTGAGGCGTTCTTTAAAAATCTGTGTCTGCTTTGGAAAATCTTCGGCACTCAAACTCTGTGCCCACGCTTCTTTTGCGTTTACAGCCGCCAGCAACGGACGGAGTTTTTTTACTGCGCGGTCATTCTGGTTGCCAAATATGATCGCTAAAACTTTATCTATTCCCATATTATAAATATACTAAGTGTGACGGGAAAAGTCTATTAGTTTCTTCTATTTCTTTGTGCCCATGCGACGGGACTCATACCTGTTACTTTTTTGAATACGTTTGAGAAATAATTGGGATTTGAAAAGCCGAGACGGATTGCAATATCATGCATTTTCATGGTTCCGCTTTTGATAAGGTCTTTTGCCTGCTCAATTTTAAGCTGTTCGTGCAGAACTTGCGCGCTGTAACCGGTCAATTCTCTGCACCTGCGCGTCAGATGGCTTTTGCTGAGTCCGAAGTAAGCCGACATTTTGTCCAGATCCGTCATTTCATCCAGATGGTCAATCAGATAGTCGGTCACGCTTTTTGTATCCAGTTTACTTCTCCGTGTTGATTCGTTTTCTTCTATATTTATTGCATTTTTTAGTTTATCGCGGTCAGTGATGACGAGCGTATGGCTTTTGGTTTTGCCTTCTTTTGTATACAAATTGTACAGGGTTTGGCTGACCAGTTCTTTTACGTTGTCGTAGAGTGCAAAACTGACGTCGCCCATAAAAAGATAGGCGTATCCCAAATACATGGCGTTATGGAAAAGCAGTTCCAGGGTGAGTTGCAGCGGTGCACCTGAAGTCAAGAGACGCTTGGGAAAAACGGCAGGCTCCCGAATTTTAAATGGAAGCGACTTTTTGATGTCTTCTGGTGGTTCCGGCACAATCAATGTGAGCGATGTTTCGGTCAGACCGCTTGCCATAAATGGACTGAGGCAGAGAACAATCCCCGGAATGTGCAGTTCGCTAAGTTTAAATCGTAAAATGTTTTCCAGCTGCTTCTCATCTTTTGCGCTTGCCAAAGAGATAGCGATATTGGTCATATTGCTTAAAAAAGAATCGCTCTGGTGCGCGAGCATTTGATATTGCGTGGAGACTGCATTCATGACACGAAGCGCGTTGCAGATGTCTTCGGCACGACGAAGCGCTTTGAGGTTGTCTTGCGTGAAAACGAGTAGTATTTGCCTAAGCTCAGTAATTTTTTCCTCATAGTCATACCCATGGCGTTCCTTATGCAACGACCTGAACCAAATTAATATCTGAGATTGAGAGGTGGACTTGTGCATAGGGGTGCTGAGGTCGGCAAGAATGGAATCGACGAGTTCATTCTTTTTTTCGGAAGATTCGTGTGGAAAAATGTCTTCTAATGATTCTCGCAGATAAGAACGTGCTTCCTGTTCGTTTGACACAGAGGGTGGCGGGGGGCTCTTTTTGGCGCCAGGGAAAAGCGCGCGCTCAATACTTTGCTCAAAGCAGCCGCAGCTCTGCCGGACAATCAGTTTTGTTTTGACAGTGCGGTTCTGTGCATTAGAGTTCGGGTATTGAATCCTGTCCAGTAAAAACTCAACTGCCTTGTAGCCTCGGTCAAAGTACGAAAGATTGATAGTGGTGACGGGGCATCCTGCGCTGATACCTTTTAATTGGTTGTTAAAACCCGTTACAGCTATGTCTTCGGGAACGGAGATATGTCGCTTTTCCAGTTCCTCGATAATTGTTGCCGCAATGATATCGCTGGAAGTGAGAATCGCTTGCGGTAATTCCGAGTTGCATTCCAGCATCTTTTCTACTTGAAGCGCAATGTCTTTTTCATCCAGAGACTCAGCCATAAAAATACTGTCGTTTGGACAAGGAATATGCATGTTCTCCATTTCTTTTTTAAAAAACTGTAGTCTGCGCTCGTGGGGAACCGAAGGCTTGGCACCCATAAAGGCGATTCGGGTAAAATGATGTGTGTTCACCAGATGTTGCAGCAATAAATGAATAGAGTACCTGTTGTCCACACGGATGCTTGGAATGTCAGGAATATCCAGATACCCAATGTCTACCATCGGTAGTGGCTGAAGGGATGTGAACAGTTTTTGAATCGCGTCATTCGGCATAAAATCACATAACGACGAAGCCCATGTAACCAACCCGTCAATCAGAGGCTTTTTCATGAACTGCATTTTAGTCAAATATTGTGGCAAAAAATCTGTGTCTAAAAAAAGGGAATGCCGCACTGCGCTTGCCATGTTGATAAAATGAACTCCGTAAGCTCCTGCCGCTTTCATAATGCCAGCCAGATACTCCTGTCCTATAAATGAAGAGAAGTCCGCAATGGCAGTAAAACCGATTGTGAGATTATTCTTCTTTGCAAAAGCACGCCGCCTGACGATTGCGTCTGTCATATAAAAATAGTATAGCAGATGTTCTGGGTGCTGTATATCTAAAATAGCAATATTTTGTATGAAAAATAATCATATTCTTTATTAACGGTGTGATTTTTCACCTTTACCATGAGAATAGGATATGGGCGGATTATCTGCCTATAAAAAAATTAAGTGTCCGGGAAAAGTCTTGGATAGCGATTGTAGAAATGGAGGATTTCTATGAAAAAGTTGGGTAAGCTCAAGTGGCTCTTGTCGCTTGCTGCTGTTATGGTGCTGCTTGGCGGCTTTGTCGCCTGTAGCGATGGTGATGACTCTTCTGTAACCCCTAATCCGGGTGTATCGGATCCGAATTCAGTTACAAAAGTTACATTGATTGATGCAAGTGGCAAATGGAAAACATTTGATACTATTCAGGCTGCGGTGAATGCATGTTCTGGTACTGCTAGCTATACAATCAAACTTCCGAAGCGTACTTATAAGGAAAACTATATCCATTATAATGGTGCTGCAACAGTAAAGATTTCTGGTGCAACGACAACAAAATATGGTGCTGATGTCATTATTATTGGACATGGTGAGAATATGGGTAAAGAAAAAGGCCGCGAATTAATCGAGTTCGAAGGTTCTGGTAATCTTATCCTTGAAAACTTGACTTTGATGAGTGACTGGAGCAGAAAAGATCATGCTGGTGATGTTCAGGCTGAAGTGCTTGGTTTTGACTCAACTGGTACTGTTGCGGCATATAACTGTGCTTTCAAATCACATCAGGATACCATGCGCACAACAGGAAAAGGTTGGTTCTATAAATGCTATGTTGAAGGTGATACAGACTTTATCTGGATGGAATCTGCAGGCGTTGTTGCTCTC
>JAFSTK010000157.1 GCA_017450535.1 Treponema sp.
AAAATGGTGAGCCAATTGAAATCACTTCGACGGAATTTCGTGTGCTTCAACTTTTTATGGCGAATCCGAGCCGCGTGTTCACCAAAAATCAGATAAAAGAAGCGGGCTGGGGCGACGGCGTTTTTGTGGAAGACAACAGCATTATGGTCACCATCAGCAAAATCAGGAACAAACTTGGAAATGAAAACTGGATTAAAAATATCCGCGGGCTTGGCTATCGCATGGAAGTGCAGGAATAAAAATCGGAACTGGAGTCACCAAAATGGGAAAGAAGTCAAAATTTCGTAAAATCAGATTTCAGATTTTTTTGTTCATGGGAGCCGGGCTTTTGGTCTGGTCTTTGATAAGCAATGCGGGCTTTGAAATATTATTTAATATAGAAGAAAAAAACAATATTGAGCTTCCCGAAAAAGTCTATGTGATTTTTAACTGTGTGCAGGTGCTTCTTCTTGTTCTGGTGAACATTCCGTTTCTGCGCTTTTTGATTCGTCATCTGGATAAGCCAGTGCAGAAAATTATCACGGGTTTGAAACATGTTGCTGACGGAAACTACAGCGAGAAGATTGAATTCAACTCAAAAAACGAATTTGATGAGATAAAAGATGCTTTTAATTTGATGGCGGAAAAATTGGAACAAGCGGAGCAGATAAAACTTCAGGCGGAAAACGAGAGGATTCTTCTTTTTGCGAACATGGCGCATGACCTCAAAACGCCGATAACGAGCATCATTGGTTTTGCAAAAGCACTTTCTGATGACATCATCACGGACGAGCAGAAAAAAGCGGAATACATGCACACGATTCACGCAAAGGCGACCAAAATGAACGAGCTGATTGACCGACTTTTTGAATATGTCAAACTTGAAAGCGCGGAAAATCTGCTTCATAAAGAAAAGACTGATATTTCGGAACTTTTGCGCAATTGTATCGCAGACATGTACACCGAATACGAAGAGAACAATATCGCTCTGGAAATTGAAATTCCGGAGAATGCGGTCATAAAAGAGGCTGACAAAGTGGAGCTTTCGCGCGTGTACACAAATCTTTTGAACAATGTCTTAAAACATAATCCTAAAGGAATAAAAGTTCTTGTGCGCATGGAAGAAAACGGACGTACCACAATTGCAGACTCAGGCGAAAAGATGAGCGAGAAAGTGGAAAAAAATATGTTCATGCCGTTTGTGTCGGGTGATTCATCGCGCACGGCAAAAAGCGGAAGCGGACTGGGGCTTGCGCTCGCACATATAATTGTCGCCAAACACGGGGGAACATTGCGCTTTGTGGCAGACTGTGCGGCAAGCGGAGAGACGGGACTGGACGGATATACCAAGGCGTTTGTGGTGGCACTTCCTTAGAAGATTTGTCACACGGATGGTTTGCAAACGCAAACTTTTTATGGGAGCTTTTTATGAATAAATTCTTTTTGCTTGTGTCGGTATGCGTTTTTATGCTGACAGTATTTTCTTGTACGAAAACGGAAGAGAATGGCGGTGAGAATGATGAGCAGAATGTGACCGCGGTAAAGACGGAACAAGTTTTGACATCGACGCTGTGGAAATTTATTGAATTGAACGGCGATATTCGGGCTGAAAAATCGCTCAAAGTGTATTCCGCTATGGCTGGAAAAATTTCTGGAACGCCGGTACATCTTGGCTCAAAAGTGAAAAAAGGTGATGTGGTCGCATATGTTGACCCTTCTTCACCGGGCTCATATTATCGCTTGAATGAAGTGACTTCACCAATCAATGGCACGGTGATTTCAATTCCGCTCAAAGACGGCACGCGCGTAAACACAGAAACAGCCATTGTCTCAATCGGGGATTTGTCTAATCTTCAGATTATCGCCTACGTTCCAGAACGCTATGTCTCATATCTGAAAACCGGGCTCAAAGCAGACATCATGCTGGAGCCATACCCGGACGAAGTGTTTCCTGCTGAAATAAAAGAAATTTCCCCGGTGGTAGATGAGGCTACGCGCACAAAAGAAGTCGTGCTTGCATTCAACAAGGAAGACAGCCGTAACACAACCGATTGAAGAGGCACTTGCGAGTATCAACAATCTGAAAAAAATTACTTCGGTGTCGAGTGAAGGGCGCAGCACGGTCAGTCTGCAATTTAACTACGGAACAAATCTTGATTTTGCTTCTATTGAAGTGCGCGATGCGATTGAGACGGTAAAAGAGACGCTGCCAAGAAATGTAAAGACGAGCATTTACAAAGACAACATGAATGATTTTCCGGTGATGGATATTGCCGTTCACGGAAACCGAAGCGACAACGAGCTGAAATATATCGCCGACAAAACAATTAAGCGCACGCTCGCTCAGGCAAACGGTGTTTCTCAGGCCTCAGTGTATGGCGGACGCACTCCAGTCGTATGCGTGGAGCTTTCTCAGAACAGGCTTTCGGCATTCAGTCTTTCCGTGTCGGACATCTCGCAAAAACTAGCCGCAGAAAATCTTGACCTTGGCGGCGGAAAAATCACACAGGGAACAAAGAATTTCGTTATCCGCACAAGGGGTGAATTTACTTCGGTAAAAGAAATCGGCGACACGGTGATTTCTGTCGTGAACGGTGCACCGGTAAAACTGTCCGACGTGGGCAAAGTCTTTATGGGCTACAAAGATGCGAGCGACGAAGTGTTCATCAACGGAAACCCCGGCGTGTACATCTCAATCAAAAAGCAGTCGGGCACAAACTCGGTAAAAGTCGCCGATGCGCTGTACGAAAAAATTGAAGAGGCAAAGGCATCGCTTCCGTCAGACATTGAACTTGAAATTATCAACGATGACTCGGTGGAAATCCGCAACACGCTCAAAACACTGTACAACAGCGCGATTGAAGGCATCATCCTTGCCGTGCTGATTTTGTTCGTGTTTCTCAAAAGTTTTAAGACCACATTCATCAAAATGACAGTCGCATTCTCATTCGGTCTGCTTGTGCTTTCGTTTGGCATTGTTCCGTTTTTGCAGATTGAAATGTTGCCCGATACAGAGAATCAGAGCGTCACGCTGAACATTACAATGCCGGTCGGAACATCGCTTGAAAAGACGACGCAGATTGTGCATCAGTTTGAGCGCTTTGTGATGGACGAAGTGAAAGGCTACAAAACGCTGCTTGCTTCAACAGGAACTTCTGGCGGCATGGAAGAAACTTTTTCATCAAATTTGGGAAATGTGATGGTCTATCTTCCTGCCCCGAAAGAGCAGATTGATAATTCAAGCGCGGTAAAAGAAAAACTCACCCGCCACTTTAAGGATTTCCCCGGCGTTCAGTTTGCATTTGCGATGGACAGCATGGAATCAATGGCGGGAAACGACATCGACCTTGTGATAAAAAGCAACGACATTGAAAACGCCCGCTCTTCCGCGCAAGATATCATCACGCTGTTGCAGGACATGGACAATCTCAAAAATGTCAAAATGGACATGAAGATGGGATTGCCCCAGCTTGAAATTGAAATCGACCGAAAGCGTGCGGCATCTTTTGGGGTGAGCGTGGCATCCGTGGCGAACGAAATCAACGGAAGCATTGCGGGCGTGACGGCGACAAAATATCGTCAGAGCGGAAACGAATACGACGTGCTGATTTCATATCAGAAAAAGGACAAGTCCAATGTTCCGGATTTGGAAAAAATCAAAGTGCAGGGAAAAGACGGGCTGGTCTCTCTTGCCAATTTTGCGACAATCAAAAAGAATTATGGACCGACGGCAATCAACCACGAGAACAAGGCGCGTACCATTCATGTGACCGCAGGAATCGCCACCAATGAAAATGCGCCGGTCGTGGAAAATGCGATAAAAAAAGCGATTACAAAAAACTGCGTTCTTCCGTCTGATGTGTCCGTGAGTTATGAAGGCTCGTGGAAAAACATGAAAAAACAGGCGGTTTTGTTCGCAAAAGTGATTATTCTTGCGGTGCTTTTGGTCTTTGGCGTTCTGGCGGGAATGTATGGAAGTTTCAAGAAGCCGTTCATCAATTTGTTTACCATTCCGTTCATGTTTATCGGCGTTCTGCTGATTTATTTTGCGAGTGGTCAGCCGATTTCAATTATGACCATGCTCGGACTGGTCATGCTTGTCGGCATCGTTGTAAACAACGGCATCGTTCTGGTAGATTATACAGGCCTTCTGATTGCTCGTGGCGCATCTGTGAGCAAGGCATGTTTTGAGGCAGGAAGTTCCCGTCTGCGCCCAGTTCTGATGACAACGCTCACCACGATTCTCGGAATGTTGCCGATGAGTTTTACGCAAGAAGGTTCGTCATCACTTGTTCAGCCGATTGGCCTTTGCGTTGTGGGCGGATTGCTCTCAAGTACATTTGTCACGCTTGTTTTGATTCCTGTCCTGTATGCGATTATGAACAAAAAAGAAACAGGTGCGCAGTAATCAGGCAATCAAAAAGATGTCTTCTCCGCAAACACCGCCGTCACATCACCCGCGCCCAAAATCGATTTGAGTTCCGCCTGTGTCGTTCCCGTGATTTTTCCAAGCCGCGTAAAGTTCCAGCTGTTCGTGTCGTAGTAAATTGTAATCTGGTTTCCCTGATACAAAATGATGTCGCCCGCCTCCGTCGTAATCTGAGTGTCCGTGCGTGGAAGCGTTGTGCCGAGCGAGCCGACCTTCTCAAAACTTCCGTAGTCGTGCATTTTCACCGTGACCGCGCCTTTTTTCAACAGCTCAGCGAATGCGTCGGCAGATTTGTTGTCCGAAAGTGTTGCTGCGAGCGTGTGCGTTTTTCCCACTTCGTTTGTGATTGTAATCGTGATGTTCATACCGCCCCCCGATTTTTCCGCGCCAGAGTTCGCCGTGTCACTCGTGTCAGCCGAACCATTTGCACAGGCAACGGACAAGCAGAAAACCGCTCCAAGTAAAAGAATCAGCTTTTTCATACACACTCCTTCATATACTCCTTTGGGCGTACCCCGTCGCTCACTTCGTTCGCGCCGGGGCGGGCTATTCGCGGTTCCGCTATCGCTCCATTCTTCCGTTCGCCATGCTCACTTCAGAACGACTGTCGTCGCCGCTACTATCCCTTACGCATTACTTCAAATATTTTCCAAAGAATTCAACCAGTTTGTCAAACGGAATCGCATTATTTTCGCCGCCGTCATACAAATCAGTGTGGCTTGCTCCCAGAACAATCACCAGCTCCTTGTTGTCGCCTGTGAGCCGCTTGAACGCATCCTCGCCCATGTAGCGTGAATGTGCCTTCTCACCGTGAAGCACCATAATCGCGCTTCTGATTTCGTCTGCATACGCGAGCAGCTTTGTGTTTGAAAGCGAAATAAGCGATTGGGTAGCCCATCCGCCGTTTGAGTTCGGCGAACGCTCGTGATAGCCGCGCGCTGTCTTGTAGTAAGCGTGATAGTCTTTCACAAAATACGGCGCGTCATCAGGAAGCGGATCGATTACGCCACCATTCCGAGAGAAAGTTCCGTTTTTGAATTCCTGTGTACGAAGGTCGCTGAAAGACTTTCTCATTTTGTAGCGTGCTTCCTCGTTGTTGTCAGCATCAAAATATCCGTTTGCAGCAGTACGGCTCAAATCGTACATCGTGCTTGCAACAGTCGCCTTGACACGTGTATCGATTGCCGCCGCATTCAACGCCATGCCGCCCCAACCGCAAATTCCGATGAGACCAATTTTCTCCGGGTCAATGTTTTCGCGTGTCGAAAGATAATCCACAGCCGCCATAAAGTCCTCGGTGTTGATGTCAGGACTGTTCATAAAGCGCGGCTCTCCGCCTGACTCGCCCGTATACGACGGATCAAACGCCAGCGCAATGAATCCGCGAGAAGCCATCTGATTCGCATAAAATCCCGACGACTGCTCTTTGACCGCGCCAAACGGACCGCTCACCGCAAGAGCCGCATTCCCCGTCGCGCCTGCATTTTTCGGCACATAGAGGTCGCCAACCAGTTCAATGCCGAAGTGGTTTCTGAATGTGACCTTTGTGCGTGTCACGTTCTCCGCAAGCTCAAACGTGTAATGCTCATTCTTTTCGATTTTTGCCGCTGTTGAATCCGCCATATCTGCTCCTTTTGTGTTTGTACAAGCCGTCGCCACCAAAGCGAACGCCATCCCTGCCATTGCAATTGATTTTGTAAGTTTCATAAGTATTACTCCTTATGATTTGAATATAACGGATAAACGCGGATATTACCAATATTTTGTTTCTATGGCTAGATATGCTTTTTAGGAATGACAGAGGGAGTAAATTCAAAAATAGCGCAGTTCAATGTGTTAAAAACTCGAAAATAGCGCAGTTTGAATTGACAAAAACTCAAAAATAACGCAGTTTATAATCATGGACAAAGAACTTGTTTTAACAGTGTTAAATGAACAGCGTGAAGAATTTCTCGCCAAAATGAATGAAAAAATCTGTGAACGCCCGAAAGAAGCGCTTGTGGATTTGGACAGCAATCTTGCTCAAGTCGTGATAGGCATAAGGCGAAGCGGAAAGTCTTCGATGTGTTTTAATATCATAAAAAAATCAGGACAAAAATTTGCCTATCTTAATTTTGATGACGAGCGTTTTTCAAAATTACAGTCGGAAGATTTGAATCTGATTCTTGAATGTCTGTACAAAATTTACGGAGATTTTAATCATCTTTTTATAGACGAAATTCAAAATGTTGATGAATGGTATCTCTTTGTGAACAGACTTCTGCGTACGGGAATGCATATTCTCATCACTGGAAGTAATGCAAAGCTTTTGAGCGGCGAGCTTGCCACGCATTTGACCGGACGAAATATGACGACGGAACTGTTTCCTTTTTCCTTCAGGGAATATTGCGACTATAAAAACATTTCTACCTTGCATGGCACTACAAAAGAAAAAGGTCTTTTGGAAGCGGCTTTTGATGATTATCTTCATGAAGGTGGCTTTCCAGAACTCTTGAAAACAAACCGTAAGCAGACTTATATAAACACTCTTGTGAATAATATTCTTACAATCGATATTGAAAAACGATATAGCGTAAAATATAAGACGGCATTTGAAAACATTGCGAATCATCTTTTGAACAATTCACCGGCAAAAATAAATTATGCGGATTTGAAAAAAGAATTCGGTTTGAACTCAGACCATACTGTAGAAAACTATGTGAGTTATACAAAAAATGCATATTTGGTTGCGGGACTGCACAAGTATTCAACAAAACGTAAAATCAGAATCCGTGATGAAAAAGCGTATGCAGTTGATGTTGCGCTTATGAATAACCGTGAAAATGCAATGTCAGGCGAAAACTTAGGCTGGCGGCTTGAATCAATTGTTTATATCGAGCTTTTACGCCGCTTTCATCCGCAGGAATGTGAAGTGTATTATTACGAAGAAACCGCAGGCGAAACAGATTTTGTAATTTGCAGAGGAAATACCGTTATTCAGCTTGTTCAGGTAAGCTATGACATTTCAAATCCCAAAACCTTGAAGCGCGAAATAAAAGGGCTCCTGCTTGCGAGCGAAAAAACAAAATGCAACAACCTTTTGCTGATTACAAACTGGGAAGAAAAAACCATTACCGCTGATGGAAAATCAATTGTGGTTGTTCCGGCTTATTCATGGCTTGTGGATAGGGAGTAAATGGCGGGAATCAGGATTTTGTGATAAGATAGGATGATATGAATTCGTCACAAGGATATGTCTACATCCTCCAATCTCAAAACTGCGACTGCATAAAAATCGGCGGCACGGACTATCCACCGTTAAAGCGAATCAAGGAAATCAACGCAACTGAGCCGTATAAATCGCTCGGTGCATGGACTCTCGCGGATTTCAGACAGGTGACAGACTGGAGGACGGTCGAACATAATCTGCACTATCGTTTTAGAAGTTCTCTCAATACAGAAATAAAAAATCAAAAAGAATTGTTTCATCTTTCTGTGGCAAATGCTTCAAAAGCTTTGAATGAACTTAATCCAGAAGAAATTGTTTACAAACCTAAAATCGATCGAATGTTTCAGGACGAAGCCTTTTTGTCGTATATCGTTCAGCTTTTCAAGTTTACAGGTCTTGTCCATTGGATTGAGCAACAGGGCATTTGGACTTTCGTTCTTTTTCCATCAACGAACGGCGGTAGATATTTTACTTTGAACATTGGAAGCCATGAAGTTGCTTTCAGTACACTTGGCAAGAAAGACTCTCCGCAATTAAATATGCTGATGCTCGATTCTTTGATTCTTGATTTCCCGAATGTGAAAAAATGGCTTGATAATCATAATGGCACAATTTATACGGAAACGTATGCAACCGCACTTTCACATTCTGTAAGCGTTCATTTTGAAGGAAGTTTTTCAGATGCGTTGGAACTTTTTTCGTTGGACGGTGTGCGTAGGGCTTTGATTGCGTATTGGTACGAAGCTCTCATTAAAAAGACCGAGGAAGACAAATTGAGTAGTTATGAACGCTATCACAATTACAATGCGGTTGCTAAGATTATGGAGAGGATAGAAGATAAAAAAAATCAATCTTGAATTTCTTATTTATAGTTTGTCAAAATTTGACAAACTATATTGAATAAATTATAATTTTAATCATGTTATTAGGTTATGGTGCAAGAAATATTTGGTCGTTTAAAGACTGGATGCAAGTTGACTTATCTCTGAACGGTCTGGTTCCGTCGGATGTTTCCATGAATCTTCCGGCTGCCACCGCAATGTGCTTTAAGGGGGCGAATGCTTCCGGAAAAACGAACGGTATAAAAGTTCTTGCTTTTATCGTTGATTTTTTGACTAACAGTTTTGCGTATAAGCCTAAGACTCCAATATATTTTGATTCATATTTTTTAAATACACAACCTTCCGAACTTTATCTCCAGTTTTTATGTGATGACAAAGAATATCTCTATGAAGCAGAATTGACAAAGGACAAGGTCTTATCGGAAAAACTGACCGTAAATAATGAATTGGTATTTCAAAGAGTCTCTAACAAGATAGAAAAAAATTTTCTATACGATGGGCACAAGGAAATTACATTTAGGGATAATGCATCTTTTTTAAGCACTTTGAATCAATATGAGATTCCAGAAATAGAACGTGTCTATCAGTATTTGAGTTTGATAGTTCTGAATGTTGGTTACAAAGGACATAATAGCATTGATTATTATGACTATCACGGTGTTGCCAGACGATATTATGAGTTGCCGGAAATCTTTGATTCTGTAAAAAAAACAATCAGAATGTATGATACTGGAGTTGATAACATTACAATAGAAAACAAAACAGACGAAGCTGGAAATATATTTTATTATCCTTTGTTTATTCATGAAAATAATGAAGGGCAGAAGATTCCGCTCCTATTCGAAATGGAATCAAAGGGAACTCAAACTTTATTCAGAATTTTATTGAACTTCTTTATTACGCTGCATAACGGTAGTCTTCTGGTTCTTGATGAGATGGATGAATATCTTGACCCTGAGATTCTGCCTCACCTGCTGAATCTGTATATAACTGAAAAAAACAATCCGAAACATGCACAGTTGATTTGTACCGTACACACCCCTGACGTAATGGATGTAAGCGGAAAATACCGGACATATATATTCAAAAAAATCAAGAATGAATCGATTTGCTATAGGCTTGATGAATTAAAAAAACTGCGTAATGACCGCTCTATCGTAAAAGAGTTCAAAAAACACTTGATTGGAGGGTATCCGGAAATTGGGCAAGCCGAGCAAAAACAATAATACAAAGCAGTCATTTCTGAACTCCATTGATTCTCTTGAAGAAATAACTTTTGATGGTGCTGGGGATTTAATTACAATCAGTTTCAAATACTTTTGTGTTAATCAAGTTCCTGTCGGACAAGTTTTTGCGGATTGGAAGGATAATATGCGCCTTGATTTACTACAGAAACTTGCTGAATATACAAAGTATAGTCGCAACCACTGGAAAAATGAATTCAGCAACGGACTTCCTCTTTTGGCAGAATATGGAAAATTTCCTGTGAACAGTGATTTTACAATACCAACAAACATTCCTTGTCCCGAGAAACTTATTTGGTCAAGATTCAGATTAATGCAAAAGGTAAGAGTTTGTGGGTTCTTTGTGCCAAAAACTGTTGCTCAGACTTACAATCTTTCTGAAAATACTTTTTATGTGGTTTTCCTTGATAAAGACCATAGGTTTTATAAAACTGAAAAAGAATGAATGTCGGCGGTTACGCCCGGAAAAATAAAAAGGAGAGCACATGGAACTTCGTGTATTGAAATATTTTCTTGAGGCGGCTCGGCTGGGGAACATCACTAAGGCGGCGGAAAATCTGAATGTCACGCAACCGACGATGAGCCGGCAAATCAAGGATTTGGAATACGAGCTTGGCGAAAAGTTGTTTGAGCGCACGAATTATGCTATCCGGCTGACTCCGGCGGGTGAGCTTTTGCGGGAGCGGGCGGAAGACATTCTTTCGATGGCGGACAAGACGGTGCTCGATTTTAAGGCTCTCAAAGAGGATGAGGTTTCGGGGGACATTGCGATTGCCTGTGCGGAGTCCAAGAATATTTCGTTTCTTGCGAAGTGCATTTTGCGGCTCAAAAACTTGCATCCGAGAATCCGCTATCATTTGTACGCTGGGGACAGTGAGCGCGTGCTTGAAAAATTGGACAAAGGTTTGTTCGACTTTGCGGTGATTGTGGAAAATGTCGATGTTGAAAAATACAATTCGCTTACGGTTCATGCGGTTGACCGTTGGGGCGTTGTGATGCGCAGGGATGCCGAGCTTAGTGACCGTGATTTTATCGAGCCAAAAGACCTCATCGGAAAGCCAATTATGGTTTCGCGTCAGTCTCTTGCGGTGGATTTGCCCCGCTGGTTTGGTGACGATGTGGCAAAGCTGAATGTGGTCGCAACGCTTGATTTGTCTTACAACGGTTCAGTTCTTGCGCGCGAGGGTGTGGGCTATCTGCTCACTTTTGACGGTCTCACAGACACCGGTTCAGACTCTTCGCTCTGCTTTAAGCCGCTCATGCCGGAACTTACGACGAATATGTATGTGGTCTGGCGGCGCGGTCAGCAGTTCACGCGGGCTGGGGATGTATTTTTGGAGACGATGAAAAGTGTTTTGGGGTAAGACTGGGGGAAGAAATAGGTGAACTCACTTTCTCATCCTTGACTACCGAATTACTTTCATGCTATCATATTATCCATTCATCGGGCCATTAGCTCAGCGGTTAGAGCAGAGGACTCATAATCCTTTGGTCCTTGGTTCAAATCCATGATGGCCCATGCGCCGATGGCGCAAACGTCAATAGCTTCCAATTAGCCAAGCGGAGCGCAGCGACGCATGGCCCAGCACTTGCGCAACAAAGTGAGCAAGTGCAGTAAAATAGCTTCCAATTAGCCAAGCGGAGCGCAGCGACGCATGGCCCAGCACTTGCGCAA
>JAFSTK010000158.1 GCA_017450535.1 Treponema sp.
CAAAAAGTCGATTTGTTTTACAGCCAGACTGCCACGGCAAATTCGCTCAGCGCACTTTTGGAACAGGCTGAAAAATGGTATGCCGAGCACAAAAGCCGTCAGGAAGCCGCACTGGAACGCCTCAAAGAAAAACGCGCCTCTTTTTTGGATGCAGGTCAGTTCAAGCATCAGGGCGATTTGATTCTTGCCTTTGGATACCAGCTGAACGGAACCGAGGATTTTCTGGAGTGTGAGGACTACGAGAGCGGAAAGACTGTCCGCATCAAAATTGACCCTAAACTGAGCGCACAGGAAAATGCCGCCGTCTACTACGAAAAATACAAAAAGGCGACGAGCGGAATTGAAGATTTGGAGCATGACATCTCCCGCGCAGAAAAAGCGATTGAAGAACTGGAAGCAAAATATGCCGCCATGCAGCGCGAGCAAAATCCGCTCAAACTGGAACAACTGCTCAGAAAGACGCAAAAACCAAAACAGCAGGAAAAGAAATCGCACCCCGGTCTGGATTATTTTGTGGACGGCTGGTACATTTTGGTAGGGCGTGACGCAAACGAAAACGATGAGCTGCTCCGCCATCATGTGCGCGGTCAGGACATGTGGCTCCATACGCGCGACTACTCAGGCGGCTACGTGTTCATCAAGGCGCGCGCAGGCAAAACCGTTCCTCTGGAAATCTTGCTCTATGCGGGAAATCTTGCGGTCTATTATTCCAAAGCACGAAAAAATGGCAGCGCGGATTTGTATTACACTCAGGTCAAACACTTGCGCCGCGCAAAAAACGGTCCCAAAGGTCTTGTGCTTCCCACGCACGAAAAAAATCTTTTTGTCAAACTGGACAGCGAAAAACTGCGTGCGCTGGAAGATATGCAGCAAATATGATATACTGCACGCATGGCTAAAACAGGACTTATTTTTGAAGGCGGCGGAATGCGTGGTTTGTTCACCGCCGGAGTGGTAGACGCGCTCTTAGAAAAGCAACTGCATTTTGACAACATTTACGGTGTAAGCGCAGGCTCCTGCCACGTCATCTCATATCTTTCCGGACAAAAAGACCGTGCGCGTCGCGTAAACGTAGACTATTGCACTCGCCCCGATTATTTTGGACTGCGCTGTCTGCTCACTGAAGGAAGCATGTTCGGCTGGAAACTCATTTTTGACGAAATCCCCAACAAACTTGACCCGATTGACTACGACAAAGTGTGGCAAAAAATCAGGACGGAAGAAAATAATTCAGAAGAGACAAGCCATTTTTACGTCACCGTCACCAACGCACGCACGGGACAGGCAGAATACATTCAGCCAAAAAACACCGCCGAGCTGCTTGACGTATGCAAAGCATCTTGTTCGCTCCCCTTCATGTGCAAGCCCACGCTCATAAACGGAAACCCTTACTATGACGGCGGCATCGCAGATTCCATTCCCGTGCGCAAAGCAATCGAAGACGGCTGTGAAAAATTGGTCATCATTCTCACCCAGAGCGAAGGCTTTCAGAAAAAGCCAATCAAACATCCCGCGCTGGTCAAATTACTCTATCAAGAATACCCAAAACTTACAAAATCGCTGTTGCGCCGCCACGAAAACTACAATGAGTCGCTCGGAATCGTGCACATGCTTGAACAACAGGGCAAGGCAATCGTCCTGCGTCCGCCACAAGCCGTAAACGTCAGTCGCACCGAACGCAATCCCGACCGCCTCAATGTCCTCGCCCACACCGGCTACGAACTGGCAATGCAAGCGCTCTGAACACAGCATACCCCATAGCGCCGTTAGGCGCGTAGCGTAGCTGCCATCGCCCACAGATTTTGTTCCGTGTGACAACTACTGCGCAACAAATGTTTTTTTTTACAGAGCCGCTTTCAAAATCGCCAATCCCGCGTCAATCTCTGCCTGAGAGATGTTCAGCGGCGGCACGAGGCGCAATGTGTTTTTTCCCGCTGTTGACGTGCACAAGCCGTCCGCAAGAATTTTTTTTTCGATTTCAAGCGCGCTCGCTTTGTCGTTCAGGTCAACGCCAATCATCAGACCTTTGCCGCGCACTTCGTTTACGAACGGACTGTTCCAGCTCGCAATCTGCGCGCGGATGTATTCGCCTTTTTTCACCACGTCAGCCAAGAATGCAGAATCGTTAATCGTCTTAAGCACAACATTTGCCGCCGCGCACGCAAGCGGGTTTCCGCCGAACGTGGACTGATGGTCGCCTGCCGCAAACACATCTTTTGCCTTGCCACGGTACAAACATGCGCCCATCGGAACACCACCGGCAATGCCCTTCGCAAGCGTCACCACTTCAGGCTTGAATCCCAGCGCGTCAGAAGCAAGCAGCGTGCCCGTGCGTCCCATGCCGGTCTGCACTTCATCTGCCATAACAATTGCCCCCGCCTTTCGGGCTGCAGAAGCCGCCGCCTGAGCCCATTCAGGCTTTACCAGATTTACGCCGCCCTCGCCCTGCACACATTCAATCAAAAGTGCGGCGGTGGTGTCGTCAAACGCAGTTTTTATCGCGTCAAAGTCGTTCGCCTTAATCGTCTTAAAGTCAGACACATACGGGGCAAAACATGCGGGATGAAATTTATCCTGACCTGTTGCCGTCAGCGTCGCAAGCGTTCTTCCGTGGAATGAATTTTCCAGCGTCACAATCGTGCGGCGTTTTTCGCCACCGTTTAAGTAGCCGTATTTGCGCGCCAATTTAATCGCAGCCTCGTTTGCCTCCGCGCCGCTGTTTCCAAAAAACACGCCGTCAAAGCCAGTCGCAGAAAGCAGATTTTTCGCATATTCCAGCCCGATGTCGCTCACAAAATAATTGCAAATGTGAATCTGCTTTTCCGCCTGTTCAGAAATCGCCTTTACCAGCGGCGGAAAATTGTGTCCCAGCGCATTTACCGCGATTCCAGAAAGAAAGTCAATATATTTTTTTCCGTTCGCATCGTACAGCGTAGAGCCTTCGCCCCGCACAAATGTCACGTCAAAGGAACCGTAATTGTTCAATACATTTTTAGAAGCCATTTTCTCCTCCATTATTTTTCGTAGGCTAAACGCGGATAGTCATCTTCTTCCACGTAAATTGTACCGCAATGCCTGAAACCACACTTTTGCAAAAGCGACTGCATTACACGGTTGTCGCTGTGAGTGTCAATCCGTAAATGCCCGCACTGCGAATATGCCCATTCCAGACAAAATGCGCCAATACCCTTGACAGAACCATCTCCTGCCAGCCGATGTACTACACCATAGACACCTGTATCTAGCCATGAGCCGCCAATTATAGTCCGATAAGTCGGTTCTATATCATTTCCCTGCATAAAGAAAAACGTTCCCACTATGCGGTCATTTTTCTGACAGACATAACTGTTTCCCGCAGCAATGTCTGCATGTATCAATGATTCAGGAGGCCAGTGGGTCGGTCCCCACTGGTTCGGATTTCCATGGTCTGCCATAAAATCCCGTGCAAATGCATATATTTCCATTATCCGCAGGAAATCATTTTCTGTTGATTTTCTTATGTACATGTCAAAGCCTTTGCAAATCCCGCTATTCGCCTAGTATATCATCGTTCCGATACCGCGATCACTGAACATTTCAATCAACAGTGAATGTGGAACGCGACCGTCGATGATGTGCGTTCGGGGAACACCGCCTTTTCTTGCCATCATACAGCATTCAATTTTGGGAATCATGCCGCCAGCAATCGTTCCGTCGTCAAAAAATTTCTGTATGTCTTCAATATGAATACGCTGGATGAGCGATTTGGGGTCATTCACATCACGGAGAACGCCCGGCACATTGGTAAGCTGCACAAATTTTTCCGCCTTGAGCGCAATCGCAATTTTTGCCGCCGCCGTGTCCGCATTGATATTGTAGAGGGCGGTGTCTCCCTGCTCCCCCAGAGCCACCGTTGAGACTACCGGAATAAAACCCTTGTCCAACAGCGACTGAATGATTTCAGGACGAACATCGGTCACTTCGCCAACAAAGCCCAAATCCGCGCCATCCTTGTCGATTTTCTTCGCGCGCAAAAGTCCTGAGTCCACGCCAGAAAGACCAACCGCCTTTCCGCCTTCCTGCAAAAGAATGCCGACGATATCCTTGTTCAATTTTCCGGTCAGCACCATCTGCACAATTTCCATCGTCTCAGCGTCAGTGTAGCGCAAACCGTTGATAAATTTGCTCTCTTTTCCCACGCGCTCCAGCATGTGATTGATTTCCGGGCCGCCGCCATGCACCAACACGACTTTGATGCCAATCGTACTCAGCAAAACGATGTCCTTCATCACCGCGGCTTTCAAATCTTCGTTCAGCATCGCGTTTCCGCCGTATTTTACGACGACCGTTTTTCCAACCCAATGCCGGAAGTACGGCAACGCCTGCACCAGCACATCAGACCAATGGTATGAGTCCACGCGCGGGTCAATTTTTTCCCTGATTTCGTTTTCTGTATTTTCTGCCATGGTTATCTTACTCCAAAATGTATTTATTGCGGAAAAATCACAGATTTTCCCGAGACTCGCTCAAAAGTCTTCTCACGACTTTTGCCGGCTTCGCCGTCGCTCCCTATGTTCTGTAATCTCCGTTGATTTTTACGTAGTCGTATGTGAGGTCACAGCCCCATGCCGTACCGCTCGCATTTCCGTCTTCAAGTTCCACGAGAATATCCACGGCTTCTTCGGTGAGAATTTTCTTTGCCAAGCCTTCGTCAAAATTGAGCGGAACACCGTGGTCGAACACTTTGATTTTGCTCTCTGCACCGCCGTTTGTCTCGCCATCGTCAAAGTAGCGTTTTGCACCTTCGCGGCTCAAGAAAGACACGCTTGTTTTTTCCGGCGTAAAGAAATAGCCTGAATAGCCCATCGCGTCGAGAATGCGCCCCCAGTTTGCGTCCGCGCCAAAGAATGCCGCTTTGACAAGGTTTGAGCAGATGACCGCTTTTGCCAATCCACGCGCATTTTCTGTCGTGTCCGCGCCAACCACATTACAAGTAACGAGGCGTGTCGCACCTTCTCCGTCAGCGGCGATTTTCTTTGCCATCTGCGTGTTAAGCGCATTCAATGCGGCCACAAAGTCGTCAAAATCTTTTCCTTCGCCGGTGATTTCTGCGTTGCCGGCAAGACCGTTTGCCAAAACAATGAGCGAATCGTTTGTTGATGTGTCGCCGTCGATTGAGACACAATTGTATGTGCCAGCCGCAGAGATACGGAGCGCTTTTTCGAGCATTTCTGAAGAAATCGCGCAGTCGGTGGTGATAAAGCCCAGCATAGTTCCCAAGTTGATGTGAATCATGCCGCTTCCCTTTGCCATCGTTCCCATGCGCACAGTTTTTCCGCCGATTGTCGCTTCAAGCGCAACCTCTTTGTAGTGGGTGTCAGTCGTCATAATTGCGATGCGCGCTTCTTTGTGACCTTCTTTTGAAAGACCGTCAGCGAGTTTGTCCAAGCCGTTCAAGATTTTTTCCACCGGGAGCTGCTGACCGATAACGCCTGTTGAAAGCACAAGCACATCGTCCGAATTGATATTCATCTTCGCCGCAACAGCGACCGCCTCTTTGTTCGCATTGTCGTAGCCTTCTTTTCCAGTGCAAGCATTTGCATTTCCGCTGTTTGCGATGACAGCTTGCGCCTTGCCGTTTGCAATGTGGTCTTTGGTCAATTTGACGCATTCAGCCTTTACACGGTTCTGGGTAAACACACCCGCCGCATTGCAGACCTTTTCGCTATAAATAAGAGCCGTATCATTAGTCGTCCGACTCGCCTTGATTTTGTTCAGGATTCCATTAGCCGTAAAGCCCTGCGCCGCCGTAACGCCGCCATCAATAAACTTAAATTGCATATATATGCACCTCAATTACATAAATATACATTCAGTATACCGAACTACGCAAACATATACAATAGAGTAAAAAAAATAAAGCCCGCACGGTCTTCGCAACGAAGTTTCAAGCGTGCGGGCTGAAAAGCGAGACGTACAAGCATAGCAAGCGCGTTTGCCTGCACTTGTCTGCCCCACAAAAAAATAAAGCCGCCATGGACGGCGGCTGAAAAGAGAGACGTGCAAGCATAGCAAGTGCGTTTGCTTGCACTTGTCTGCCGTCAGATAAGAAAATCGCAGGAGGCGATTTTCTTATCGTGCGTACTCTATAATTCGCGTTTCACGAATCATCGTCAATTTGATTCTGCCAGGATAGCGCAAGTCAGTTTCAATCTGCTTCGCAATCTTCTGCGCAAGGTCTTTTACCTCGCCGTCAGGAATCTTTTCGTTGTTCACCAAAATGCGCAACTCACGACCAGCCTGGATAGCGTAGGCTTTTTCAACGCCCTCAAACTTCTCGGCTGTCTCCTCAAGATTTTCCAGACGCTTCACATAGTTGTCCACCGTCTCACGGCGAGCACCCGGACGGGCGGCACTAATCGCATCGGCAATCTGAACGATAACCGCTTCAAGCGTGGTGGCTTCCACATCGTTGTGGTGGGCGGCAATTGCGTTGATAACACGCGGATCCTCTCCCATCTTACGTGCCATCTCAGCACCGACCTCTGCATGGTTCTGGTCACTGTCGCTTTCCGCACCTTTTCCGATATCATGAAGTAAAGCCGCACGCTTTGCCAAATCTCTGTTTGCACCCACTTCCGCCGCCAAAGATGCCGCCAATTCCGCGACTTCTTTGGAGTGATTCAAGACGTTCTGACCGTAGCTCGTTCTGAAATACAAGCGTCCCAGAGCGCGCACACCGTCCTGACTCATATTGTGGATTCCCAAATCGAACAGAGCTTTTTCGCCCTCTTCGTAAATCTTCTGCTGAATCTCGCGCGTCACCTTCTGCACAATTTCTTCAATACGTGCCGGGTGAATGCGTCCGTCCGTTACCAGACGTTCAAGAGACTGCTTTGCAATTTCCTTGCGCACCGGGTCAAAACAACTGATGACAACCGCTTCCGGCGTATCGTCGATGATGATGTCTACACCTGTCAGCGTTTCCAATGTGCGGATATTGCGTCCTTCACGTCCGATAATACGACCTTTCATCTCATCGCTCGGCAATGAGACTGTCGTTACGGTAATGTCACTGGTAACTTCCGTCGCAGTGCGCTGAATCGTGGTGACAAGAATCTCCTGAGCTTTCTTTTCAGCGGTCAGCTGAGCTTCCTGCTCAATCTTGTTGAGCAATGCCTGTGCATCGTGGCGGGCATCGTTCTCCAGATTTTTGATGATAAGGTTCTTCGCCTCTTGCTGAGAAAGACCGGAAATACGCTCCAATTCAGAGCGCAACGTCTCTTCTTTTACCGCAAGAACGTCTTCACGTTTTTTCATTGCAGCCTGACGAGAAACCATCTCCTGTTCTTTTTTGTCAAATTCAGCGGAACACTTATCTACAAGCTCTTCTTTTTTAGCTACACGAGCTTCGTACTTCTGAACTTCAGCACGACGCTCCCTGTTCTCCCGCTCCTGCTGATTTCGTTCACGAATGAGTTGGTCTTTTGCTTCAAGCAAAATTTCTTTTTTCTGTGCTTCGGCCTCTTTTATCGCATCCTGTCTTAAACGTTCAGCTTTTTGCTCTGACGCAGATAGTTGAAATCTGGCATATAACCAGCGAATAATCCATCCAAGAACAATTCCAGCAAGGGGAAGAACAATGAACAAAATCACGTTCGTATTCATTATTCAACTCCCTTTATTGCGCAATCCCCGAAAGTCCATGCAACCACGGAAAAATCACACAAATATACTTAATTATTCTACTATAAGAATTTTCCATTGTCAAACGATTTTTTCCGATATTGCACAGGTTTTGCAAACTCATTACAATACTATCTTATGAAAACAGAACTTATCAAAGACATTTTGACTTCTCAGCCGGACGGACGAACCGTTACCATTTGTGGCTGGGTGCGCACGATGCGCGATTCTAAAAATCTTGTTTTTATCCAGGTAAATGACGGATCTTGTTTTGCCTCAATTCAGCTGACGCATGACCGTGCGAATCCCGCGGCAAACGCTGACCCTGCCGCCATAGATAAAACGCTTGCCGATGTAACGACTGGTGCAAGTGTCCGCGCGACAGGAAAACTGATTGAATCTCCCGCAAGCGGTCAGTCTGTGGAAGTCACGCTGGAAACGCTCACCGTTCTGGGAAAGTGCCCCACTGACTCCTACCCGTTGCAGAAAAAAGCGACTTCAATGGAATTCTTGCGCGAAAACGCACATCTCCGCGCACGTACAAACACATTCGGCGCAGTGTTCCGCATGAGAAGCCAGATGGCATTCGCATTGCACACTTTCTTCCAGGAGCGCGGTTTCTTCTATATTAATACTCCGGAAATCACTTGTTCTGACGCAGAGGGCGCAGGCGAGATGTTCCAGGTGACTACGCTCAGCATGGAAAAAATTGCGGAGCTCGGTCTTGAAAAAGGCGCGAAAGGCATGAAGCCTGAAGACGCGGCAAAACTCGTAAACTACGGAAAAGACTTCTTCGGAAAGAAAGCAAGCCTTACCGTTTCTGGTCAGTTGGAAGCAGAGACATTGGCAACGGCTCTTGGCCGTGTATACACTTTTGGCCCCACTTTCCGCGCAGAAAACTCCAACACAACTCGCCACTTGGCAGAATTCTGGATGTGCGAACCTGAAATGGCCTTCTACGATTTGGAAGACGACATGGACATTCAGGAAGAATTCATCAAGTATCTTTTGAACTGGGCACTCACAAAATGTCCCGCCGACATGGAATTCTTCAACAAGCGCATTCAGCCGGGCGTCATCGAAACCTTGCGCCATGTGGTGGAAACGCCGTTCAAGCGCGTAAGCTACACTGAGGCAATCAAAGAACTGGAAAAACACGCTGACGATTTTGAGTTCAAGCCGTACTGGGGCTGTGACTTGCAGACTGAGCACGAACGCTATCTGACTGAAAAAATCTTCAAGTGTCCGGTGATGGTCTACAACTACCCCAAAGAAATCAAGGCTTTCTACATGAAGCTGAACGACGACGGAAAAACCGTTAAGGCTGTGGACGTTCTCGTTCCAGGACTGGGAGAAATCATCGGCGGTTCAGAGCGTGAAGAAAACTACGACAAACTGCTCACACGCATCAACGAGCTCGGACTGAAACCCGAAGACTACGAATGGTACTTGGACTTGCGAAAGTTCGGCACTGTTCCGCACTCTGGATTTGGATTGGGATTTGAGCGTCTGCTTTTGTACGTTACGGGCATGGCAAATATCCGTGACGTGATTCCTTACCCAAGGGCTCCGAAGTTAGCGGACTTTTAGTCCGCTAACTTCAACGAGTTTGGAGTATTCGCTACGCGAAACTCAAAACTCGCAAGTTAGCCGATTTTTAATCGGCTAGTTTCAACGAGTTTGCTTACAAACTCGCTAACTGTCGATTTTTAATCAGTTGACTTCAATGTGATTGAGTATGACAAAAGGACACCCGCGCAAAGAAAAGCCCCTTCGCAGCATCACGCCGATTACCGTGGCGCAGACGGTATATCTGACGGGCATGAACTACGGACGAAATTCTCTCGTCTCTCATGCGCGCGCGTGTTCTTTTGGCTTTTTATTCTCCTTCATTCCTATTCTGACGATGGTGGCGGTGGTTCTGATTCGTATTCTGCATGCGTCACCCGACACCGTCGCCAAAATTTTTGCTTTTGCAAAAGAATTCGGTCCGTATTTTGACGTACAGGCTGTCATCGACGGACTTCTCACCGTAAAATCTGTCACCATTTTTGAAATCATTGTCGGCATGTTCATCTTTTGGATTACGCGCGGCTTTTTCCTTTCAATCTTCCAAGGCTTGCAGACGATTTTCCACACAAAACAACGTCGTCAGCCTATTTTTACCCAAGTGCTCACCGTCATTATCGAAATGGTCATCGTCATTGTGATTGCGGCGATTATTTTTGCGCTGATTATCATGCAGACAATCGTTCAGATTCCCATTTTGTCGTCCATAGCGAACAAACTCTCACCGCTTCTCACTTTTCTTTCACGATATCACATCAACAGTCTGCCAAACGTACTGCTTTTCGTCGTTGTGACCATCTTATACAAAATCGGAGCGGAATCAAAGCCGTCTC
>JAFSTK010000013.1 GCA_017450535.1 Treponema sp.
AGGTCCCGGTGGAATGCCACTTGTGCAAGGCGGGCCTCATGCAGACGCGCCACTTCTAGAAAATGATGCGCTGGTACAAGCCTTAAAAGATGAAATTTCTCTTACAATAAAGGAGTCCGTCTCTCATACTTTTGATGAAGAAGTGGAGAAAAGCACATTGCCACTGCCTGCCGATAAAGAGAAACTGATAAAAAACATTGTCTCCCGTAATCTGGCTGAACTGGAACAAAGTGATTCTGTTTTCATCGGTCCAGACAAAAAAATATATATCTGCGGACATTGGCTTTTACGACAAGTGCCTTTTGGAGAAACACGCTTGCCTTGTATTGCGCGGCTAAAACAAAAGTTTTATCGATATAATACGATTGAATACCGCCCGGATATCATTGGCAGTGTATTACGGGAAGAAATGCAAAAAAAGCCTTAACAAAAATATGCTGGCAAAAAAAACGCCCTGCTTTTGAAGTACACTTCACACTTCAGTTTTGCAGGGCGTTCATTTTTTGTAGCAGAATCTATTCTTCTTTTTCTGTTACGATGATGTGCAAATCTTTGAGCTGCTGGTCGTCTACAGGTGAAGGACATTCATCCATCGGAGAAGCCGCCAAGTTGTTCTTCGGGAACGCAATCACTTCGTGAATGGAGTCTTCGTGGCACATCAGCATAATCAGGCGGTCAAGTCCCGGAGCGATACCACCATGCGGCGGCGCACCATATTTGAATGCCGTGACCAAAAAGCCGAATGCCTTGTCCGCGCGTTCCTGGCTGTAGCCAACGATTTTGAAAATGCGCTGCTGCAGAGCCGGGTCGTTAATACGCATTGAGCCAGAAGCCAGTTCGTAGCCGTTCAATACGAGGTCATACAAATCGCCCTTTACGCTGCCGGGGTCGCTTTCGAGTGTATCCCAGTATTTTTTCTGCGGAAGCGTGAACATGTGATGCTCTGTCTCCCAGTGATTTTCTTCTTCATTCCAAGCGAAATAGGGGAAGTCGATAATCCATGCAAAGTGGAACACGTCTTTGGGGTCGTACAGATTGAGGTCTTTGCCCAACTGTTTGCGGACTGCACCAAGGGCGACACAAGCGGTCTGCCATTTTTCATCGCTCACAAACAGAAGCAAGTCGTTCTTTTCTGCGCCGAGTTTAGAGCAGATTTCGCTTTCTTTTCCCGCGTAGAATTTGCTGATGCCGCCTTCAAATGCGCCGTTGGCATCTACTTTCATCCACGCCAAGCCTTTCGCATGGTTGATTTTTGCGACGCTTTCCAATGCCTCAATCATCTTGCGGCTATATTTGTCCGCCACGTTTTTGACGACGAGAGCTTTGAGACCACTCCGCTTGTGGCGTTCAATTGATTTGTCTGCGTTTGCCGCACCCGCTTTGAATGCGTTAAAGTCCGCCAAGTCAGCCATAAACGCCGCGTCCTGCATTTTGAGGTCAAAGCGCAAATCAGGCTTGTCGCTTCCGTACAAATCGAATGCGTCATCCCAAGAGATGCGGTCAAAGTGAACGGGAAGGTCGTAGTTCAGCGTCTTTTTGAACACGTAGCCCATCATGCCTTCGGTCGTCTCCAGAACTTCCTCGCGATTGGTAAATGAAAGCTCCATATCAATCTGCGTGAATTCTGGCTGACGGTCGCCACGTGCATCTTCATCACGATAGCAGCGCGCAATCTGGAAGTATTTGTCAAAGCCGCTCACCATCAAAAGCTGCTTGTACAACTGTGGTGACTGCGGAAGTGAATAAAATTTACCCGGATGAACGCGGCTCGGTACCAGGTAGTCGCGCGCGCCTTCGGGAGTAGATTTGATAAAGGTGGGAGTCTCAATTTCCAAAAAGCCTTTCTGCGTCAGATATTCGCGCACGGCAAATGTCACCTGAGAGCGCAAAATGATGTGATTCTGCATCGGCTCACGGCGCAGGTCAAGATAGCGGTATTTCAAGCGCAAATCTTCGTTGGGCAGAACAATCGTTCCGTCCTTCTGGCGCACTTCTTCAATTGAAAACGGCAATTCCTGTGAAGTGGTAAAGATTTCGATGTCTTTCGCTTCCACTTCGATTTCGCCGGTCGCCATATCTTTGTTCACGTCTTTTTCGCTGCGGGCGGCAACCACACCTTCCACGGCGATACAATATTCGCTTTTCAGGCTGGACGCGATTTTTTTCACTTCGTCAGAAGCGCCGTCGCCCACCATTACCTGCGTAATGCCATAACGGTCACGCAAGCGGATAAAAACAATGCCGCCCAAATCACGGGTACGGCTCACCCATCCGTTCAATACAACGGTCTTACCAACATCGCTCTTGCGCAATTCGCCACAAGTAACGGTACGTTTTGTGTTTTCCATAGTAAGATTATTTTAATGCGTTGCAAGATTTTGAGCAATAAGCAATAATAAAGCATTATGTTTGACCCTGTTGTCTGGATTGGTTTAGCCGTCGCATTTGCGCTGATTGTTTTTGCGCTCCGCCTGTTTTGGCAGCGAAATCATAATCAGCAAACAGAAAATCAGCAAAATAACTTGCGTACGCAAAAAGACGAAAAGGGCAATATTGATTTTGTGCGCTGTCCCGTCTGTAACACGCCGCTCGCAAAGACAGACAACCTTTCGTCAAAAGTGTTCCGCCCAATGGACACCCCAGACCAGCGCATGATTGTAATGGGTTGCCCACATTGCTATCCCACCGCCGAACCAGGAATCAAACGCTCCTGCCCCGTCTGCGGAAAAACAATTCCTACCGACGGCTACCTGGTCGCCCGCCTCTTCAACCACGCGCACAACAAAAAGCACGTAATCATCACCAGCTGCAGCGAAGAACAAAAACGCTAACGCCCACCACACCCGCAGTGCAATCTAATCGCATGTGTAATCGGCTGTGAATGGCGAATGAATTTCACCAAAAAGACGGGAGTGGAAGCGGGGCAACAAAGCCGCTTTGAGCGGGCGAGCGTAGCGAGTCCAATCTCCAATTTCGCTCAACCGCGGGCTTTGCTTGACACGCCGCAACGGAAGTCTTTTTGGCGCAACTGCGTTCTTATTGTTCAGCCGATTCTTTGGGGAAAGGATTGCCCTGCGGTTGCCTGTGTCAGCGTTTGTAGTTGCGTTTGACTTTCTGCGTCGTCGTCATTTCCAGCGGCTTTTCCAGCAATGTGATTTTGCTGATGCGCGCGTATGGTTGCAGCGCTTTGTTTACTGCGCTTACAATTTGCTTGATATGGGCGAGAACGGAATCCGCAGTTTCATTTCCTTGGCGGCTGATGCCCAGTTTTTTGAACACGTCTTCGCTCGGATAAATCAATGCTTCAATTTCTTCGCTCTTGTGCGCTTTGTCGGCAATGTAGCCTTGCACGGTAATCTGTTCGATGTCGGTGTAGAGCTGGAACGCATTTTCAATTTCTTCGGGGTAGACATTTTTTCCGCCCTCGGTGACAATCATGTTCTTTGCGCGGCCGGCGAGAATCAGATAGCCTTCGCTGTCCAGCCGTCCCAAATCGCCCGTGCGGAACCAACCGTCCTCAGTAAACACTTTGGCGGTTTCTTCTTCCATTTTATAGTAACCCTGGAACACCATGGGGCCTTTGACACACACTTCACCAACACCGTCGCCCGCCGGGTCAAGAATCTTCATTTCCATCCACGGGAAGAAATATTGGCCGACACTTTCAATCTTAAAATGCTCCACTGGATTGAGCGCGATAATCGGACTTGTTTCCGTAAGACCATAGCCCTGCACAAAGTCGATGCCCATCTCGTTGTACACTTTGAACACGCTTGCCGCCAGAGGTCCGCCGCCACAAATTGCAATTCTGAGCGAATAAATATTTGCCTGCTCCAAGACCGCACGGAATAATTTTTTTCCGATGTTCACATGGAACATTTTTTTGACCACATAAGAAATGGCAAGCAGAAGACGGATTACGCCGTACACAACTGCACCTTTTGCGCGGATGCCTTTCATAATGCCTGCAAGCAATTTATTGAACAAAAGCGGCACGCCCAAAAGCATGGTAATCTGCCCTTCTTTGAGCTCCTTCATCAGTCGGGTGACTGCCATGCTCTTTCCGAACACCACTTCCGCACCCACGGAAATCGATTCGATAAAGACTGCAAGCATTGTATACGCATGGTGAATCGGGAGCAGCGCATAAAATACGTCGGTCTCGTACAAAGTCATGCGGCTCGTGGCGATATATGCGTCGCTTACCAGATTTTTATGTGTAAGCATTACGCCTTTTGGTGTGCCTGTGGTGCCGCTCGTAAATAATATGACCGCCAAATCTGATTCCGTCACTTTGTTTTCAGCACGTTTTTCAGAAAAATCTTTTTCGGACGCAAGATTATAAGCATAAGAGTCAGTATGTTTGGGACTAAGCGAATACACTCTGTAGGAAAAATCACCGTCTGCAAAATGCGCGTATTTTTCTTCATCAACAAAAAGAAACCTGGGCTGGGCTGTATTCAGCAGGTTTTCTATTTCACCATTTGCAAGCGCATAGTCAATCGGACAGACTGTTGCGCCTGCGAACATCGCCGCAAGATACACTGTCGCCCATTCAGGAGAATTTTTTCCCGTCACGGCAACGCGGTCGCCTTTTACAATACCATTGGCTGTAAACCAATTTGCGAGCGTTTGCACTTTGGAAAGCACCTGCTCGTAGGTAAGCGTCTGTTTTGCGCCGTTTTCGCCCTCAAAGTCAGTAAAACATGGACGTGAACCAAATCGTTTTGTGGTAATCGTAAACATTTCAGGCAGCGTTGGCCATTCACCTGAAAAATCAGTTTCTCGGAACGCATCTAAAAATGACCATGTAATATTTGGTGTCTTTGTCATAATTTGCCCTTCTGTGTACTTTTATTATCGCACAGGTTTCTGAAATACACAACACTTGATAAAATCTTAAAGTCGTCTTATATTAGAGTATAGTCCTCGTTTGAAGAGTGACGACTATTTTTTTGAGGAATGTATGGCAGGAATTTCAATTCGCGAAAAATATGGAGACATTTTAAAGCAGCTTGCTCAGGTTTCAGTTGCAGCAGACAAAATCAACGAAACAAATGTGTATCAGAAGGCAAATCCACAGACTCGTAAATTTATCGATGTGTTGGTGGGAGATCATCTGGCAGAAGGAAGCCGTCTTGAAAACAAAGCGAACTGGCATACATTTTATGAGGCGGTCAAATCAGGAAAATCTGGCTTGATTTTGATGGAGCATTACAGTAATGCCGATTTGCCCGCATTGTGCTGGCTTTTGGAACATGACCTGGGAGAAGAAGGCAAAGAGCTTTCCAGCAAAATTGTCGCTATTGCGGGCATGAAACTGAACGAGGCAGACCCTGGCGTAAAGGCGTTTGCAGAAAGTTTCAGCCGTGTCGTCATCTATCCCACTCGCTCACTGAATGCGGCAGAAGAAAAAGCTAAGAGCGAAGAAGAGCGTCTTGCAGAAGAGAAAAAAGCCCGCACCATCAACCTTGCGGCAATGCGTGCCATGGACAAATGCAAGCGCGACGGTGAAGTGATTTTGGTTTTCCCCAGCGGAACACGTTATCGCCCCGGTCACCCAGAGACAAAACGCGGACTCAAAGAAATTGACAGCTACTTGCGCATGTTCGATGTGATGATTCTTGTGACTATAAACGGCTTGATTCTTACTATTGATATGGATAATCCTGATGATATGTTGGCAGATAAATTGGACAGCGCGGTACAGATTTTTGCCGCAAGTCCAGTAATCGAATGCAAACAATACCGCAAAGATTATCTTGCCACATTGCCTGCTGACCACCCCGATCCGAAACAGGCGATGATTGACCACGTGATGGAGCAGTTTGACATACAGCACGCTGAAATTGATAAATTGATGTAAGTCAGAAAAAGCGATACTTATTCGGAACGGCTGGGCATATGCAGCCGTTTTTTTGTCGCTTCTTTGTCTTTATACATCGCCTCATCAGCGCGTTTGAACACTTCATCATACGTTTTGTCTTCCTGTGGATTATAATCAGAGAAACCGACCGCCACGGAGACGGGGAGCGACTTTTTTTCCACAAAGATTGCGTTTCTTTCCAGACGAGAGCGGAATTGTTCAATAAGCGATTCACGTTCTTTATAACTTTTATGCTCCAAAATAGCGACGAATTCATCCCCGCCAATTCGATATATCGGACTATGCTTAAACACATCGCAGACAAGTGATGTCGCCGTTGTTATCAAATCATTTCCGGCTTCATGTCCATACTGGTCATTTGTCAGTTTCAAATTATTGATATCCAAGACCATCACGGCATACTCCGCAATTTCTCTATCGTCCATACGACTCTGTAAGTCTTCGATGGCACGTTTGTATGCCGTCATATTCCGCACACCTGTTAAAGAATCCCTGTACAAATAATTGGGAAGCTGATGTAATGTCTCTTCAAAACTCTTTGCCAGCAATCCTACTTCATCATCCGAATCAACCGGAAGTTTCGCATTCAAATCTCCGTTCGCAAGTTTTTTTGTCGCGCCAATAAGTTCCATAAGCGGATTAATAATCCGTTGCGTAATTCGCGAACTGAGATAAATAAAAATCGCCCCCACCACGACAGTCGCAAAAAGCAACATCAGAATGAGTCTTCGTCGCTCCGCATTGATTTCCCACAGGGGCGCAACCGTAGTCAACAACCATCCGTTGTGCAACTCAAGCGTGTAGGCACGAGTATTTTTCTTATACGTGAATGTTAAATCACCCGGATTATAATCCTTGTGGTAGATAGCACGACTTTGGTGGTCAAGCAGATATGCATATCCCGTTTCGTACAAGGCGACATCTTTTACCTCTTCCGCAACAGTAGCGTGCAAAACATCCATGCCCACCACGCCAAGAAAAGTACCTTTGACATAAATTGGAACACAGTACGAAATGACATCTCTTCCTATAACTTCGTCATAATACGGCAAAATCCATGTCGCAGAACCATTTTTCTTTGTCAGATGATAACGACCGCCTTTCGCAACATCATATTCGGTATATTTGGTCATATCTGGAACGGGCTTAACTAAAAATCGTGTGTAGTGTGGCTCATATACCCAAAAATAACCCTGCTTTGGAGGCACCAATTCTGGGTTGAGAAAGAAATAGTATGCCACACAGCCGCGCGCATGAAAAACAATCGTTCGATTTGTCAATAAAACTTGCTTGATAAAGGCTTCCCGATACTTTTCATCTGTCGTGATGCTCGACAGTTTTCCCACTTCTGAAAGAATTATATCTTTCATCATGCCGACTGCTTTTTCAATATCACCAAGCGCAATATCAAGCGTTTCTTTTGTAGCACGGCACTGCAATTGCAAATTGTCTTGAGAATACCGATTGATAATCCGAGTGATTTGAACAATGCTGATACCGCCAAGCAAAAACGTGGCAAACAGTGTACAAGCACTTATGAGGACAATCAATTTCTTCTTAATAGAGACCATATGTTCTATGCTCTTTTTTTAAAACAAGATTCTCGACCTGTTTTCTATTATAAACTGAGAGCAAGAATAAAACAAGAAGAACTTACCGTGCTTTTAACAAGCGCATCGCATTCAACACGCAGAGGAACGCCACGCCCACATCGCCAAAGACAGCCACCCACATATTTGCGATGCCGAGCGCGCCAAGCAGCATAATCGCCGCCTTTACGCCGAGCGCAAAAATGATGTTCTGACGAACCACACGGACAGTCTGGCGCGCAATTCTGATGGCAATGGCGAGGCGACTGGGCTTATCGTCCATAATCACCACGTCAGCCGCTTCAATTGCGGCATCGCTTCCGAGCGCACCCATGGCAATTCCCACATCAGCGCGGGCAAGCACAGGGCTGTCGTTAATGCCGTCGCCTACGAACAGCACTTTTTCGCCGCTTGTAAGCAATTCTTCTACGCGGCTCACTTTATCCTGTGGCAAAAGCTCAGCAAACACAGTGTCTACGCCTAAATCTGCGGCGACTTTCTCTGCGGTCGCTTTTGTGTCACCCGTAAGCATGACGGTCTGTTTGATGCCCAATTTTTTGAGGCTACGGATTGTCTCCTGCGCATCCTCTTTTGCCTCATCGCTTATGATGATAAATCCTTTGTACGCGCCCTGCACGGCGATGTAGACCACTGTACCCACTTCTGATGACACATTTTCATCAAAGCCGTTCACTTTTTGCGCAAGCATGAGCGTGCGGTTTCCGGCGAGCACTGTCTCCCCGTTCAGTTCCACTTGGATGCCCTGACCGCTGATTTCATGCACATTCTGATACGGAATTTTACCGCACATCGGACAAGAGTGTGCCGCGCGCAGTGAAAGCGAAATCGGGTGATTTGAACAGCCTTCCGCATGGGCAGCGAGGGCAAGAAGCTCGTCTTCAGAAAGATTTGATTCTGACGGATTAATTGATGTGACGGCGAATGTGCCCTTGGTGAGCGTGCCAGTTTTGTCGAACACAGCGATGCGGGCAGATGCCAACGCTTCCATATAATTGCTTCCCTTGACCAGCACACCGTTCGCGCTTTCTGCGCCAATACCGCTGAAAAATGAGAGCGGAACAGAGATAACAAGCGCGCACGGACAAGACACGACAAGGAACATCAGCGCACGATACACCCACACTGACCAGCCATATTGTGCGAACAAGGCCGGAGCAAATAATTTGAGCGCAACCGGCGGCACAAGTGCGACACAGACAGCAAGCGCGCAAACAATCGGCGTGTACACTTTTGCAAACCGCGTGATAAATTTTTCGCTCTTCGCTTTTACTTCGCTTGCTTTTTCAGTCAGCTCCAGAATGCGCGTGACGGCACTTTCGCCATACGGTTTTGTCACCTTCGCAGTCAGGACGCCCTGTGTATTCACAAAGCCCGCCATAATCTCACAACCAACGGACACTTCACGCGGAACGCTTTCGCCGGTGAGGGCAGAGGTGTCCACAAATGACGTGCCTTCCTGAATCACGCAGTCCAACGGTACGCGCTCGCCCGGCTTGATTTCAACAATTGCGCCGACCGCAACATCTTCCGCATGTACCGTTTTCCGTTCGCTGCCTTCTACAATCGTTGCATGGTCAGGGCGAATGTCCATGAGCGCGGAAATACTGTCGCGTGATTTGTCCACGGCGTAGTCCTGAAAAAATTCGCCAATCATATAGAAAAGCATGACCGCAACAGCCTCTGCAAATTCGCCGACAAACACTGCGCCGAGCGAGGCGACCGTCATCAAAAATTGCTCGTCAAAAATCTCTCCGCTTTTGATATTGCGCGCGGCTCCCAACACAACACCACGCCCACAGGCAAGATACGCCGCAAGATACAGCACGATATACACCGCGCGCACTCCCTGCGCAATCGTTGCCGCATCAAACGCCGAACCAAACAGCGTCGCAAGTCGTTCGGGCGCAAAAAATGGCAGATGCTCCACCAACAGTGCGGCCGCAAACAGCACTGCGGCACTCAGTATTTTTTTCAGCGCGCCGCCTTCGTCTTCGTCGTGCTCATGTTCATGATGGTCATGGCATCCGCATTCACAATGAATGTGCGCCCCATGCTCATGATGATGTGTATGTTCCATAAATGTCTCCTATATGTAACGGGCATGGATGCCCGTTGAAAAGCAGCGAGAAAATCATTACCCCAGTACTCTGCCCTAGGATTTTCTCGCAGTTTTCAATATGCCACGGAAGGCATATTGAAAACGATTACTCCTCTATATGCTCCAATCCCATGTTCAGGATTTTGGTTACGTGCTCATCGCTTAGGGCGTAGATGAGAGATTTTCCCTCTCGGCGGAACCGCACCAAGCCGTTCGCTTTTAGAATGCGCAGCTGATGACTGATTGCACTTTGCGTCATATCCAATACGTCCGCAAGGTCGCCTACCGCAAGTTCACGCCCTAAGAGCGCGAACAGAATCTTTATGCGCGTTGAGTCGCCAAAAATTTTGAACAGCTCGGCGAGGTCAAACAATGTATCCTCATCAGGCATCTCATCGCGTACTGTCTGTAATTCATTTGAACAAGTGTTCATATGTCTATAATAAACTGAGTCACTTCATCTGTCAAGAAAAAAACGCAATTTTCTTTCCGCTTGTATTTCCGCCCGCTGTACCATATAATAGAAGAATGAATCTTTCTTCTTCGACTGCAACTGACGCTACTTACATCAAATGGGACCCCAAATACAAAATCGGGATTCCTGTGATTGACGGACAACACGAACATCTGGTCAACTTGTGCAATGATTTCTATCAAAGCCTGCTAAAGAACAACGACGCAGAAAACTATCAGATGCTTGTAAAAGATACGCTAGAAGACTGCCTGAATTACGCGCAGACACATTTTGCCGAAGAAGAAAAACTGATGATTGCCTCAAATTTCGACGGCTACAAAGCGCACAAGGCGTCTCACGATGCATTTACAAAAAAATGCTAGACCACGTACATGAATCTGGAAAATCTGCCCGTAGCGGAAGCAATAAAATTCGCCCGCTTTTTGTATGACTGGATTCACACGCATATTGCCCATGAAGACCGCCTGTACCTGCCCGCACTCGTCGCATTTTTAAAAGACAAGGCAAGCAAGTAGGTTTGTATGAACATTCTTTCTATTAACAACCTTGCAAAAATCGGACGTGAAGCACCACTGTTCACTGACGTTACATTCGGCATGGACGCTGGCGACAAAGCGGCGGTCATCGGACGAAACGGCACAGGAAAATCCACACTGCTTGCCACAATTGCAGGCGCGCTCACTCCCGATGAAGGCACGGTTGTCTTAAACAAAAGCGCAGGCGTCAGCTACTTGAGCCAAAATCCTGCGTTCAACCCAGAAAACACTATCCGTGAACATATTTTTGCCAGCCACTCGCCCAAACTTGAAAAAATCCGCGAGTACGAAGAAATCTGCGACCAAATGGCAGACGAATCCGAAAAAAACACCATTTCCGCCCGGCTTCAGCAACGCTTTGACCAACTCACGCTTGAAATGGACAAAGGCGACCTCTGGAACTACGAAGCACAAGTTCGTTCCATATTGAGCACACTTGGTATCACCGATATGGCGCGCAAAATGGGAACGCTCTCTGGCGGCATGGTCAAAAAAGTCGCGCTCGCCCAAGTTCTTGTGGAAGACACACAATTGCTCCTTCTCGACGAGCCGACAAACCACCTCGACATCACCACAATTTATTGGCTGCAAAATTATCTGCACGACACCCAACGTACCGTCCTCATGGTCACTCACGACCGCTATTTTTTGGACGCAGTTTGTACCAACATCTATGAACTGGCACGCGGTCACCTCAAACTATATCAGGGAAACTACAGCACGTACCTCGAAAAAAAAGAAGTTGAGGCAGAAATCGAAGCCAACACAGAACGCCGCATCGAAAGCGTCCTGCGATTTGAACGCGACTGGCTCTTGCGTGGTCCATGTGCGCGTGGCACAAAAGCAAAAGCCCGCATTCAGCGTGACATGCAGTTGATCAACCGTGAAAAATTTGCCGCCGACAAAGGCTTTACGTTTGAAGTGGCAGGCCGTCGCTTAGGCGGTAAAATTCTGGAACTGCACAACATCAGCAAAAATTATCCCAAAGGATATGTGGGGGAAAGCCTTCCCCCTGCGTCGCACTCCGTTGCTCCGACACCCCCTTCTGCGGGGGACACCCCCGCAACGCCCCCGTGCTTCACCCCCGTCCTCAAAAATTTTTCCTACACATTCAGCAAAGGAGAAAAAATCGGCATCTTTGGTGACAACGGCTCCGGAAAATCTACACTCTTGAACCTCATCACCGGTACAATCCAGCCCGACAGCGGTACCATCGTCACCGGCGTAAACACAGTCTTTGGCTATTATCAGCAGAACCCCGTTTTTACCGACCTTTCGCTCACCGTCCTCGAATACATCAAAGAAGCCGCCGAAGTTATCCAGATGAACGACGGAAAAACCCTAAGCGCCGCACAATTCCTCAACGAATTCGGCTTTGAAGGAAAAATTCAGCACTCAGCCCTTTCCACATTGAGCGGTGGTGAGCGAAAGCGCGTCTTTCTCGTCCGCCTCCTCATCTCCAACCCAAATTTCCTCATCCTTGATGAGCCGACCAACGACTTTGACATCTTCACGATGAACCTGCTCGAAGATTTTCTCCTCGGCTACAAAGGCTGCCTCCTCATCGTAAGCCATGACCGCTACTTTATGGACAAAATCGCCGACACCCTTTTCATCCTCGAAGAAGACGGCAACGTAAGCGGTTTTGTCGGCAAATGCTCAGAATACCTAGATTACAGAGAAGAACAAAAATCGAATATTCAAAAAGACGCATCGAACAGGAAGGATAAGAATATAAAAGAAAATCCTGTGCAACCCGATTCATCCGTTGCGTCCTCATTAGTCGCAGATTCATCAACTGCGGAATCCCCCAAGCCCCGCAAACTCTCGTTCAAAGAACAGCGCGAATTCGACCAACTTGAAGCCGAAATCGAAACCCTCGAAGCGCGCAAAACCGAACTAGAAGCCGCCATGTCCGACCCCGACTACACCAAAGCCCAAGCCGCCGGCACCGAATACGCCAAAATCTCCGCCCAACTCGAATCCGACTACGCCCGTTGGGAAGAACTGGCAATCTAAAAACCCAAGGATTTTTTTATAATATCTCCTCTCTTTTTTCTCCTCCCTCTCAAAAAAACCGTTGGTTTTAATACCCCAAAAATAGGAGGATTTTTTATGAAAAAAATCGTGGGCGCAGTGCTTGCCGCGACGATGCTGACAGGCGCTGCAATGGCTGATATAGGATTTTCCTACAAAAGCTCAAACTA
>JAFSTK010000159.1 GCA_017450535.1 Treponema sp.
ACTTTTGAAATTTCCGAAAGGTTGAAAGATATGGGAGTAACTCATTATTTATATGAGAACGAAGATTATTTGGATGTTATTCGGGAGGGGAAAATAATTTGTGAAGGAATAAACGTAGAAAACATAAAAAAAAACATTATTTGAGTAATGAAAGTTATATTTTCAAAACAGACAAAGGATGATTAAAAAAAACATCGGGACTATTTAATAAGAAGAGGAAAGAGTCGTATAACTCTTTCCTCAAATCTTTATTCTATTTCCAACAATACAGGACAATGGTCGGAAAAATGCACTTGAGAAAGAATAACCGACCGTTTCAATCGGGGTGCGAGATTTTCCGTTGCCATATTATAATCAATACGCCAGCCTAAATTTTTTGCTCTTGCATTCCCCCGAAAACTCCACCATGAATATTGATGAGGTTCTTGGTTGAAAAAACGGAACGTATCAATAAATCCGCTTGCTATAAATCTGTCCATCCATTCTCTTTCTTCGGGTAAAAATCCCGAACTTTTGGCATTGCTGATAGGATTGTGAATATCTATCGCTTTATGGCAAATATTGTAATCCCCACAAAGAATCAGGTTGGGACACGTTTTTCTCAACTCCGAAACATATTGCGAAAAATCTTCAAGCCATTGCATTTTAAATGCTTGCCGTTCGTCTCCACTGCTTCCCGAAGGGTGATATACGCTTACTATGGACAAGTCGCCGAAATCGGTTCTCAAAAAACGACCTTCGTTATCATAAATAGGCATATTCATGCCATAAACAACATTGTCAGGTTGTTGTTTGCATAATATGGCCACACCGCTATATCCTTTTTTCTGGGCGGAAAAATTATAACAACGATAGCCCATTTCTTGGAACAAAAGCATAGGCATTTGTTCTTGTTGTGCTTTTGTTTCTTGAATGCAAAGCACGTCAGGATTGGCTTCTTTAATCCAATCTGCCAAACCTTTGCCCAAAGTTGCACGAATGCCATTTACATTATAAGTGATAATTCTCATGGTTAATGTTTTTATTTGTCATTTGTTCATACAATTCGAATAATTTAGTCACGCACTCGCTTTCGCTCATTTTGAGGTCAAAGCCGTATGCTTGCATTACAGCCTTGTCGTTCTCCTTGTGGGCTTTGCGGAGTTCAGGCGGCATCGCATTCTCGTCGTAGAGGTCTGCGAGACTTGCATCGGGGAAAAAACCTCGTGCATCCAAAATCGCTTGTGCGGTCTGCTCGATTTTGGCTTTTTGTGCATCAGTGGGATTACACCACGGAAAATTGTTGTACACGATTGTGTTCGAGTAGCTGTATCGCATTTCAAGCCGACCGCAGACGGCACGCATCCACGCCATGTGGACATTCGAGGTGAGAACGCCAAAATGATACAGCGAGGCGTTCGGCATTTGGAACAGCTTGTCGCCTGCAAGAATATCCGCACTCAAATAGTCAATCGGAATGTATCGTCGCTGCTCAGACGAAACTTTCGGAATTGCGATATAGTCGCTTTCGCACGGTCGCATTTCGCCGAACAATGTTGGAGTATCTGCACTTTGTACGGTCGCCGCTTTGGTGCTTTTCAAGCGAAATTCTTTGACCGCTTCGACTCGTTTCATCAAAATAGGGCATTTTCGTAAATCCGTAGGATTTGCACCTACAAGCCAAAAACACCATCGTGGCTTTCGGTCTATAAAATCTTTCCCCATCATAAACGGTCGCAAAAATTTCTCTCCCTGCGGCTCTTTTTTCAAGTATTCTTCTTTTTCCTCGATTGTCAGAAGCAGATTTCCGTCGTCAATCGGCGAGCTTCCCCTAATCATCGGAGGTACATCGCAGAGAGGTTTTGCATTCTTATCTATAAAAATATTTGGTGCATCGAGCAAATATCCGTTGATAATTTTCGCCTCAGTTTTGTTTCCGCTTTCGTCAAAGATGAATTTGTCATGCTGAACTCGTTTCAGCATCTCTTCATTTTGAGATTCCGAAACAAGTTCGGAATGACAGTTGTAACTGAATCCCACGATAACACAATGCACATGAGCCTTTTCCGTACTTTCGCTATCCCAGCGAAAAGTTCGCCATGCGAAATCAAGCTGAATTCCGTATTTTTCAAATAACGGTTTCCACAAAAGTGCTACCTGCTCGCCCTGCGTAATTGAATTGGTTGAAACAAGTGCAGTCTTTGTTTTTTTATCTTTTATGAGCAATGCGGCTTTAAAATACCAGCCAGCTACATAATCAATGTTGTTCGCAATGTCTTTTGAGATTGAATGTAAATCTTCTTTTTGTTCTTTAGATTGATAGGCATATCCAATAAACGGCGGATTTCCCATAATGTAGTTGTACTCGTGCGCCGTGCCGTCGGTCTGCGTGGTGAAGCCCGCAAAAAGTCCGTCATTTGGCATAGCGTTTTCGTCTATCGGTTTGAGTGTACTCCAGTCCATGCGGAGAGCGTTTCCCTCAACGATGAACGCATTGGTCGTGAGCGGCAGAAAATCAATCGTCTGCGAGAGAATCGCCTCGGTCTCCCGAACCATCTGCGATTCGGCAATCCACAGTGCGGTCTTTGCGACCGTGACGGCAAAGTCGTTTATCTCGATGCCGTAGAACTGGTTGATATGAACCTTGATGAACTCGTCGAACCCGAACGCCCGCTCGCCCTTGTTCAGAATCGAAATCACTTTGTTTTCAAGGCGGCGGAGCGAAAGATATGTTTCGGTTAGGAAGTTTCCAGAGCCGCAAGCGGGGTCTAAAAATTTGAGCGAGCCGAGTTTTTCTTGGAATGCGTGGAGTTTCGCTGATTTTTGATTCGCTGGCGTTTTGGCGCAAATTTTCTCAAACTCAACATTCAAGTCTTCCATAAACAGCGGGTCAATCACCTTGTGGATGTTTTGAATGCTCGTGTAGTGCATTCCGCCCTTCCGCCGCGTTTCGGGGTTCAAGGTGCTTTCAAAAACCGCGCCAAAAATCGTAGGGCTGATTTCGCTCCAGTTGAATGGGGCACACTCATTTACGATTACATCCACGATTTTCTGCGTGAAGTTCGGGATTTCAATTTGCTCGTCGCGGAACAATCCGCCGTTCACATAGGGGAACGGCTTTAGAGTTTCGTCGTATTGGTCGCGGTCTGAAAGTTTTGTGTCCAAAGCCTTAAAAAGCTCAATCATTCCTTTTCGCAAATTCGGCAGATTGAAGCCTTTGATGTAATCCTCAAAACTAGTCCGCGTTTCAAAAAGCCCTGCATCCTCTGCGTACAGACAGAAAACTATTCGGACACAAAGAATGTTCAGCGAGCGGAACGAATTTTCATCGGGATTTTTATATTCGGGGGAGATTGCATCGTAGAGTTTTCCCACGAGTTTTCCCGCCTGAATCGAGATTTCTTCTTCACGGCGGATATTCTCGTTCTTTTGGTCAACGAGGAACTGCAAACGGTAGTAGTCGCGCGGCAAATCTTTGAGCAGAATCTGCTCTGGCTCGCCGTTCGGCACTTCCAAGTCGTAGACAAGGAACTCGCGGAAGTTGCACACGACAATCCATCGTGGCTTTTCGCTCGCTTTCATCTCGCCCACATATCGCTTCGCCTGCTGGAACGGCGTGAGAACTTGACCGTCACTCTGCTCGTAGGCTTTGTGCAGGTCGATTTTACTTCCTTTTTGCTCAATCAAAACTTTCGTGTCAGAAATGTACGCGTCGATGTAGCTCGTGTGTGAAAGTTGAACTCGTTTTTCAAATTCGATGTATTTTGCTGGCACAGTCACGCCAAGCACGTTCTGCAACAGGTCAATCCAAAACCGCTGTGATTCCTGCTTCTCGTCGCCCTTGTCCGCCCAATAGCGAACAAAATTCTTTGCGTTTTCAGATTGTAAATTGCTGCCCATTGTTGTTTTGAATATTTTTCAAAAGCGTTTTAGTAAGACCTTGCAAACAATACTCTTTCTTTTGAGGGTTTGCCTGTGAATATACACTTGCCTTCTTCCTGAGGATTGTTGAAAGGAATGCAACGGATGGTGGCTTTGGTTTTTTCTTTGATAGCCTCTTCTGTTTCTGTTGTGCCGTCCCAATGGGCAGAAACAAAACCTCCTTGTTCTATGGCTTTTTCAAATTCTTCACAAGTATCAACTTTAGTAATATGACTATCTCTGAATTGTTGTGCCTTTAAGAACAGATTTTGTTGAATATCATCAAGTAATTTTTGTATATTTTCAGCAATATTGTCAATAGGCAAGAAACTTTTTTCGAGTGTATCTCTTCTGCAAATTTCCACTTGATGTTGTTCTAAATCTTTGGGACCGATGGTAATTCTTACCGGAATGCCT
>JAFSTK010000160.1 GCA_017450535.1 Treponema sp.
CGCGCTTCATACGCTCAACGTAAACTGCCAGGTGCAACTCGCCCATACCCTTGATGATGGTCTGATTTGACTCAGGATCAACGTAGGTCTGGAATGTCGGGTCTTCCTTGGTGAAGCGGTTCAATGCCTTAGACATGTTAGCCGCATCGCTCTTGTTTACCGGCTCAATAGCTTCAGAAATAACCGGGTTCGGAACGAACATTGAAGTCATAGCGTAGTTGATGCCTTCGCCACAGAATGTATCGCCAGAAGCACAATCAACGCCGAACAGAGCACAAATGTCGCCCGGCTCACCAACGGTGATGTCTTCCATAGCCGCTGAGTTCATGCGGACGAGACGACCAACCTTGAACTTCTTGCGTGAGCGTGTATTGTACAGTTCCATGCCCTTTAGGACACGACCCTGATAGATACGGATGTATGTCAACTGACCAAACTGTCCGTCATCCAATTTGAATGCCAATGCAACAGCCGGCTTGTCAGGTACGTTGAACAATTCAATCTGCTCTTCGTTCTTGTCGAGATCCAAACCGTAGTTGTGAACTTCAGTCGGGTTCGGCAGATAGCGCTCAACACCGTCCAGAAGCGGCTGGATACCTTTGTTCATATGAGCTGAACCACAGAATACGCCGACGAACTGCTCAGCGAGAGTTCCCTTGCGGATTGCTGCAATCAAGTCTTCTTCTTTTACGTCGCCACCTTCGAGAACAGCTTCCATGAGGTTGTCGTCGAAGTTTGCCGCTTCTTCCAGCAATTCCTGGCGATAGCGGTCTGCGTCGTCTTTGAGGTGAGCCGGGATTTCTGCGATACGCACATTTTCACCGTTGTCGCCGTCAAAGTAGATAGCTTTCATGCCGACCAAGTCAACAACGCCTTCCAACTTGTCTTCCAGACCAATCGGCAGCTCAACCATGTGAGCATTCAGACCCAATTTGTCGCGGAGCTGACCACAGACGCGAACCGGGTTTGCACCCTGGCGGTCACACTTGTTTACGAATGCGATGCGGGGTACGTGATAGCGCTTCAGCTGGCGGTCAACAGTGATAGACTGTGACTGAACACCTGCAACCGCGCACAAAATCATGATAGCACCGTCGAGAACACGCAGAGAGCGTTCAACTTCAACGGTAAAGTCAACGTGACCGGGGGTGTCGATCAGGTTAATGGTGATGTCCTTCCACTGAACCTGAGTTGCTGCTGACTGGATAGTAATACCGCGTTCGCGTTCCAGTTCCATGTTGTCCATAACAGCGCCGACACCGTCTTTACCACGAACTTCGTGAATCGCATGAATCTTGTTACAGTAGAACAAGATGCGTTCTGACGTGGTAGTTTTACCAGAGTCAATGTGGGCACTAATACCGATATTACGTACTTTGGTAATATCAAAAGCCATAGTATTTTACCTCTCAAAAAAAGTTTCGAAAATTACTGATTTTATCAATTTTATAGGAAAACAAATGTTTTATCAATATACTTAGCAATGATTTCTTACTGCTGCGTATTCTGCTCCGGTTGTTCTGCGTCCGTATTTGCCTCGCTGTTTTCCTGTGCAGGCTCTTCCTGTTTTTGTTCGGCCTGGGTATTTTGAGCGGAAGCCTGTTCGTTTGCCTGCTGCAGGTTTTGTTGCAGTTGCTCGTGTTGAATTTCTGCTTCTATTTCTTTCTGACGCTTCTCAGCCTTTTCTTTCAGGCTCTTGTGGGCAGCCTCCAGCTTGTCTTCCGGAATCTTTGCCAGCTCAAGTTTTGCGAGCTTGTCGTATGCGGGCGGGAATGTGCCGACGGGATTGCTTGCGTATAGGGTTGTGAGTTCTTCAAGCACTTCCACTGCGTTTTCGTAATCCTTTTTGCGCATGTACAGATGACCGATTTCGTAGCGTGCTTCCGCGTACAATGCGGGGTCAGTGCCGTAGCGGTCAACAACGGCGTTAAAATAATTGAGGCTCTGTTTGTACCAGCCTTTTTCAAAAGATTCCTGACCGCGCTGAATCAGTTCTTTTGCGGTTAAATCGTCGGGAATCGGCTTGTTTGAGTTGCATGAAAAAAAAGTGAATGTTGAAAGCGCAAAAATCGCGCTCGCCAAAAAAGTAATTACATGTTTCATAGTCTTAGTGTATCATCTTCTAAAAATAAAAAAAAGATACCCCATGGAAGTTACACTGCGATTATCGTTGCCAATAACGGAATTTTTCAGTATATTATAACTTGAGGTTTTATAATGAATATCGTTTTGGACAAGGATGAAAAAAAGCCTGAGATGCCGCAGCAGGATGCACTTGCGGAAAAATTCTTAAAGACTCGCCAGATTATTCTGAGCGGTGAAGTGTCTGCGGAAAATGCGGAAAAGGTAATCAAGCAGTTGTTGCTTTTGGAAGCTGACAGCGATAAGCCGATTTATATCTATATTGATTCGCCCGGCGGCTCTATTGACGACGGATTTGGCATTTTCGATATGATTCGTTTTATCAATGCACCGGTCTACACGATTGGCACTGGTTTGATTGCCAGCATGGGAGCGATGATTTTGCTTTCTGTGCCAAAAGAACGCCGCTTTGGTCTGCCCAACAGCCACTATCTGATTCACCAGCCGTTGATTGGTGGCGCGTATCGTGGCGTTGCGACTGATTTGGAGATTCAGGCGGAAGAAATTGCTAAGAGCAAGGCGAAAATCGTGGAAATCATTTCTGCGGAAACGGGCAAGAGCAAGGATCAGGTTGTGCAGGATACTGACCGTGATTTCTGGCTGACTGCTGACGAGGCCGTTGAATATGGTTTGATTTCTAAGGTTGTTACCAGCCGTTCTGATTTGCCAAAAGCTGACTAGCATTAACAGGCTTTATTTGGTATTATGATTTTTGAACTGACGGATTCCATTGCCCAGTCTATTATCTTCGCTATGGAAAATCAGGGGGAGACCTTTGTGCTGGATGCAAAAACCGGCGCAGTCGTTCCTGCTGAAAATCAATCCGCCGATGAAGATGTAATCTATTCATTGCCAAGGTGGGATTCCCATGACGGCTTTGAATTGCTGGAGTCGTTTGTTTCTAATCTTCATGCGCCAAAAGCAAAAGCAGATTTGAAACATGTGCTGATTGCCGGCAGGGGGGTGTTCAGGAATTTTAAGA
>JAFSTK010000161.1 GCA_017450535.1 Treponema sp.
GATAACGGAACGACAGCTCCGACAATAAATGCCCTGAACGTATAATTTTCTGAGATGACAATATTCCAGTCGATTTCCTCAATCGGCTCGAATGCGTACACCGTATTCGGCTTATCAATGAATTTATCAGTTATGTTGGTAAGCTCATCTTCATGTCCTTCAAAATCAGAAACAACTCTCGTAATCAAAGCTTTGCTTTCCAGATGCGCCAAATCAGTTGAGCCGGTGATTTCAAGAGCATCGTTATAGATGTACATCGTGCAGTTTTCGGGCAAATCAGAATACAAGGAGTCAACAAAATCAGAAATCGGAATACCAGTTCCAATCAAGCCGAGGAATTTTCCTGAATCGCTGCGAACAATACAGTTGACCCACATGAACGTCTGTTTCAAACCAATGTCATAGTTCACATTGAATTCATAGTCTTTTTCGGACTCCATCGCGCTCAAATACCATGCGCTTGAACCATTGTTTTTATCCAGCGTATAAAGATACTCGTTGTTTGAATAATAGAGCAAGTCTTTGTCATTAATCATGAACGTGAGTTTGCTCAAAAATGATTTTTGATATGCAAGGATTTCAGAAAAAGCCGCTTCTTTAAGATCACTGTCAGACGGAGACTCAAAATAATTTACGATGAGCGGAGATTTTGCCATTTGCAGAGCAAGCGCAAGCTGTCTGTTCAAGCCCAGCTCAAACTTTAAGTTCATATTCTTACAGATTTGAGTGAGTTCCTTATGACTTGTCCGCTCAAAATTTTTGCGCGCGGAGGTCTTGACGAAAAAATAACTCGCAAGAATCATAAGCACAAAAATTACGCCAAAAACGACCGCCATTACAGGAAAAGACCAGCGTTTTACTTCTTTTTTTGCTGTTTCTACAAAATCCATATTCATTTCCTCTCTTTCGTGATTCTCAATTATTTACGCAAGTCTTCTGCGATGACCTGCAATTTTTGTGACGCTTCGGAGACACTTTCTGTTGCGCCACGGAATTTATCTACACCCAACGCAATTTGTTTGAGCGTGATAAGAATCTGCTCGCTCGCCACAGCCTGCTGTTGAATAATCGTCGTGATATCGCCCGCGCTGTCCGCCGTAATCTCGGAAGCGTTTTTGATGCTCGTAAACCGTTCCTCCAGGTTCTTTGCGTTTGAGACACCCTCACGAATTTTTTCAGTTCCGCTTTCAGACGCAAGAATAAGCGTGTCGGAACTTTGCTGAATCTCAGTAATTTTTGCCTTGATTTCTTTTGTACCCCGAATGATACCATCTGCAAGGCGACGAATTTCTGTCGCAACAATATGGAAGTTCTTTCCTGCCTCGCCCGCCGTACTCGCCTCCAACTCCGCGTTAAAAGCGATGATTTTTGCCTGGTCAGCGACCGAGTTAATCAGCGTAACGATGTCCCAGATGTTTTCAATTTTGTCGCCAAGCGACTTGATGCCTTCAATCGTGTTCTGGTTGGCGGAAGCAATCTCACGCAATTGTCTGACATTTTTTTCCAGATATGAGACACCTTCGGCAACGACGCCGCTCGTCTTGTATGCCACGCCAGAAACGTCTTTGATTTTTTTGGAAATATCTTCTGAAAGAGCCGTATTGTCTTCCATCGTGGCAACAATTTCTTTGACCGCCGCGCTCTGGTCCTGCGCCGTCATAGCATTTTCTTTTGAAGAAAGCGCAAGATTATGTGTTTCATCAATAAGGTGGTTACTTGCCACTTGTTCCTTTGCGCGCATACGGCTGATGATAAATGCCGTAATCGCCATAATGATGAAGAACAAAATGACGAATGCGGACGTGAGAAGAATCTTTGTTGCCGTAGAGAATGCATTCACGTCTTTTACGCTCTTTCCAAGAACATAATACCAGCCCGTCATCGGAATTGGCGCAATGCGGAACACATATTTTATGCCGTCAACCTTGCCGTATACAAAATCATCCTCAACCTCAAGCATTTTTTCACCAAGTTTGCGGTATGCGCCATCTTTTACAGTGAGAATATTATCTTCTGGGGTGTATTCATCATCCATGAAAAAATCACCGCGCGGAGAAAGAATAAATGACCAGTCAAGCAAATCGGTTTTTACCGCGCCGACAAAAGCCTGCAAATCTTCCATGGGAAAATCGAACGCCACAACGCCGTCAATCGTATCGCCTTTGTAGACCGCACGAGAAATCGTTACGGCAAGCACACCTGTAAGCTCATTTTCATAAATGTCAGAATAGAAGGTCTCGCCCTCTTTTTCCACCGCGCCATTATACCATGCAGTTTCTGTAGGTGAATATCCTTCTGGAACAGTAATGTTCGGACCGAAAAACAGCGTGCCATCAGAACGCGCGCCATAAAACCCTGGAAAATCAGAATAAGAAAGAGACGCATTCTCAAAAACTGCATTCGTCTTGGAATCGTCATTAAAAAAACCGCCGTCAAAAATACATGCGACCGCTTCAACCACTTTTGAAGGAGCGGAAAGCGTATTCTCAAAATTTAGAACGCACTCCTTTATATTGGAATACATAAGTCTGTACGCTTGTTCTTCGGTAAAATTTGACACCAGATTTGCTACAATAACCGTTGTAAGAATGAAAAATACCGCGACAGGCGTTGCAATTAAGATCATCGACTTTCTAACAAATGCCATGCTGTAAACTCCTAGATATTTACATGGTATCTATTATACCATACTTTTGTAAAATATGAAAATCAATTTTCCATTATTTAGAGTTTTTTTTCTGTCCGATAACAATCGCAACCCGCAGAGCGGCACTCATCTTTTGCATACTGACATCTCGGCGCAAACGGGCATCCCGGCTCCGGGTGGGCGGGGTCGGTGACGCGGCCGGGAATGGAGATAAGTCGCTCTTCCGTGTAATGCGTGCCGAACCGAGGGCTTGAAGCGAGCAATGCCTGCGTGTACGGATGGCGGGCATGGTGCATGATTTCTTCACTTGTGCCGCGCTCCATAATCAAACCGCCGTACATGACGACGATGTTGTCACAAAGAGATGCGACGAGGTCGATGTTGTGGCTGATGAATATAATAGAAAGATTTCGCGTTTTTCGTAAATTGGCGAGCAAGCCGACAATCTGAGACTGAATCGTTACGTCGAGCGCGGTGGTCGGCTCATCTGCAATCAAAAGTTCACAGCCCTGTGCGAGTGCGAGCGCAATACCGATTCTCTGCAGCTGACCGCCTGAGAACTGATGCGGATAGTTTTTGAGACGGCTTTTTGGATCAGGTAAGCCTACTTCGCTCAGAAGCTCCACCGCTTTTTTGTCCGCATCCTCGCGAGAAATCTCCGGGTCAGAATTGCGGAAAGTCTCAAAGAAGACCGAGCCCATGCTTTGGAGCGGGTCAAATGAGCGGCCCGGCTCCTGGAAAATCAAGCCGATTTTTTTGCCGCGGTAGGCACGGATTTCTTTTTGGCTGAGCGCAGTTAGTTCAACGCCGTCAAAGAAAATGTTTCCTTCTACAACCGCATTTGACGGATGCAGCGCGGGAATCGCCGTGGTGGTGACAGATTTTCCGCTACCCGACTCGCCCACAATGCCAAGAATTTCACCGCGGTTCATGCTGAATGAGACACCTCGCACGCTCTGGATTATTGTCTCCGTCGCCCCACGAAGCACACTAAACGAAACACGAAGATTCTGCACGGAAAGGAATGCGTTATTTAACACAGATGAACACGGATTATCTGAAGGTATCTGTGCGCCTCTGTGTGCATCCTGTGCATCCTTTTGAATCGCCCGATTTTTTCGCCAACGCTTGAACACCACATGGTACGGGTCAAAGTAGTCGCGTAGCGCGTCGCCGAGAAAATTGAACGCAAGCGTTACCGCAAGCAAGAGCCAGACGGGTGTGAGAAGCCACGGGAAATTTTTGAGGTTTGAGAGCGTGGAAATCTCACGGTTGATAAGGCTTCCCCAGCTGACGGCAGGGTCGGCAATGCCAAGACCGAGGTAGGACAACGTGGTTTCGCTCATGATAAAGCCCGGAATTGCAAGCGTGGTGCTGACGATGAGAAGGCTTGTGATTTGCGGAATTACGTGGGCAAAAATAATCACGGTGGGCGGCACACCTTCCAATGCGGCATCCTGTACAAATTCCTCGCGTTTGATTGCGTGAACCATGCCACGGAGCGTGCGTGCAGTTCCCGGCCAGCCGACGAGCGAGAGAATCACGGTGATAACCATGTAGCTGGTTCCGCTGTCCATTTTTGTGTTCAAAAGCGAGCGCAAAAACAAGATGAGGTACAAGCCCGGAATGAGCATGAAAAATTCGGAAAAGCGCATAATCGCCCAGTCAGTTTTGCCGCCGTAGTAGCCGGCAAAGCCACCGAGCAAGATTGCGAGCACAAGGGAAATCGCGCTCGCCACAAAGCCAATCGTAAGAGAGATGCGGCTTCCGTATACAATGCGGCTAAAGAGGTCGCGTCCGAGATTGTCCGCGCCAAAGAGAAACACGGGGTACACTTCTCCGGTTACCGCGTCGGGCAGAGTGCCAAAAAGATGGCGCGTTGAAGGGATGAGACCTAAGATTTTGTACGGCTCGCCTTTGACAAAAAGCGATATTTTATGATGGAATTCTTCGCCTTTGACTTTCGCATACCGCCACGTAATCGGGTTTAGGACGCGATATTCACGGGCGACAATTCCTTTTTTGCTGAGCTCAATGTTTCCGGGATGAAAAGTGTCCTCTTCAAAAATGCGTGTGGGTGTGTACGGCGCGACAAAAGGCGCAAAAATCATAATGAGGTACAATAAAATCAGCACAACGACTGACGCAATTGCAAGGGGACGTGTCTTTAGATAATTAAAAAGCCGTGTCATAAAAACCTTTTTCCAAGTATAGCACAGTCTGAAAGAAAAATCAGCATGTTATGACAAAATTAAAGCACTAAACCGATGCACGCATTCTTATGGATTAGCAACATTGGTTTGAGTAATGTTGTTCACAAGCGCTTGAATTATATTCTTGTCGTAAAAATTTGCGGGAACATTTATGCTGTAATGCGGCTCAACGCCCTTGTCAATATCGTAGAAAGAGCCGTTCTTGACAGTACACATGACATTTTTGCTTGAATATCTGAATATCGTTCCGTCAGCGGTACAAGAAGGCTGAACACAGCTGGTTCCGCCGGACGAAGGAGTTCCCAAAATTGTGACTCGGTCGGAAGCCTTTAACACGGCAGGAACCATGTTTCCGCATGAAAAACTATTGGGCGAAATGATGCAGAACAAATTCTTATCTTTAACAGAATCTCTATCGTCGTAATCTCCGTTAAAGTCTACGTCTGCAAAATACGTCGCAGACCACTTGACACCGGTGATTGGATTTCTAAAGTCAAACTTACAATACCCCAGCATCCAGGCGATTACAAAACAAGCCGCATGGTTGGTGCCGCCGCCATTGCAGGAAAGGTCAAGGACAATGTTCTTAATTTTTGTATCATCCTTGATTTTTTCGTTGACGGCACTAATCATCGCCATTGTTTCGTATGTATCTTCATCTTTGTCAACATACGAGTTCAAAAGCGTTCCTGAATTAGCGAGCAAAGTGTTTCTACCTGCAATTTGAGCCTCAGCATTCTTATCAGAAGCAGTAAGATGATCAAAACGGACAATAGCTGTTTTGCCATCAGAGGTGACTTCATAAGCGGGAACCGTATCGCCATAATGGCTTTGTCTCGCCTCCTTATATTGCTGATTTCTTAGCGATGTCTCAGTCCAAGAACCAACGTGAAGCATAGGAACTTCCGTGTTTACCCCAAGATATAGAGAATTATAGTAATAGTTTGAGTGTCCGTCTCCAAAGTAAAACTCACACACATCCTTTAATGCGGTGGCAAATGTAAGAGAATTCCGAGACTTTAAATCATTTTTAATGCCCGCAGCAAAAAAATAATGGTCAAAGTCAGGGAATGCCTCTATGCCGTGAATCGCTTTTAAGCCATAGTTAAAGTCAAGGTTAATGCAAAGTTCGTTGTAGCAGTATGCGGCAAGGGCTTCGCTTCTGTCGCCCTCTCGAATCATAGTGGTGGAATAATACTCTTCTAAGTCACTTCCATAATAGGAGCCCGGACGCATAAAAAATATGCCTTCCGTTCCAAACAAAATCTGCGCCAAAAATATCAGTATAACTTTGCAAGGGCATCGCAAGATAGTATTTTCCATCCACATTTGCAATAATCACACCTATATCTTGTGTAGACCAATCGAGAGCAATGGGCTGACCAGGAATATTTGAGTAAGACGGAACCGAAGTCCCATTCGAACCATAGACGGCAAACTTTATGTAATCCATCATGGGTTCGGCTGAGTTAGAGTACACCTCTGACATCTGGAAAAAAGCATCGTAATTATCAAAAATGCATTTGCGACCTGTCAAATCAAATTTCACGCTTGAATTTGTCTTTTCGTTTCTTATAACGACGCTGGTTGAAGAAGCCGTCACATCAGAAACCCTATAAGAGCGCCAATTTTGTGTTTCGGGTTCTACAAGAGACTTTTCAAGAGTTTCATCTGATAAGATAAAATAGGGAATGTCTTCCTTTCCTTCCAAAAAGCCAAGAGAAAAAGACTCCTCAGGTTTCTCACCTTCATAAAACACATTAAATGCGTTGATACTCTTGAACGTCGTAACCGTCACGGGAAAGGTCTTTTCCTGCGCAGAACTATCTACATAAACATAATGGGTGTCGCCTTCAGTTGTACAAGATGCAAAAAGTACGGCGGCAAAAGAAATTGCAAGCACAAGCGTCGAACGAAATAATTTTGAAACAAACATGTTCACCCTCCTATCCTAAGTATAAACCATTTTCCGTTTTGTGGAATTTTTTTTTGCACTGACTTTAGGCGTATGAGGATTTTGTGCTTTGCACAGACAAAAAAACGCAGGGATATGCGCTACCCCTGCGGGAACAGGACCAAGATGAAACTGAACATCAGGAATGCCGAGTTTAAAGCCGTAAGTCAGATAATTGATTATATTGTTAAGAATCTGCTCAGCACTTGCATCAAGGCTCACATAGATAGCGGCTCCAAGATTCACCTCTGTCCTGCTGGACGTAATGGACAGACCACCTTTTACACCGCTCGCAAGAATCAATCCTAAGTCTTCGGGAAGATTAATAGTACACGGCTTTCCTGAATCATCTTGAATAACGATAGTCTTGATTTGGAAAGAGGCGAATTCATTCCATTTTTTGTTGATTCTGTCGCGTCTTGTCTTGAACTCATCGAAAGAAGAACAGGTAGCACGTGCTGAGTCGTCGTAGTCATAATATGCCGCGCGGTAAAGCGAAAGGTCCTCTTCAAGCACATTTCCGACACTGGCGGCGGCAAACGGATAGATATTGGAAATATCCTTAGGAGTCTTAATGTCCGCCTTTGGTGACTGAGTGTAGCACTTGTCGATTATACGGCGGGCGATTTTTTGGCCTGAAACTGTTACGCTCGTATCCTTCTTGAGACCGTCAAAGTCCTTTTGCAATCCGTTTGCATACGCAATCGCCTGTACCGCAGGTTCATCATTCAAAATATTGTTCAAAAGATCTAATTGCTCTCTCTGTTCGGACGGAAAAGTCACAGATCCGCCGTTAAGGGCGATAATTCTTTCCTTTACAGAGTATTTAGTACCACTAATCGTCACATCTTTTGTAGCAACAAGTTTGTTCAGCAAATCTATAGGACCATTCGTTGGGTCGGGGAACTGAGAGGCATCATAGTTATACACATAGGTATAATTGTCAAAATCAAGTGCGTTGACTGCCTGAGAACCAGAAATAGTGAAACATGTTGCCGCAATCGTTGCCGTCGTTTTATTTTCCTCGGCGACATTGGTGTTGGTAGAAAGATCAGGCGCATCGCCCTCTTTAAGTCTCTCTATAATTATTATGTTCTGGGTCAGTTCAGATTCAAGCGCAAGTGGATTCTTATCCATGCCGACGATAGCCAGCATTTTTTTCTTTTTGGGTGAACGTAATGTACATCGAGGTATGTCCAGTTTCCTCATCACAGACAAAGGTAAGCCAGCGTGCATCCTCATAACCAGAGCGCTTAATCGGTGGTAATACATACTTCACGTCATCAAAGCCATCGCCGTTTAAGTCGCAGCCCTCGCCTGTTTCCAGCGTTTTGGAAACAGTTTTGAATGATGTTCCATCCGCAGAAAAAATGGTGGCAGAAAAAAAAATGATTCTTTCTGCGCTTACCGAAGCAATGTCCAAGAAACCATAGCGCGCACGGGAAGGAATATCCGTGCTCACTGCACGCTGAACAGTATTATAATTCGTATAGCCGGAAACACCGCCCGTTGAGCTCACATTGATGTTAATTTCGCTATCGGAATCAAAATCAATATTGTTCAGTTCTGTTACCGTGGCAAAATCCGACTGCAAGAAACCAAGACGAATACCAAGTTTTGTTCCTGGTTCAAGCTGATTGTTCGTCCCAGTCGGATTATAAATCACAGAACCGCCGATATAACCTCTGTTCCGGGTAATATAATTATACGAAAGCGCAGGATCAACAGCTCCGCCATTATCGTTATCATCGCTGCTACATGACGAAACACCAAGTACCATCGGAAGCACTAAAGCTGCCGCAAAAAATCAAAGTATACTCTTCATCCCAAAACTCCTCTTTAGATGGTTTTGATAAGTATATCATACACAGCGTTCATAAACGTAAGTGAAAGAGAAAAAAATAGAAAATTTTGAAAGAAAAAAAGTTTTTTTGCAGAAAAGACGAGGACGTAAAAACTGTCACACAGGCAGTCTGTTCATACTGTTCGGATTATCCTTCTTTTCCGTAGCGGATGCGCGGGTCTACGATGGCGAGCAGGATGTCGCTGATGGTCATGCCGGCAAGGACGAGCGCGCTGATGAACATATTGTTCGCGAGAACCAAATTCACGTCCTGCTGGAGAACTGCGTCGTACATGAGGCGACCGATGCCGGGGTAAGCGAAGATGATTTCCAGAACGAGTGAGCCGCTGAACAGGCTTGCAAGAAGGTTCGCGCTTCCTGTGATGTAGGGATTCAATGTGTTGCGGAAAGCGTGGTTCAAGTACACACGTCGCTCAGAAATGCCGCGCGCACGAAGTGCCATAATGTAAGGCATGCCCATCTGGTCGAGCATGGTGCTCCGAATCATGCGCATGGTGCCGCCTATGCCGCCCAAAAAAGATGCCAGAAGCGGAAGAAACACGTGGTAGCTATAGCTGAACACAAATTTTGCGGGTGCCTCGCCGATAGGAAAATCGGGATAGGCGGTGACGGGGAACAAGCCGGTCACTGAGGCGAACAATTGCAGCAAAATCAAAAGCAATATGCCCGGAAAGGCGTGAAAAAAAAGCGCGAAGAATGTCGCTCCCAAATCGATGCGAGTGCCCGCCTTGCTTGAAAAATACACGCCGAACAAAAACGAAAAAATGGTGATAAACACAAGGGAAATAATGTTCAGCACGAGCGAATTGACAATGCGGCTTTTGATAAGAAAACTGACCGGCGCTTTGCTGATAAGTGACACGCCCAAATCGTGATGGATGATTACGCGACTCAACCATTTGAAATACTGCACGGTAAAAGGCTGGTCCAGTCCCAGTTCTGCGCGCATTTTTGCCAGCTGTTCTTCGCTGAACACATCGTCACGAGCACCGCTGCCACCGGCCGTTTTGGTTGAGTTTGTCTGGCTCAACAATTGCTGCTGCATCATCTGGTCAACGATGTCGCCGGGGGCAAGTGCCATCAAGCCGAACAACGCCCAGCCGAGCACGAACAAAATGACTATCATGGTGATGAGACGACCAGTTATGAACGAGCCGAGAGGAAATGTGTTCTTAAAGACGCGCCAGGGATAGTAGCAGCGGGCAACGCCCGTTCTGAGCGAAGCGAAGAATGAAGCGATAGCGGAACTGCGAATAGCCCGACTTGCTTTGCAAGTGGCGCCCGAATTTTCTTCCATAGATTTGAGTATACCACATTTCACGCAGTTTTTCAATTTCTATCTTTGATGTCACGGGAGTGATTTTTCATTGAGTTTTCTGCGGTTTCGTTCTATAATATTAGCATGAAGAAGGTTCTATGTTTTATTGCAACTCTCGCATTTTGTTGTGGGGCTTTTTCGCAAAACTCTTTTTTTGACAATTATGTGTATCAGTCATGGAATACATTTGGCGACCTTTCGGGAACAACCGTAACTGATTTAATCCAGACAAAAGATGGCTACATCAACATCGGTACGTATGAGGGACTGGTAAAATTTGATGGTGTGGCATTCAGCACCTATAAGCAACGAAAAGATAACGACCTTCATTTTCTTTCCGTCCGCACGATGCTTGAAGATTCAAAGGGCAACTTGTGGGTCGGTTCCAATGATGAGGGCGTACAAAGGCTGTCTCCGGGAAGCTACAAGCATTACAGTACGCAAAACGGTCTGCCTAACAATTCTATCCGCGCATTGGCTGAAGACCGACAGGGAAATATCTGGATTGGCACGGCAGCAGGCGTCGTCTACATCACTCCGGCCGGACACATGATGACTCCGCAATTTGAGGCGGGAACTGTTTCCAAGGGAATTATCGCCACGCAGTTGTATTGCGATACGGCGGGCAGAGTGTGGCTTTTGACGGCGAACGAACGGGGACTTTTTATGTTTTCCGACGGAATTTTCCGCACCCGCCCGGAACTGGAACAATTCGGCATCTATTTTGCCACGACCATTTGCCAGGACTTGCAGGGAACATTCTGGATTGGACTGGGAGAGCAAGGCATTATTACGGTAAGCAATGGCATTGTAAAAAAACTTCGGACAGGCACATTGCTTGACCATACACCGGCGACCTCTACCCTGCTCGACGGCAACGGAAGCATTTGGTTTGGCACGGAAAACGGCATCATCGTCTACAACAACGGGCGATACTACCGCTACGAGAGCGAAGCCTTGTACATGGCAAAAATCAACCGCATTATCTGCGACCGCGAAGGCAACATGTGGATTGCTACCGACCGCAGTGGCGTGGGAAAATTGACCCATGGCAAATTCAAAATGATTAAGCTGGGAATCGCCGTAAACAGCGTCACCGAAGACCGTTATGGAAAAGTGTGGGTCGGTACCGATACGGGTGTCCGCTGCTACGAGAACGATGTAGAAGTGGAGACTCCGTTGACCACGTACACAAAAGGTGTCCGCATCCGTGACGTTCAGGCGACAAAAAACGGCGATATTCTGGTAAGCTGCTACACAAAACCGGGTCAGCTGCGCTACAGCAAAGGTACTATCAAAAGCTGGACGACCGACGATGGGCTTGCGGGAAACAAAGTGCGTGTCGCCATTGAGCCGAACACCGATGAATTGTATGTGGGCACGACTACGGGCTTAAGCATTATCCACGCTGACGGAAGCATAAAGAATTTTAAGCAGATTGACGGACTGGAAAACGAATACGTCATGGCGTTGTATCAGGACACAAATGATATCATCTGGATTGGCACTGACGGCAACGGCATCTACCTGATGAAGGACGAAAAAATTATCTCTCATATCACGTCCGATGACGGCATTGCGGGAAACGTCATTTTCAAAATCACGCAGGATATGGACGGTGCGTTCTGGATTTGCAGCGGAAGTGGTATAACACGCTGTCCCGGATTTGACAGCAACAACGGAAAACCCACTCTCTGCGAAAACATCAATTCCGAGCAGGGCATCGGCACAGACTCCGTATTCCAGATTCTCGCTGACAGCACGAACAATTTGTGGATGATTAGCAACCACGGTATTGCTTCCGCGCCGTTTAAAGAGATTCTGGACGCCGCCGCAGGAAAAAACACCAAGGTGAACACCAAATTCTACAACAAGAACGACGGTCTTGATTCCGGCGGTCCTACCTCTACGGCAAAGAGCATTACCGACAAGCATGGTCGTTTCTGGTTTACGATGGTGGACGGCGTGGCGATTTATGACCCCGTGCGCGTTTTTGAGAATTCAATCATGCCGCTGGTCAAAATTGAAAGCGTTTCAATCGACGGCAAAGTGTATACTGATTTAACGAGTACCATCACGCTCAAACCGGGCACAAAGCGCGTGGACATAAAATTTACCGGCTTAAGTTTTGACGCACCGGAACGAATTCAGTTTACGCACAAGCTGACAAACTTTGAGGACGACTACACTATGGCAGACAGCCGCAGAACTGTCTCATACACGAACTTGCCTCCGGGAAAACACACGTTCCTTGTAAACGCAATCAACGGTGACGGATTTTACTCCGAACAGGCGGAGACGGTTCTTTTTATGCAGAAGCCGTATTTTTGGCAGCGTCCCGTTTTCTGGATTATCATCGGACTTCTGGTAATGGGAAGTTTTGTTGGAATATTCTATCTGAAACAACGCGCAATCCGTCGGGAAAACATTCGCTTGGAAAACATGGTGCAGCGCAGAACCGCAGAATTGGCGCAGGAAAAGGATAAGTCTGACCGTCTGATTCGTGCAATTCTTCCTGACAAAATTGCGGATCAGCTGAAAGGCGAAATCCATGCAATCGGTGAAAACTTTGCGGACGTGACAATGCTCTTTTCCGATATCGTTGGCTTTACGACAACTTCCAGCGGACATACAGCGGCAGAAATCGTCGGTGCACTGAATGATTTGTTCATTCGTTTTGACGAGCGCGCAAAAAAAATGGGCATAGAAAAAATAAAGACGATTGGAGACGCATATATGGCGGCATGCGGTGTGCCAATCCCCGTAGAAAATCATGCGCAAATCATGGTAGCGTTTGCAAAAGGTATGTATGAGGATTTGGAGGACTACAACAAGCATGCTCAGATTCCTTTTACCATCCGAATCGGTCTGAACTGTGGCCCGGTGACCGCAGGTGTTATCGGCAAGACAAAATTTATCTATGACGTTTGGGGAAATACCGTAAACGTCGCAAGCCGCATGGAAAGCGTATGTACGCCGGGAAAAATTCGTGTCTCAGAGAATGTGTATCAGCATCTCAAAGACAGCGACATTCAGTTCAGCAATCCTATTGAATGTGACATAAAAGGAAAAGGATTGATGATAACTTATGAAATCGTATAATATACTTCAGAAAACAATGGGGGATTTATGAAGAAGACAATAGTTAGAGTTCTTGGAATTGGTATCATCGCCATAGCTATCGCAAGTTGTGCAAACAAAAATGATGCGAACATGGTAAAAATCGGCATTCTGCATTCTTTGACCGGTACCATGGCAATCAGCGAGATGCCCGTCCGTGACTCAGAAATGCTCGCCATTAAAGAAATCAATGCGGCGGGCGGCGTGCTTGGCAAACAAATTAAAGTGATAGAAGAAGACGGTGAAAGCGACCCGGCAACCTTTGCGGTAAAAGCACGAAAACTATTGCAGGATGACAATGTTGTGACCGTGTTCGGATGCTGGACTTCTGCTTCGCGCAAAGCTGTAAAAACTGTGTTTGAAGAATTGTTCGGTCTTTTGTGGTACCCGGTGCAATATGAAGGCATGGAAGCAAGTCCGAACATCATGTACATGGGCGCGTCTCCTAATCAGCAGGTTGTTCCCGCCGTCGATTACTGCGCGGAGCATCTCGGAAAGAAAATGTTCTTGCTCGGAAGCGATTATGTATTCCCCAGAACAGCGAACAGAATCATTAAGGCGCAGCTCGCTCAGTTGGACGGCGTTTGCGTGGCGGAAGAATATGTTCCGCTGGGCCACAAGAATTTTGGCTCGATTATCGCTGAAATTAAACAAGAAAAACCGGACGTAATCTTAAACACCTTGAACGGCGACTCAAACATTGCGTTCTTCAACCAGCTCACCGAAGCCGGACTTTCTGCAAAAGATTTTCCTGTCATGAGTTTTTCTATCGCTGAAGAAGAGGCAAATGTTATCGGCGCAAAGAATCTGGCAGGGCATCTCGTAGCATGGAACTATTACGAGACAACCGAAACTGAACGCAACAAAGAATTTGTCTCCGACTACAAGAAAACCTATGGCGCGGATCGTTTCACCGGCGACCCGATTGAGGCTGGCTATATTGCAGTGTACATGTGGGCGGCGGCGTGCGAAAAAGCGGGCAGTTTTGACGTGGAGGAAGTGCGCATGGCTTCCAAAGGATTGAGCTTTACCGCGCCAGAAGGCACCGTTACAATTGACGGCGCAAACCAGCACTTATACAAACAAGTGCGTATCGGAAAAATCAATGAAAATGGCTTGATTGACGAAATCTGGGCGACACCGGGTGCCGTTAAGCCTGACCCGTACTTGAGCACATACGCTTGGGCGCGCGGACTGTAAAACAGCGAAAAAAACTGTCCAGTTTTTTCTGGACAGTTTTTTTTATTTTAAATACAAATAGCGTATCTCAGCGCCTTCCAAATTGTCGTAGTACACGTTGGTCATATCCCAGCGGTTTTGCAAAGCAAAGAAAGTGCGGCTCCGAATCAGATAGATGACCGGGCATTGTTCCAAAAGTATCTGCTGGTATTCATCCCAGTACGGCTTGGCTTTCTCATAATCCATGATACATGCCGCCTCGTGGTAGAGATAGTCAATTCGTGCTTCCCAGTCGGTGGCGGGCTTTTCCTGCAGCGGATGCCACAAATGCAAGTTTCCGTCACTCACCCACACATTGCTTCCCTGCGTGGGGAACACCGCGCCGCCAGTCAATCCGATAATCAACGTCTGCCAGTCATAAGTGCTCATCAGCTGGTCAACAAGCTTTTGGAAATCCGTTGGACGTGGAGTAATCGTAATGCCTTCCTTTTTGCACTCGTCCACAATAATCTGCACAATATCAGAAACAACGGCGCTTGAACTGATAAAAGACAAATCAAAAGAAACTTGATTTCCGTCCGCGTCGTACAAAAATCCGTCTTCATGCCGAGAAAATCCCGCCGCCTCCAGCAATTTTTGCGCGCGGGTATGGCTGTAGCGGTACTGCAGCATGATATTTTCATCGTAATATTTATTTGCTTCCGGGAAGAATGTATATTTTGGTTCTCCCAGTCCGCGGTATGTCTGCTGAATGATGCGCTCGCGGTTCAAAAGGCAGCTCATCGCCTGGCGGAATTCTTTTTTGACAAACCAGTTGTAATATGTCTCATCTTTATTTTTTGGATTCTGATTGAATGACCAGAAAGGTGCGCCCATGGAGCCAGCCGCATTGAACACCGTGTAGCCATCCGTCGATTTTTTGTCGGACTCAATCGGCGTGCCGTCTGCGGTGAGCATATTGTTCGCATTGTTCACAATATCTTCCATCTGCTCAGGTGTCGGGGAATACGATTCAAATGTTCCCTGTTTGAACATCATGTATGTCGTGTTCATGTCGCCAACAATCTGAACAATGCGCTCCTCCGGGTAAAAATGGCTTTCACCATTCGCATCTTTTTCCCAATAGTCAGCGTTGCGTTTGTACACCAGTCTCTGTCCGGGAATATATTCCACCAGAAAATACGGACCGCAGCTGGGCAATTCTTTTGGGTCAGAGGCGACTGTAAACAATTTTTTTACGCCGTCTGCCCCACCCTTCTCTTTTGCAGGCTTGTACAAAAAAGACGGAGCAAATTCCATATTTGAAGAAAGCAGCGGCTCTGCGACAATGCGCGGATAATGAAAGACAAAACTCTTCTCGTCAATTTTTTCTATTGTAATACGTTTTGAAGAGCCGTCTTCCATTGGCATAAACTGCGCGTTGTACATGGAAGAGCCGCAATCTGCGTCACCCTGAATCTCATCGTACCAGAAAACCACGTCATCGCTTGTAACTGGAACGCGGGGCTTCGCATTGTTGTAATAAGACCAGTATGCATCGTCTCTGATTGTGTAATAGATGTCCATCGTCCCAGAGTCTTCGTGCATTTCAACACGGAAACTGGCGATATGGGGCAGCCACTCACGAGTATAGACATTGTAGTCACTTAAATACTCATGCATTGGCTCAAGAACTCCAAGTGTTTCCGCATCTTTTTCAGCAATCAGCAGGTTAAAACTTTTTGGGTCGCCTAAAATCGACGTATTCCAAGTGCCACCTACTTGGCCGGGAACGTGACCGTTGTTCTTGTAGGGACGGCTCACGGTTTTCTGCACCAAATCGTTAGAAAGTGCTGACCGCGCCGCCTCAATTTCAGAAAGCGTCATCTCCGGCGCACGATAACACGCTGCGAGAGAAAATGCGATGAATGCTGTCACACAAAATGAGACGATTTTCATATTAGTTTGTCGGTTTTACCAGAATATAATTGTCTGCGCCCGTAATATCAGCAGAAAGCGTAATGCCCAATGCTTTAAGCGTATCGGGATTGACAAAAAGTTTGAGCTCTTCAGGACGGTTAAACACCTTTACCGGAACGTCCGCCACTTTTGCGCCTTTTAAGATGCGGTCTGCCATATTCGCAGTCTCTTTTCCCAAGTCGCTGTAAGTAATGCCAACATTCGCAAAGCCGCCGTCCTCAACCTGAGAATCCGCGCCACAGTACAAGGGCAATTTGTACTCAAGACAAGCAGAAGCGAGAATCGCCATGTTGCCGTGAGCAGCCAATTTGTTGTCGTTGGGCAAGAACACTGCGCGGCAACCGTCATCGTACATCAATTTTACCGTCTCAGCAATCGCAGAAACATCGTCAATTGTGCAATCCTTGTATGCCAGTCCGATTTTGTCCGCATATGCGATTGCCATGTTAATCGTGCTCTGTGCGTTTGCCTCGCCAGAAGTGTGGATAAAGCCAATCTTTTTCAAGTTCGGGTTGACGGTGAGCGCAAAGTCAAGGTTTTTGTCTGCCTGAATCGCGTTTGAAGTTCCCGTCACATTTCCTTCCGGGGCTGCCATGTTTACCAAAAGTTTTGAGCCAACCGGGTCGCTGCATGCGGCGAACACCACGGGAATGCCATTGTCAGCGGCTGAGAGAGCGGCATTTGCTGCCTTGGTTGCAATCGGAATGATGATGTCTGCGCCATTGTTCACATATTCATCAACAATCTGAGAGAGCGTTGTCATATCGTTGTCGCCCTGCTTGAACGTAATCACGCTGTTAGACTCATTGTATCCGAGAGCCGCAAGCTGTGCCTTAATCGCATCAGAAATCGTGTTCAGTGAATTGTGATTCATCTGCTGAACGATACCAATATTTTTCTTCGCCTGCTTTTTTGCGCAGCCTACCAATGCCAATGCGCTCAATGCCATGAGCACTACCAAGATTTTTTTCATCTTTCACCTCACAAAATCATTTTATCACTTACATTATTTTTATACAGTGCCATAATATCCTGCACCGTTAATGTACCTTTTTCTTTTTCGTCCAGCATCTTGATGATTCTGCCGCCGTCCATCAAAAGCAATTTGTTGCCGTAATCAATGGCATTCTGCACATTATGCGTTATCATCAGAGTCGTGATTTTTTTGCTTTTGATAATCTCATCAGTTTTTTCCATGATTTTTATCGCTGTCTGCGGATCCAAAGCGGCAGTGTGCTCGTCAAGCAAAAGCAGTTCCGGACACGCGCTTGTCGCCATCAAAAGCGTAAGAGCCTGCCGCTGACCACCGGAGAGCAAGCCCACATTGGTCGTCAGACGTTCTTCCAGTCCCATGCCGAGGGAGCGCAAATCCTCTTGAATTGCCGCGCGATTTTTTTTGGAGATTGCAAGCGAGAACGGCCGGTGTTTGACCTTTGCAGAAGCCAGAACAAGATTTTCTTCAATCGTCATATCTGGTGCCGTTCCCAAAAGCGGATTCTGAAACAAAATGCCCACTTTTTTGGCGCGGCGGTAAGTTGGAAGACTGGTCAATTCAGTGCCGTCCAATGTGATGGTTCCGCTAGAAATGCGTGTAAGCCCAAAAATTGTGTTGAGCAAAGTTGACTTTCCTGCGCCGTTGGAGCCGATGACCGTTACAAAATCGCCGTCATGTAAGGTCAGGTTGATATTGCGGAGCGCGTGTTTTTCCATGGCTGTATTTTTATTGAAGATGACGTTCAGATTTTTTACTTCAAGCATGGTCGCCTCCTTCAGAAAGAGCCGCATGTTGTTCCACCGCACGCTCACGTTTTTCTGCAAGCCGTTTTCTGATGACGCTAAAGGCGATGAACAGCACCACAATCACCGCGGAGAACAATTTAATGCCGTTAGCACCGCCGCCACGAATAGCGAACGAATAAATCACACGGTACAAAACAGAACCAGCCACTACCGTCAAAAATCCTACGAACAAGCGGCGGTTTCCAAATAAAGTCTCACCGATGATAATTGAAGCCAACGCCGTCACCAGCATTCCCAGTCCGATTCCTTCCGCATAAGATTTGAGGTACTGCACATAAAGCGAGCCACCCAGACCGACAATGCCGTTTGAAAGCGCAAAAGAAATCACTTTGTTTTTATTCGTATTGATACTGCTCGCGCGCACCATCTCTTCATTGTTTCCCGTCGCACGGATAGAAAGACCTAACTGCGTGCTGAAAAAAAGCATCAAAAACGCAATCAATGCCA
>JAFSTK010000162.1 GCA_017450535.1 Treponema sp.
AAAAAGAAAATGTTTAGCACATTTATCTGTGCAAGAAAGACAAGCTGTTCTCGAAGAAGAAACTTCTTTACAAGATGAAATAAATGAACTGGTAAAATTTTTTCAGGAAAGTTTTAAAGAAAATCTGCCAGACCCTACTCCAGCTTTATCATTACCCTTTGTAGACTCAACAAATGAAGGATTGATTATTGGTGACGATTCAATAATTCCATTTAATTCTGTCCAAGGGGCCATGACCGTTGAAATTCTCAATGCTGTCGCAGAAGGTGAAAACATAAAAGATTTACTTACAAGTTTTCAATCTGAAATAAATCAAGAATATGAAATCTCAGAAAGATGTTTGTGGACAACGGATAAAAATGCGTGGCCAAATGGGGATGTATATTATCGTTGGGGTACTATTTTACCAAACCATAAAACTTCAGTTATTGAGGCTATGTGTATATGGTACACAAAAACTTTGGGAACTATAACCTTTCATGAACTAGCAGATAATAGTTGGAATAATTTTTTACTCTTCCTTGGGTTAATTGGCTGTGTTAATATTTCTGATGATTTCTTAGATGAAAATGTTTTAGGAGTATCAACTGTTGGCTATCAGGGAGGATTTCAAACTTTAAAACTTTCATGGCAAATTCAAGAAAACATGCTTAAAGCAACTTGTTGCCATGAATTAGGACATACTTTGGGCCTCCGTCACGAACACCAACGCCCCGACAGAGATTTCTATATTAGTGTTCCCTATGTAGGATCAAATTTCAATCCTTTCCCCAAAGAAATTGATGGATTCAGATGGAATTCATTCACAATAGATTTATTCTTTTTTTCTATAACCATCTATTATCCTATTTGGTGGTCGGAGACTTATAGTGAAACAGAAGGTCTTTTTGATTTTGACTCTGTTATGTTATACTCAGGTTTCCCTGTACATGAACAATGGCAGACTTTTAATCATAACAAGACTATGACCCAGCAACAATCTGAACCTTCACCTTTTGATGTTTATATGATTATGAAACAATATTAAAGTGTGTATATGAAATTATTTGTATTACCTCTCTTTTTCACATGCCTTCTTTCGCTGACCTCATGCCTGTTCAACCCGTCAAAAAACGATGAGGGAACATCTATCGAATACTCCGTTCCGTTCACTACCCATTTTACTGTCGTAAACAATGCATCTGCGCCAAAAAGCATTACGCTGTGGCAAGTGCGAAAATCCGATGCGGACAGGAACACCTGGCATTCCTATACGCAAAAGTCAGAAGCAACCGCGCTTTCAAATGCAGAAACACAATTAAATGCATATAGTTCTTCCCCGTTTCCTTATGATACGACAGCAGTTTCTTTTATCATTGCCATAAACGAAAAACTGTATTTCGGCTTTGCAAAAAACGATGCTTTGGCTAAAGATGTATCGCAAGAATTAGGTACGCGTCAGATTGCTGCCGATGAAATCAGCACGGTGTCATCTTCATACAATTGCATGACCGCTACCGCTTCTTCGCCCATAAGCACGGGAAGCATCTCAACGAAAAACATACGAAAAACACACAACGGCGTTGGCTATGCGGCTTATTACACCATGACCATCGGCGATGATGCCGTCCATTTTTCGCTAGACCGTATTGAATACTAAAACGCGCCCTGTTGTGCTTACAATGTGCGCAGGGATTCGGCACAAGCGCAAATGGCTTCCGTGCCACCCTTACACAATGCCGTTGCCAAAGGACGACCCACCGCCACTTCTTCCGCGCCCAGTGCCATCGCAGTCGCCACATCCTGCGCCGTGCGGATGCCGCCGTCTACCCACAGCGCACCGCAATTATTGCGCAGTTCCCTGGCATAAGTCTGTAAGAATGCGGCGGTACTGCCTGTGCGCGTCTCCACCCGGCCGCCGTGATTTGAAATGTACACGATGTCAGGACGCACTTCGCTTACCAGCGCGATGTCTTCTTCGGTAAACACGCCCTTGATGACGAAAGGCACATGGATATACTTTTTGATTTCAAGCAGTTGTGCGGCGGTCTTTTTTTCCAGACTGACCAGATTGCGCATGGTGACGATGTTATAGGAATCAATATCCACACCGATTGCCTCTGCCACGGGTTCTGCCCAAGTGATGCGCTCAAAAATACGTTCATTGTCATACGGTTTGATGAATACCGCCGTCTTTGCCGAATTGTCCTGTTTTTGAATCCATTGCACCGCGCCAATGCCTGACTGCAGTTTTATGTCAGGAGTACCATCGCCAACACACAGCCCAAATCCAGCCTTGTGCGCAGAAAAAAGTATGGTGTAGTAAAAACTCTGCTCATCCTCAAAACCGATGTTTTCCACAGCACCAGTCATTGGCGCAAGACGGATTTTTGGCTCAAACGCAGAGGAATCTAAAAAACGGGAAATCAATGCGGGGTCATTTTCTCTACACGTTGCCCAGCCCTGACAATTTAACGTAAAATTTTCATTATTATGCACGCCACCCATTCCAGGCATTTCACCTAGACAACCAGTTCCATCACACACTGGACAAAAGTGACACTTAAACGAAGGCGCGTTATTTTCCAAAATTCCCTGACCCAAAAAAAGATACTTTAGTATATAGAACAAAATGGGCAGTTGCAAGACGGGGCGTTGAGGCGTTGGGAGTATTCGATACGCGAAACTCTGCCGACGGTTTGCTTCGCAAAAGTCGCGGTGCGGCGCAACAGAAAGACTTTTCCTCTAAATAATTTTTTTCTGAATCCGATAATAAAATGACAAAGAGATTTTTAAAAATTTGGGAGATTTGATGAAAAACTCTAGTAAAGCTTCGATTGTTGCGGGAATCGGTTTGATTATTCTTGCAGCGTTATTTTCTATCTCACTTCTTTTGGTCTTGTTTGACTTTGGCAGGGCGAATCCCGCCGCGGAGACCTTCTTGTTCCGTGCAGGAAAAATGCTTACGGGCGTGTATGGCTTGTGCTCTGTGCTCATCCCTGTATTTTTGATTGTCGCCGCTTCTCAGTGTTTTACTGAAACTTGGGGAATCAAGCGTGGCGTTCTGCTCTTAGGCTCTGTGATTCCATTTTTCACGTTGGATGCCTTGGAACACATCTGCCGCATTATTATCTCAAACAATTCCGATGCTGTTTTGGGAATAAAACTGACTACTGCCCTGATGATTGGTCTTGTGGTAGTCGCTATTGAATATGCGTTGATTGCCATGCTCGGCGACACCTTGCAGAATATATTGGGAAATTCCGCTTCTGATGCTGACTACGATGAAGATGAGATTGCCGCGGATGACCAGGTGTATGTCAATGAATCGGCTGAAGATGATGAGTCTGAACAGGAAGAAGCCATTGTTGCGCCTGCACAAACACCCGTCGTAGAAAAGTCATATGACGAAGACGAAGAAATTGAGCTGAAAGAAGGCGAATACATCGAGAGCGAAGAGATTTACGAAGAGGATGAATCTGATGATGCAGAAACAGCTGATGCATCGCTGACAGGTGAAGATATGAACGAGCCTGAGTCAGAAGAAAAAGATATTTCCAAACTGGATTCTGGCGAAGACAATCCGTTCATGCACGTATTCGACAACAATGCGCACGATGCTGAGACAGAAAGCGAGGCCGTTGTGGTTGAGGAAGAGCCCGTTGTTTCCGAAGAACCAGAAGTTGTTGCCGAAGAGCCTGTTGACCAAGACATGACTGTGGAGCAAGCGATTGCCGAAGCAAACGATGAGCCGGAAGAAATCGAAGAGCCGAACGAAAAAGAAGCGTTTGCCGAACCCGTTCCGTATATTCCGTCTGAGCCGCGACCTGTTCCTGAATACAATGAGAACGCATTTTATCCGGAGCCAGAGGAAGAAGCTACTGAACTGATAGAACTGGATTCATTTGACCCCGAACAAGACTCATACCGCAACATGGTGACTCCGCCGGAAGAAGTTCCTGAAGAAGTGGAGCCGATTGAAGAAGAGCAGGAAGAAATCTTGGACGATATCGATGAAGAAGATGCAGACACCTCTTTTGATACCGATGCGTTTGAAGAAGACGATGATATGGATTTGATTGCGCAAACTGCTGAAGCTCACCGTCTTGCCGATGAGATGGAAGCCGAAGTAGAAGAAGAAATGAATAGCGCGCAATTAGAATCCGAGGCGGATGAGATTGAAGAAGATGAAGATGATTTCATAGAAGAGCCTGTCGTTGAAGATGATGTTGAGGAAGAGCCAGCCGTTGTAGAAGAGCCGAAAAAAACTGGTTTGGACGCAATTTTTGCCGAGATGGACGATGATGCCGCAACAGATCCTGTTTTTGATGATGAAGAGGAGCCTCTAGAAATCACGCCAACAGAAATTGAAGAAGAAGCAAATATTTCTGCTGAAAGCGAAAATGTTGACCCGCTGGCTCCACCTGTCGTAAACAGCGACGGTATTCCGTTTGGCACATCTGAGCCCATTGATTTTGAAGACATCTCTTTGGAAGAAATGGAAAAGGAAAACACCGACACACCTGTTGTGCAAGTAGAAGATGATTTTGACGAAAACGATGTAGGCGTCGTCAAACTGGAAAAACCTGCACCGCTCGTAGAAGAGCCGCCCGCACCGCCCAAGAAGAAAATCCGCGGTCCGTACAAAGTGCCGTCAGACTTGCTGGACACCTATTCTAATGGTGAATACTGGCTGATTGATGAGGAGACAAAACAGGCTGCCGCAGATTTGAAAGAGACGCTCAGCGAATTTAAGATTGAAGCAGAAGTGACTGGCATCCGCAAAGGTCCGGTCGTCACGATGTTTGAGATTTTGCCCGCGCCCGGCGTCAAGCTGAGCAAAATTGTCGCCCTGCAGGATAACATCGCCTTGCGTCTGGCGGCGAGCAGCGTGCGTATTGTCGCGCCAATTCCGGGCAAACACGCCGTCGGTATTGAAGTACCGAACAAAGAGCGCGCCGTGGTCAGCTTTAAGGAAATCGTTGATTTGGATTTGCCGCAGTTCAGCAAGATGGCAATTCCTGTCATTCTGGGTAAGGATATTTCCGGTGAGCCACAGGTACTCGACTTGGCAAA
>JAFSTK010000163.1 GCA_017450535.1 Treponema sp.
GCTTCTACGACGACTGATTTAAAACACGTGTACCATGAATACTCTGTTTGTTCTAAATTGTCCGCTCGGGGATTGCATCAATTTCTCCTGTTTTCTGAAGGATTATCATGAGAGTTTTATGGACGAAGTGCTTTATATCAGAGCAACCCCTTCAATGTTGGATGAATTATTCAAAAACAATCATATCGTCAATCTGTTCCGCGACGACATCCATTACGACAAAATCTATGAATACCGCCTTGGGGAGTTCGATTCCGGATCGTCAGGCATGGATAAACGTCGGCGGATAAAACGGGAGGAAATCACCCTGCAGGACACGCCATACATATACTTTGATAAAGTATACCATCTCCCGCTGGTGCATCGTAATCGCATCCCGTGCATCGAACTTGACGAATATCAAAAATCAAAAATAGAATCCGACAAACCGCTATGTCTGATCAATGCCGTTGCCCAATATTTTTTGTTCGACGCACGATATTTGGGATTCAGTCGTTTTCAACGCATAGTTGACGATTTTTACCACCGGGTCAACTTTTTTTCCATCGTTCCCTCCTCGGTTTTTAGCCTCTGATGTTCAGAGTTGGCCGGACATTTGCCGCTGGAGCATTTGCCGCACTGTTTGAGGCGGTTTCCCATGCCTCCAATAACTGCGTCACCATGTTCAGCACAAATTCAAGTTTCTTCTTGTCTTTGTTGATATTCGCATCCATCAGTTCATGGTTAAAATAAACATACAACGACATGAGATTTTGTGCAATCTGTCCGCCTTTGTCCATATCAAGGGAGACTTGCAGTTCATTGATTATTTCTTGAGTCTTCATGATATGGTTGCTGTAGGTTTCAATCATGTTTGCGGGTACTTTTCCCGTTGTCTCATTAAAACATTTTGTTGCGGCACTCAGTTGTTTTACCGCGGTCTCATACAACATGACAACAAGTTTGCCCTGACTTGCTGTTTTGACTGCGGTGTTCTGGTATGCGGCGTAAGGATTGGTATATGCCATAGATGCCCCCTCGTAAAAGTTTGGTTCTCCAGTCAAATTTTCGGCAAACGGCAAAAAAACTTAATGAAAAAACACATATTTTATCGACTATTTGCGAGAAATTTCGTATATTTTATAAAGAAGAAAGTGTTTTTTTGAGGACGCGATGAACGAAGAGAATAAAAACGAATTGAACGATAAACCTGACGAAGAGAAAAAAAATCGTGATGAGCACGATCCCTATAATTTTTTCAGGCTTTCTACTGACCCCGAAGATGATGACAAACGTGGTGGTGGAAACAAGCCTCCTAAGCGTTTTCCGTTTTTGGGGATGCTGTTGCTCGTGGTGGGCGCATTGGTGTTTGTCAACATGTTTTTGGCTTCCAAGCCTGATGACGCCATCGATTTTTCTACGTTCCGCCATTTGATTGAGGACGGTAAAATTGTAAAAGTTGAGCTGACCGAAAATGTTTTTATCGGCTACGGTGAGGAGCATCCGGCTTCTGCTCAAGCGTCGGAAACGAATCCATCTCTAAAACTTTTTCCTTGGGTGACGCGTCCTCGGCAGGAGACGACCCGCGAAATGTACCGAACGAACGGTGTGCTGATGCAGAGTTTTATTCAGCTGCTGGACGAAAAGGGCGTGGATTATAAATTTGTTCCGAAGCAGAACGGCTACTTGATGCAGATTTTCCTGAATTTCATCATTCCGTTCGGCATCATTTTCTTGATGTATTTCTTCTTGTTCAGAAAAATGGGCGGCGGCATTGGTGGCGGCATGGGCTCCATCTTTGGTGGCGGCGGCTCTCGTGCAAAGGCTGTGGACGAAGGCAAGGTAAAGACGCGCTTTGCTGATGTCGCTGGCGTGGATGAAGCAAAAGAAGAGTTGATGGAAGTGGTTGACTTTTTGAAGCAGCCAAAAAAATATACTGAAATCGGCGGTAAGATTCCTAAGGGCGTATTGCTGGTGGGACCGCCGGGAACGGGTAAAACTTTGCTTGCTCGTGCGGTTGCTGGCGAGGCTGGCGTCCCGTTCTTTAGAATCAGCGGCTCTGACTTTGTGGAAGTGTTCGTTGGTGTGGGTGCGAGCCGTGTGCGCGATTTGTTCAAGCAGGCGCGTGAAAAAGCTCCGTGTATTATTTTTATTGATGAGATTGACGCGCTGGGAAAGAGCCGCATGAACGGATTTGGCGGCGGTAACGATGAGCGCGAGCAGACTTTGAACCAGCTTTTGGTGGAGATGGACGGCTTTGACAACGAAAAGGGTCTGATTATTCTTGCGGCGACGAACCGTGCGGATATTTTGGATGCGGCTCTGTTGCGTCCTGGTCGTTTTGACCGTCAGGTGCCGGTTGAGAAGCCCGATGTAAAGGGTCGCGAGGATATTCTGAAGATTCATGCAAAGAATGTCAAAGTGGATTCCGACGTTGATTTTGTGTCGGTGGCGCATGGAACGACTGGCTTTGCGGGCGCAGATTTGGCGAACGTGGTGAACGAGGCGGCTTTGCTTGCGGTGCGCAACGGTCGTAAAAAAGTCACCATGGCGGACTTTAACGAGGCGATTGACAAGGTCAGCATCGGTCTCAAAAAGAAGAACAAGCGCGAGAATGAAAAAGAGCGCAAACTGGTCGCATTCCATGAGGCTGGTCACGCTCTGGTGGGCGCATTTACTCCCGACTTCCCGCCGGTCAACAAGATTACGGTTATTCCGCGTTCACATGGCGTTGGCGGTTTTACGCAATACCGCGAGCGCGAGGAACGCAATTTTATGACGCGAAAAGACATGCTGGACGAAGTGGACAGCTGCCTTGGCGGACGTGCGGCGGAACAGATTATGCTCGGCGACATCTCTACGGGCGCATCAAACGACATCGCACGCGCTACGGACATCGTAAAACGCATGATTACTGACTACGGTATGAGCGAGCGGTTCAAGAACATCACGTTGGGAAAAGGCGTGCTGGGAAATCGTGGCGGAGAGCCTGAATTGGTGCGCGAGTTCAGCGAAGACACTCAGAAATACGTGGACGAAGAGATTGCCCGCGTGATGGATGAGCGGTACACGTATGTGGTCGGTCTGCTGGAAAATCACAAGGATTTGCTGGAGTACATCGGAAACCGCCTGCTGGAAATCGAGACGATGGACGGCAAAGAGTTCTACGAGATTGTGAACGGAGAGAAGCATTGTGCGGAATTGACCGACAAGACTGTCTCTGCGGACGGCGAATCTGATGCTCAGAAGGAAACGCAGGAAACACAGAATACGCAGGATGCATAAGGATTTTTTCTTTCCTTGTTATCATTGACAATCTGTGTTTATCCTGTTGAATATTCTAATGTGATAAATTATTATAGAAGAAACTATTTGGGGATTTTTTTGATGAAAAAAATAATTGCCTTGTGCGCCGTGACATTCGCTTTTGTTTCGGTTTGCGCGGCACAATCTATTTTGACAGCAGCATCTTTCTTTCAGACAGTCTCGGCAGAATATGCAAAAATCCAGGACTATGAAGCGTCGGTGGATATTCATGCGGCAAAGACTGCTATGGAAGGCAAAGTGTCGTTTAAGCGGCCGAATTTGCTTCGCATAGATTTTTCAAACCCAGAAGAACAAGTGATTACTTATAACGGAGATACGCTCACCATCTATCTGCCTGGCTCGGACGCAGTTCTGGAGCAGACAGTGGACAGAGGCGATGCTTCTGCGGGTTCTGGCGCAAATCTTGCCACTCCGCAAGGACTGTCTCTGATGAGCCGCTACTATTCGGTGGCATATGAAGTAGGGCAGGATCCGATTCCGCTTGACGATGGTGGCGATGAAATGGTTGTAAAACTGGTGCTTTCTCGGCGAAACACGAGCGAAGCGTTCCGTTTTATCAAATTGTCGGTTATCCCTGATTCAAAATTGATTCGCAGAATAGAAGCGGTCACTCCGCAGGGCGAATCTTTCAGATTTGATTTTACGAACTACGCTCTTAACGCCGGAATTACCGACCAGCGGTTTTTGTACGATCCGCCGTCATCTGCAAACTATTACAATAACTTCCTCTTTTCGGAGTAGACATACATGGAAAGCTATGGAGCATTGCTAAAAGAAGCCCGCCTTGCGCAGGAACTTGATTTTGAGACTATTTCCCGCGACACCACTATTACGCGGCAGTATTTGGAAGCCTTGGAAGAAGAGAATGAAGCGTTCTTCCCCGGCGAGCCGTATTTGGTGGGTTTTTTGCGCAATTATTCTGATTATTTGGGATTGGACTCTAACAGAATCTGCAATTTATACCACGCAAAGATTTTGCAGGAATCGCCAGTTCCGGAAGGTCTGATTATAAAGCATCGTCCTAAGTGGATTGTTCCGACGATTGTGGCGGGATGTCTCCTTGTGTTGGGAGGACTGACCGTCGGCGGCATCTTCTTGTATCAGCGGTACATCAATAATCCTGAGCGCGAAATCGCCTTAAAAAAGACGGCGGAATCCTCAAAGTACGAGCTGACGGACAAGTTGCTCAAAGAACGCTTGTACAAAGGTGACCAGCTGATACTTGGAATGCCCACCGGCAATGTTATTCTGACGGTTGCGGACACTTCAAACGGTATGCTTACTATTGAGACGCCGGTTGGCAAGCAGTTTGTTGAGCTTTCCGAAGAGCTGGAAATGGACGTGGACGGCGATTCTGTGCCGGAAATGATTGTGTATGTTTCCGATGTGTCTGCAAACGAAACTGACCGTGGCGCAGAAGTACGCATCATGCTCAAGAGCAGCGCGAACAGTGCCATTGCGGAGACAAAAGCGAGCGAGATTCCAAATGTGGAGGATTTGCCACAAAACCAGCAGCGCACTGTCGTGTTTGAGGACAACAGACCGTATCCGTTTACGCTTAACGTGACTTTCCGCGCGGGTTGTGTGTTCCGCTTCCGTCCAGACCGCAAAGAGACCACCGAAGATTTCTTTACCAACGGCGACATTGTGAACGTAACGGCGAGCAACTCTGTGCGCTTGTGGGCATCTAACGGAAATACGGCAAAGATTCAGATTATTGCGGACGGAAAGTCTTTCGATTTGGGTGTGTCAAAAGCGGGCGAAGTGATTGCAGAAGATATTCGCTGGATAAAAGATACCGACGGCAAGTATAAAGTCGTTGTTGTTCAACTTGATTAATCGGGTTTTCCGCCAATGCCGAAAAAGACGACGTTTTTTATTTACCAGCACGGATGCGCAAAAAATCAGGTGGATGGTGAACTGATTGTCTCACTTTTGCGCAAAAAAGACTATGTGCAGACCTTTGATGCGTCCGAGGCGGATGTTATCATCGTTAATTCCTGTGGATTTATTGAAAGCGCAAAAACTGAAAGTCTGAACGCCGTGATGAGCGCGCGCCAGATGTACCCCAAAGCGAAAATTTTGCTTGCGGGCTGTCTTGCTCAGCGGTATGCCGCAGATTTGGCGGAAAGTCTACCTGAGGCGGACGGCATTTTTGGTAACGGCGATTTGAGCCAAGTTTACAAAGTGATTGAGCCACTTATTGCGGGTGAGCGTACGGTTCTTGTTCCTGAGCAAAAAGGCGTGTGTTGTGGTGACCGTGACATGCTGCTTTCTTTTTCGGGCGCGGCATATGTCAAAATTACTGAGGGCTGCAACAACCGCTGTTCATTCTGCGCCATTCCGATTATCCGTGGTGAATTGCGGAGCCGCCCGGCAGACGATATCATCGCTGAAATAAAAACGCTTGTTTCGCAGGGCGTGTATGAAATCAATCTGATTGGTCAGGATTTGGCGGCTTATGGCACTGGCGCGGGGGACAATGTGTTCGGCTGGGGACGCACGCTTTTGCCTGAGGGCACACCGGGTAGCGAGCGCTCCAACGAAACGGCTTCTTCTTCCGTATCTCCAGAATTGCTTCGGGAAAGCGGACTTTGTACGTTGCTCAAAAAAATCTCTGAGCTGGAAGGCACATTCCGCGTGCGGCTTTTGTACATCCACCCCGACCATTTTAACGCGGACATTCTTCCCGTCATCAAGGCGGACAGCCGGCTGCTTCCGTATTTTGACATTCCGTTCCAGAGCGGCGATGACGCGACAATTCTTGCGATGAACCGCGTTGGCTCTGCGGAAGGATACAAAAAAACTATCGCGCAGATTCGTGAGACATTTCCCGACGCGGCTATCCGCACCACATTTTTGGCTGGCTTCCCCGGAGAGACGGATGAGGCGGCTTTACGCACACAGGACTTTTTGCGCGCGATAGAAACAGACTGGTCGGGTTGTTTTCCGTACAGCAAGGAAGATGACACGCCCGCTCACGACTTTAAGAAACAAGTGCCCAAAAAGACGGCGCAGGCGCGGGCAAATGCGCTCACCGAGATTCAGGCAGAAATCACACGCAAACGTCTGGCGACTCGCTGCGGAAAAGAATACGATGTGCTTGTGGAAGAAGTGCTTGCCGCAAGCGAAGAATCTCCCGACGAAGGACTTGCAATCGGACGTGCGTGGTTTCAGGCACCGGAAGTGGACGGCAGCGTTGTTATCCGCTACGACCGCAGCGACAAATCGGCTCTTGATGCCGTGCAGACAGGCCGGCTTGTGCGCGTACAAATTATTTCCTCCGGTGACGTAGATTTGAACGGCGATTTTATTGGCGACAGCCCGCTGAACAAGTCGATTGCCAAGAGTACGCTGCTTTTTGCGGAAGACGAGGCTCATAAATAGGCGGCTTGCATGGAAGAAGACGATATCCTGGCCGCGTTGGACGAAGCGTACTCACCAAAAGAACAATCTGGCTCAGGCGAGCTTTCAGAGCGGGCGAAAGAATATCTTTCTGTTTTGAATCCGGAGCAATATGAGGCGGTTGTCCATGAGGGCGGCTCACTTTTGATTTTGGCGGGCGCAGGCAGCGGAAAGACGCGCGTTGTCACGACAAAAATCGCATATCTGATTGGCGAGCGGCATGTAGACCCGCGTTCAATTCTTGCGGTGTCGTTTACCAAAAAAGCCGCAAAAGAAATGCATGAGCGAGCCGTCCTGCTTGAGCCACGTGCTGAAAGCGCGCAAATCCGAACATTTCACTCGTTTGGCGCGTGGTTCTTGCGTCTGAATGCCGAAGCCGCCGGTCTTGCGCCCACGTTTACCGTGTATGATGACGATGACATGTCCACGCTGGTGGGAAAGGCGGTGCCGGGTCTGACAAAACAACAGGCGAACCGTTACGCGCATAAAATCTCGCTCGCAAAAGATTATGGTCTGCTTCCTGACAGTCCTGAGCTTGCCGACATCGACACTGACCCGCAGTTTCCGACGATTTATGCTTTGTACCAGAAACGTCTGCGCGAGACAGGTAACGTGGATTTTGGCGATTTGATTTTGCTTCCCGCGATTGTTCTCCGTGAAAGTGAGACGATTCGCCATCGTATGCACCAGCGTTTCAAAATCATTATGGTGGACGAATATCAGGACACAAACGTGGCGCAGTTTCAGCTGCTGCAAGTGCTGAGCGGTGTGCAGGAAGGAAACGATTCCTATGTCTGCGTGGTGGGCGATGATGACCAGTCCATTTACAAATTCCGTGGAGCCGAAATCAAAAATATCTTGAATTTTCAAAAACACTTTCCGAACACGACGGTGGTGCGCTTGGAACGCAATTATCGTTCAAAAGCGGAAATCTTGCGTATTGCGGACAGCGTGGTAAAAAACAATGACGGCCGTTTGGGAAAGACGCTGATTGCGGAGCGTGGCGCGGGAAAAAAGCCTGTGCTCGCATTTCTGCCAAACCAAGATGAAGAGACGCAGTTCTGTGCGGACTTGATTGAGCTGACCCACAAAAAAGGCGTGCCCTACATGGATTGGGCGATATTATATAGAACAAACGCGCAGTCTTTGGGTTTTGAAAGCGAATTTTTGCACCGGAAGATTCCGTACACGGTGGTCGGCTCGCTCAAATTTTACGAGCGCGAGGAAATCAAAGATGTTCTTGCCTTGCTCGCCTTGATTGCAAATCCGCGTGACGAAATCGCATTCCGCCGTGTGGTGAACAAACCCGCGCGAGGTCTGGGCGACACGTCTCAGGATAAAATTGTTCTTGCGGCGCGGGAAAATCTGGTTGCGCCAAGTCAAAGCGGCGAGGACGAGAATGAAGGGAATGGAGAGAACTCTAATGCAGATTCATACAACCTCATCGAAACATCGCGCCGCCTTGCACCAAGCATGAGCAAAAAAGCCCGCGAAGGACTGGAGCATTTTGTTGAGATTATGGACGGCTTTGCTGAACTGCTTGCCAAGCCCGCCGTGCCTACCGAAGTTCAGGACAAACTTTCCGTGCTTGTGGAGCAGGTTGCTGAAAAATCAGGCTTAAAAGAATACCATGAGACCAAGGACGAAGTGGCGGGCACTCAAAAAGTGGCGAACATGCAGGAGTTGGCGAACAATGCTGTGCTCTATCCGTGCACGATGGAAGGTCTGCTGGAATTTTTAGACAATATTGAGCTTGACCGCACGCTTGCGAGTGACGAAGAAGATAATCCCGACAGCGTGACGCTCATCACTTTGCATAACACCAAAGGCTTGGAATTCAACCGCGTCATTATGACGGGCATGGAGTTGGGCTTGTTCCCGCGTCCCGAAAAGACTGGCGAAGAGCTGGAAGAAGAGCGGCGCTTGTGTTACGTGGGCATTACGCGTGCAAAAGACGAATTGTATCTGACCAGTTGTGCGATGCGCCGCATGTATGGTCGGACGGAATACATGCAAATCAGTCCGTTTTTGCTGGAAGTGGGGCAGGGCAATGTAAAGGTCATCGGACACAAACCTTACGGCTATCGGCTGGACGAGGATGCGGATTCGACTGCGCTTCACGGCGGAGACTTTGGGGAAAACGGACTTTCGCATCCGGCTTTTGCAAATGATCCGCTGGCGCAAAAGTATTGCAAGGGCGCAAAGATTTATCACGACGATTACGGCTATGGCATCATTTCCGCCGGCACGATGAGCGAAGACGACGAATACGTGATAACCGTGCAATTTGAAAACGGCGGCTCAAAGAAATTCATCCCCAAGTATCAGTCACACTCGCTGATGGTGGTAAAAGATTAAATTATCTGTCACAGAGACGAAATTATCACAAAACGAGTGCGCATAAAAAAAGCCCCTTGTCAGAAGATTAAATTCAAACGATAATAGAGTATGCTTTTTCTTATTTACTCGATGATTGCCTGTGGTGTCGTGGTGATGGTGACAAATATCTGTCGGTATCATCTTTTTATGAGAAGTTTGCGCGACGTTCTTTCTTCGGGGAGAGACAAAGATACGTTTTGGAAGATTCTTGCGCAATTGCTTCTGATTTTCTTTTTGTGCGGCTACATTTTCATCGGTGTTTTTAGCAATCCTGATTTGATGATAGCAGGCATACTGTTTGGCGGCAGTATTTTTGTGGCGATTATGCTCACGCTGTTGTTTCATCTGGTGCAGTCCGTAAAAGAAAATTCTCTGGAAATGACGCAGACGCTGATTGGCATGATTGAGGCTCGCGATACCAATTTGAACGGTCACAGCCGCTATGTGCAAAATCTGACGATGCTCTTCTATAAATACATTCCGGAAAATCTGAAAAAAGATATAAATCCCGTTTCGCTTGAATATGCGGCGTTGATGCACGATGTGGGCAAATTGGGAGTCCCGGAGCGCGTGTTGAACAAGCCGGGCAAACTTGATGATGAAGAGTGGAAACTGATGCGTGAGCATCCAAAACTGGGCGTAAAGTTCATGGAGCCGTTGCGGTCGTTCAAGCGTATTTTGCCGTGGATTATGTATCACCATGAGCGTGTTGACAGCGCAGGATATTACCGCTTGCCAGGAAAAGAGATTCCGTTGGCGGCGCGGATTATTTCAATTTGCGACACTTATTCGGCTATCACGATGCGCCGTTCGTATAAGGAAGCGATGTCGTATGATGTTGCCATGCAGATTATCAACGATGTGGCTGGTACGCAGTTGGACGCAGACTTGGTGCGGATTTTCAATACGATTTCGAGAGAACAGCTTGAAAAGTGTATTCCGGCGGAACTGAAAAACTAAGGCGATGTGATAAGGCAGTGGAATGTGTAACCAACTGCCTTCTTTTTTTGTCTTTATGGTATACGCTGAAATGAAATACGACGGGGTATGCTATGAAAATGAATTTGTTTGTAACAGGTCTGGTGCTTTCTATGGCTGGAATGTGTACAGCTCTCGCTCTTGGAAAATCCGATGCGGCTTCTGATGACGTGTCGCCGGAGAGCGCATCTCGTGAACCTGTGCCTGTAGTGCAGCCGTCGGGGAAAAAAGGCAGTTTTTACGTGGAAAGCATGACTCCGCAGGGCGAACTTTCTTCAGCGGTAAAATTTCCATCGGTACAGGTGGTGTTTTCAGAGCCAGTTGTTCCGCTTGCAAAATTGGGTGAACCGACGGACAAAAGCGACGTGGTGACGATTACCCCTTCCGTAAAAGGCGTATTCCGCTGGTATGGCACAAGCATTCTGAGTTTTGATTGCGCAGACGAACTGATTCCGCAGAAAAAATACACGATTCAGGTAAACCCAAAACTCACTTCGCTCAAAGGAAATTCTGTGAGTGGTCAGCTTACGTTTTCGTTTCAGACGGAACCGCTTCGACTGGTGTACATTGAGCCGGGCTACCGTGAGCGCACCGAAAAGAAAATCTATGTGAACAGCGACGATGTGCTTCCCGAATACGCGCGGAATATTGCGGTTCACTTTTCGGCTCCCGTGAATCCCGCTGTTGTGTCAAAGTATTTGCATGTGCGCGGAAAAATTGAGGGCGAAAAGACAAAGACGGACTACAGTTTTTCGTACAAGGCGATTGATGAAAAATCGCTGCTGATTTCCCTAAAAAATGAGCTGCCGCGAAATTGTTCGGTAAGCGTGGTGATGGAAAAGGGCGCGATGCCGGATGCGGATTGTGTTGAGACTCCAAAAGAAATGTCCCAGTCTTTCCATACATTGCGCCCGTTTGTGTTCCGAAGCGCGGGTGGTACGGCTGAACTGCATCTTTCGTTTAACCATAGCATTCAAGAGGGAATCGAACAGGCTGTTTTTGACGCGCTTAGTTTTTCGCCCGCGATGAACATTTCGCGTGAAAAATTGGAGCTCCACGGAAACACAATTTTTGTGCATGACATTCCAGTTTCTTATGGCGACACCTATTCAGTTGTTTTGAAAGGCGGCGTGGTGCGCGACATTTACGGACAAGTCTGCGACAAAGAGATTTCCGAGCAGATTTCCGTTCCAGACGCGGACAGCTTCGGCTCATTCAGAAACAGTGGTTGCGTAGTGCTGGAAAGTCAGTTTGCGCCCAAGTATGCGTTTGAGTACCAGAATATTTTGTCGCCGTCGTCCTACACGCTGACTCCTGTGTGCGGAGTGACGGACAAATTCAAATTGCCAAAGCCAAAGACCGAAACGATTGCGGCGGAAAAAGCGGACAAAAATCGGCGCATGGTGCGGTCGGTAGGTTTGAGCGACTTTTTGGAATCGGCTGGCGGTGAAAAGCGTGGCGCGGTCCGCTTTGAAGGAACGATTACCTACGATGGTTTTTCAACCCGCCGCAAAGATATGCCGGAAATAAAAAATGACACGCTGATTCAAGTGACGGATTTGGGCGTGACTGTACACAGCGCATGGAATGAGACGGCGGTATTGGTGACGAGCCTCCGCACAGGAAAGCCAGTGGCAAATGCTGACGTGCGGATTTTGTACGTGGAGCCTGCGAAAAATGGCATAGGAAATCAGATTGAGTCTCTTACATCGGCACTCACGGGAAATGCGCGGGTTCTTGCTTCAGGAAAAACGAATGCGGACGGCTTGTGCACGCTGGCATTTGATTTTACGGCGGAAGATTATTACGGAAGCGGATTGTATGCTGATGTGCGGACTCAAAACCGTGACGACCGCTTTGTGCAACGACTTCCGCAGAGCTGGGAAAAACGCACATCCCGCATGGTGACGTACATTTTTAGCGACCGCGGATTATATCGCCCCGGTGAGACGGTGACGGCAAAAGTGATTGACCGCAGCCTTCTTTCAGGCGAGTACACATCCTATCGCGGTAATTATGAAATCAGTTTTAGTGACGGTGCCTGGCGAAATGCAAAAACGTATGCGACAGTAAAAGGAAAAACTTCTGCTAGCGGGGCTGCTTCTGCAACGTGGAAAATCCCTGAGGACGTAAAGCCGGGCACATATTTTATCCGCTACACACGGAAGGGTGGCAAAGGCGACGGCATGGAGCAGACGATAACCGAGCCGATAACCGTGCAGTTTTTTGAGCGGCTTCGATTTCAGGCGGGCGCGGAAATTGCGCCGATGGTCTACACTCGTGGCGACAGTCTTTCCGCTACGGTGACGGCATCCTACTTGGGAGGCGGCGCATTGGTCGGCGGCTCTGTGCATGGCGACTGGCTGCGCTCGGTGACGCAATTCACTCCGGCTGGCGAGCGGCTTTCTGGCATGACGTTCGGTCCCATAGTGTACGATTATTATTGGCAAAAAGAAAACGAGTTCGACGATTTCCGCGAGCAGGGTGACACCGTGATTTCCGATGACGGCACGGCACATCTTTCCGTCGGCACGGGAAGCGAAAAAAAGACTGGCGCGGCATACACTTATTCGCTTGAAGCGCAAGTGACTGACAGCGGAAACCAAATGATTGCCGCACGGGCGAGCGCGTTGGTGCATCCGGCAGCATTTTATATCGGACTCAGCGGAATGCAGGGCATAAAAGGATTTGCCAAAAAAGGCGAAAAACTGAATTTCCTTTACACGCTTGCTGTTCCCGAAGGAGACTTCCCACAAAAATCGCAGCTTTCTGGCGCGGGAAAAATCTCCTACACGCTCAGCAGAAAGACTTGGCAGGAAGTGCCGTTCACTGACGAATACGGCTACGAGCAGACAAAATGGGAAGAAAAGACGATTACAGAAACGAGCGGCGAAGTCCCGTTCCCCAAAACTGAAAAACCAATTCCGCTTTCTGTCACTCCGTCTGAAGGCGGCCGCTATCTTTTGACCTTAACGACGACTGACAGCGCGGGACGAACAGCGGTGACTGAGTACAGTTTTTATGTGACCGGCTCTCAATTGTATCGGCGGAATGACAAGGAATCCCAGACGGTTGATATGCAGGCGGACAAAAATGAATATGAAGCGGGCGAGACAGCGCACATTCTTTTGACCAGCACTATTCCGGCGGGAACATATCTGATGACCGTTGAGCGGGAAGGGCTGGTGAGCGAAAAAGTGCTTCACCTTACAGAACCGACCGCAGTGCTCGATGTGCCGATTACCGAACAATTTGTTCCCGTCGTGTGGGTGTCAGTCTCTTCGTTTACGGCTCGCACTGGTGACGCGCCTGTAGATTACGATACCCCCGACGCACACAAGCCGCAAGCCGTGCAGGGAAGTGTGATGCTCAATGTGAGCAAAAAATCACGTTCCTTTGACATCGCTGTTTCCGCGGACAAAAAATCTTACCGCCCGGCAGACCACGCGACGCTTACGCTCACAGCGAGCAAAAATGGAAAGCCAGTGTCCGGTGCAGAACTTACCGTGCTGGTGACAGACAGAGGCGTGCTTGACCTTATCGGCTATCAGGTGAAAAATCCAATTGATTTCTTCTATAATCAAGGGCTGTTTTATTCCCGCACGAACCACACGGATTCCCGTTTTGCGCTGATTGACCCAGTAACGTATGGCTCATACACGACAAACGCACGGGAACGACGGATGCTCTACTATGCCAATTCGCTGATGGCAAAGCCCATGATGACAAAAAGGTCAGCAGTTATGGCGGCGGCGGATATGGCAATGACTGAAGAAATGGCAGTTGCCGAAAGTGCCATGGAATTTGAAGATGACGCGGCAGGAAATGAAAATGCCGTGGTGCGAAAAGATTTCCGTGCCACCGCAGTCTTTGTGCCCGCCGTCACCACCGATGCGTCAGGAAAAGCCGTCGTAGACTTTACGCTTCCCGACAGCCTCACCGAATACGTGGTGACAGTCATTGGCGTAAAAGAACATGATTTTGCCTATCAGACAGAACCTCTTGTCGCTGCCAACCCCATTTCCGTGCGCGACGTGGAGACCCGCATTTTGCGCCTTGATGACGAAGGTGAGGCAGGCGTTGTGATAACGAACATCGGCGACACAGATGAGCCTGTGCAGATTGATTTTGCCGTGCTGAGCGGTCTGGACAAAACCGGCTACAAAGCAGGCGAGGGTGACATCGTGCGGCAGAACGGAGCGGCTTCGGTTACAGGCGCAAAGACACTCTCCAAAAAAATACGCTCTGGCGCGACCGACACGCTCATGTTCCGATTGCATGCGGAAAAAGCGGGCTGGATTACGCTTGCATTCACCGTCCGCGCAGGCAGTCTTCACGAAGTGATTTACAAACCGCTGGAAATCGAAAAGCCATTTGTATTTGAGACCGTCACCACTGTTGGTCAGCTCAACAAAGACGAGACGACCGCCGAAGAACAAATCATGCTTCCCTCGGATGCGGACGAAAAACGGGCGAGCCTGTTCGTGCAATTGGATTCTTCACGCCTCGGCACGCTTTCAAGCGCGGTGGATTATGTGTTCCGCTATCCTTACGGTTGTCTGGAACAGCGTTCGTCCGCGGTCATGCCGCTCATCGCTTTTGGCGAATACATCAAAGTGTTCGGCTTAGAGAGCGAAGTGAAAAACGCAAAGAAAGTCGCCGCAAAAGAAATCGCGTCATGGGCAGAATTACAGCGTTCGGACGGAGGCTTCCCGTACTGGAAAGATGCGCGTGAATCAAGCCTGGCCGTTTCCTTGCGAATCGCAGAAATCATCTCGCTCGCAAAAGAAAAAGGCATCTCACTTCCGTCAAAACTGAACGAAAACCACCTTGCCTCATACATTCAGAACGAAATCGCGCGGCTCAAAAAAGAAGGCTGGTGGTACCCCTGTGCCTACGCCGACTACGTGCTTGCCCGCATGGGAAAGAAAGTTTCCGTGAGCGAACTGGAATCGATTATCGCAGAAAAAGTCGGCGTGAGCGAATGTGCCTTTGCAGGACTTGCCGCGCTCACACTGGGCAAACGAGACCTTGCAGAAAAAGCCGCCGCAAAAATCAAAAACATGATGAGCCTCACCGCACGTGGCGCAAGTTTCCAGACAACCGCCCCATGGTCATTCTGGTATTTCTTTAACGGAAACGCCGAACGATACGCGCTTGCCTTGCATCTCTTTACCGCCCTCAATGCCGAAGACCGCTACAACACACATCTTGTCTACGAAGTGCTGGAAATGCAACGCACAGGAAAAGGACGCTGGCAGTCTACCGCCATGACAAGCCGAGTGCTGATTGCGCTTGACGCATACATTCGCGCGAACAAATTGGAGCAGACAGACTTTAGCGCACAAGCCCTGCTGAACGGAAAACCATTTGTATCAGGCAAGTTCAAAGGCATCGGCGTACAGCCAGCAGAGAAAACCGCACAGAACGAAGCCTTGTCTGCTCTGCCAAAAGACACGCCGCTTCCGCTCGTCATCACCAAAAACGGCACAGGCACACTCTTTTACATCGCGTCGCTCACCTATGCGCTTCCCGCCGAACAACAAAAAGCCCGCGACGAAGGCATCTGTGTCTACACCGAAATCACCGACGCGCGCACAGGCGAAAAAATCACCGCGGACAAACTCAAAAGCGGCACCATCTACCGCGAAGTCGTGCACATTTCCACGACAAAAGAGCGCACCTTTGTCGCAGTCCGCGCACCTGTTCCCGCCGGATGCGAAATCCTGAACAGCGCGTTTGTCACCACGGCAACCGTTCCGCCAACACAAAGCAACGCAAACGGCGCGGGCACATCCGCCTCAGCAAAACGCATTCCTTGGTATCGCCCCCGAATCAGCCATCAGGACATTTACGACGCAGAAATCCGCTGCTTCTGGGACTACTTCCCGATTGGCTGCCAGACCTTTGAATTCTTGTTCCGCGCACAACGGACAGGCGTATACCAGACCCCCGCAGTTCTTGCCGAATGCATGTACGAGCCAGAAATCTTCGGCCGCAGCAACGGAACCGTGTGGCACATCGAATGAACGCGTTGATTGTGCGCGGTGAATGAGTATTCCCCAATCCTCTGCAATGTGTTATAATATTCGTATGGCTACACATAAAACCGTTGACGAGACAACGCTTGAAAATCTGTTGTATCTCTCACGCCTGTCACCCGAAAGCACGGACATGGCGACGCTTAAAAAACAAGTCGATGAGATTGTCGGCTACTTCGACATTCTTTCAAAATACGACGACAGTGAAAATCCCTACGACGCATATCCTTCCACCAAGGCAGAGGCATTGCGCGAAGACGAAATTGTACCGGGTCTGGACATCCCTGACGTCAAAAAGGTCACCGATAAATTCATGGACGGCTACTTCCAAGTGCCGAAAGTTTTAGGAGAAGGTGCGTAAAACCTTTCCGAGGGGTTGGGCGTTCCCCGCTTGCGCGGGTCGGCTGTTCCGCCCTTCCGCTTCACGCTCCATACCGCTTGCGCGGTACGCCTTGCGGCGGGGCTTCATAGCCTAACGCGAGAGGCAATGCAACAGGATGCAAAGGAAGATGAGGATAAAAAGGTTTACTAAAATCCTAACTTATCCATCAGAATCCTGTTCATCCTTTTTAATAACCGAACAAAAAGAGGAGATTCCGAAACAAGTTCGGAATGAAATACAGTATGTATTACACGATAAAAGAAACCGTAGAAGCACTCAAATCTGGCGAGACGACAAGCGAAAAACTTGTGCAGACTTCAATTGACACGTTTGCCGCTGACCAGAAATCAGAAAAACCGCTCAACGCATTTTTGGAAATCTACGACGATGTTCTGGAACTTGCAAAGGCTGCCGACGCAGAAATTTCCGCAGCGCGCGCAAACGGCACCATTGAAAAACTCTTCGCAGAAAAGCCGCTTTTGGGCGTGCCGTTCGCAAACAAAGACAATATTTCATGTAAGGGCAAAAAACTTACCTGCTCAAGCAAAATTCTTGAAGGCTATGTCGCGCCGTACAATGCAACCGTCATCGGCCGCCTCGTCGAAAAAGGCGCGATTCCGCTCGGACGCTGCAATCAGGACGAATTTGCGATGGGCTCTTCTACCGAATATTCAATCTACGGACCTACGCGCAATCCGATTAACCGCGACTACGTTTCTGGTGGCTCATCAGGTGGCTCAACCGCTGCTGTCGCCGCAAATCAAGCGTTGTTCGGTCTCGGAACAGAAACAGGCGGTTCAGTACGTCTGCCGGCCAGCTATTGTGGCATTTACGGTCTCAAGCCAACCTATGGCGTTCTCTCACGCTGGGGCGTTGTCGCTTACGGTTCATCACTTGACCAGGTCGGCATCCTCGGACATACGCCGCAAGACATCGCCACACCGCTTTCTCTCATGGCAGGCGTTGATTTCTACGACGACACAAGCGCGGACTTGCCCGACAGCGACAAACTTGCAAATCTTGCCGCATACAAAGATTTCTCTTCGCTCAAAATCGCCGTTCCCAAACAGTTTGAAGAAGCAAAAGGTTTGGACGCAGATGTAAAGAAAGTCTTTGAGGACACAAAAAAATGGTTCAGCGACAAAGGCGTAAAAATCGACGTGGTTGACCTTCCGATTTTGGACGCATCAATTGCTTCCTATTACGTCATCGCGCTTTCTGAGGCGGCATCAAATCTTTCACGCTTTGACGGCATCCGCTACGGACACCGTGTTGATAACGGACAGGGCTACGACCAGCTCTACGTGGACACAAGAAGCGCAGGCTTTGGCCCGGAAGTAAAACGCCGCATCATCATCGGAAACTACGTGCTCTCAGAGCAGTTCTCTGGTGACACTTACAAAAAAGGCATGAGCGTCCGTGCCCGCATCCAGCGAGAAGTTGCCGCGCTCTTTGAGAAATACGATGTAATTCTCTGCCCGACGTGCCCGACACCCGCATTCAAACTCGGTGAAAAATACGACGATCCGCTCGCCATGTACTTGAGCGATCTTTTCACTACCTTTGTGAACCTCGCCCGCATCCCGTCAATCTCTGTTCCAGCCGGAACCAATCGCGACGGAATGCCCGTGGGAATCCAGTTTGCCGGCGCAATGTTCAGCGAGACAAAAATTCTTCAGCTTGCGCAGGCTTGGGAAGAAGACCATGCAGGTTGTGGAGTGCCAGTGAAAAACTAGCGGCATATACAACATAGAGAGTCAGGGGGCTTGCTTTTATGAAGATGCATCGAAAAAGACCGCTTTTGCTCTTTATCAGTAAAAACAAATTCATTTCTGTGGCCCTCGTGATTTTTTTTGTGAGCCTTCTTTTCATTTGCAATAAGTCCGTATGGATTTTCATTCAGAACAAAAAGGTAGTCTCCTATCAAAAAATAGAAAGCGTTGAATCAGGAGATAAAAATCTTCATATCCAGCTGGAAATTCCTTATAAAGCCGACGGCTCTAAAAATTCATGGCAAGAAAGTGATGGTTCGTGGGGAAGTCAATACGATATCATCATTTATAATGAATCTGATTATGAATTCTTGGACTGGAAACTTGTGATGACTGTTCCCCCTGAGGGAAAAATTGATTCCAGTTGGAATGCGACTTACATCCATGAAAACGGAACAATCAGCGCGACAGGCATAGACCCCACCTTTACAAAAATTGTTCACAGACATAACAACGTAAAAATCGGCTATGTCCTCTATACCAATGAAATCATGAAGGACAGCAATTTTTATCTGACCGGACGATTCATACGTAACCCCCTCAAGTCCGTCTCATTTTTAATTGCCCTGACTTGTTTTGCTGTTTCTGCTATCGTCATTTTAGTCTCCCTGTTCTTTTACCGCATGATACGACGACAGGCTGCGATAGACAATGAAAAAATCGAAGGACTGCTCAAACTTTGCGCGAGTTTTATCGATACCCGTGACGAATACACAAAAATGCACTCCACCCATGTCGGTCTGTATGCAAAAAAAATCGCCGAAGAAATGGGCTACGACGAAGATTTCCAGAGAAATATCTATTATATGGGAATGATGCACGATGTCGGCAAAGTTTTGATGCCAAAAGAAATCCTTTGTAAAGCCGGAAAACTCACCGATGAAGAATGGGTCGAAATGAGACACCATACAACTTACGGCGGCGAAATTCTGGAAAGTTTTAATGCCGTAAAAGGAATCCGGGAGGCGGCACTCCATCACCATGAACGCTATGACGGCACAGGCTATCCCGATGGCTTGAAAGGAGAACAAATCCCCATTCAGTCCAGAATCATCGCTGTCGCCGACGCTTACGATGCCATGCACACAAACCGCTCATACCGAGACCGCCTGAACGACGACGTTATCGTGGAAGAGCTGGAAAAGAACGAAGGCATCCAGTTTGACCCGGAAGTTGCCGACGCCATGCTCAGACTCCTAAAAAAACACGCGCTGTAAAGTCTGCGCACGAGTGTTTAGGTAATCGACATTTTGTTTTCATTCTCCCATTTATATGCTATACTTTTCCTATGAATTACGGAATTGACTACACCTATGTGATTTTTGTCGTGCCGGCATTGCTTTTGAGCATGTGGGCGAGCGCGGCAGTAAAATCTCGCTTTGCAAAATATGACCGCGTTCCCACAAAAAGAGGCGTGACCGGAGCGCAGGCGGCGGCAATCTTGCTCCGTGCAAACGGCATCACCGACGTAAAAATCGCGCACATCCGCGGAAATCTCACCGACAATTACAACCCGACAAAAAAAGTGCTGAGCCTGAGCGACGCCACATTTTCCAGCACATCGATTGCGGCAGTTGGCGTTGCGGCACATGAGACAGGACACGCGATTCAACATCACGTCGGCTATTTCCCGCTCGCATTTCGCCGAATGCTCGTTCCCGTGGCAAATCTTGGTTCCCGCCTTGGCCCGCTCCTTGCCGTTGCTGGAATCGGTTTTGGCTATTCTGCATATGCGGAACAATACCTCCCCATTTTCCAGCTGATTACAAACATCGGCCTGCTTTTGTTCGCCGGTTCCACACTCTTTTATCTCGTCACACTCCCCGTCGAATTCAACGCTTCCTGGCGCGCACTCAAAATCCTAAAAGGCGCAGGCGTCTTTGTAGACAGAACCGAAGTCGAAGGTGCCCGCCATGTCCTCTGGGCCGCCGCAATGACCTATGTAGCAAGCGCACTCAGTGCAATCGGCTCTTTCCTCAGATTGTTCTTGCTCACCCGCAACCGCCGAAGTCGGGGGTGAAGGTTTTGGAGGAGGGGGATTTTATGTTAGACGGTGAAAAAATGTATTTTTTATGATAAAATAAAAAATATGGAATCCCCAAAAAAGATAGATATAA
>JAFSTK010000164.1 GCA_017450535.1 Treponema sp.
CCTCCCCAGCCCCAGCCCCGGCTGCTGAGCCAAAGGCAGAAACAACAGAGCCTGCTGAAGACAAGCCCGTGGACATCGAAGCATTTGTGGCTGACCACGGCGATTTGATGAGCAGCATGCTTAAACAGACAGGCATTTTGCTCGCCATGTATTTTCTGCTGATTGTCGTTGTGTTCATCCATTTTGTGTTCGTGTTTTACCTTCACTTTGACAATCCTGATGACTCCGTGTTTACGCTGTTCAAAAAAAGCGCAGGACTTATGCGAAAAAACTGTTTCCGGCTCATTCGGCTGGTATTCAGAGCGGGCGGAAAAAATCTTGCCGTTGCGGCGGCCGTCTTTGCGCTGACGGTCATTATTCCAGACTCAAAAACGAACGCGGGCAGCATGAGACTTTTTGTGCTTCTGCTCAACTTTGTCTATTTTATCAATGCGTATACGGCACTTCTCAAAATGTATTTTGCGTTCCCGATTCTCTACACCGCACGTCTGGAGGAAAACACGTTTACGGACGAACAAAAAGATGCCCTGATTCTCGCAGGAGCCGTTGCGTTGCTTTCCAATGAAGAATCTCAAGAATCTTCCAGCGAGCAAAAAGAATCGGACGGTGAATAATGGACGTTCCCGTTTCTCCCGCTCAGGCTGAATTTACTGTAAAAGGCTCACGTTTTTTGGGCGAAGTCTTTCCGATTTCAAGCCAAGCCGAAGTCCGCGAAAAACTCAAAAGCCAGAAAGCAAAATATGCCGACGCGACACACGTTGTCCACGCATTCATCGCAGGAAAACAAGCCGAAGTGATGGGCATGAGCGATGACGGCGAGCCAGGAGGAACCGCAGGCAGACCCGTGCTAGACGTGCTCAAAGGACGCGGCGTAACAAATATTCTGCTTACCGTAACACGCTGGTTCGGCGGCACACTGCTCGGCACCGGCGGACTGGTACACGCCTACGGAGACGCCGCAAAACTGGTACTGGACGCAACCCAATGCGAGCCGCTAATCGAAAAATCCGCTTTTGCGCTCACCTGCGACTACACCACCTACCAAATTGTAAAACACCAGGCCGAAAACTGGACGCTCTACGACGTGAGCGAAGACTTCGGCGAATCAATCACCGTGCGCGGAAAAATCGCGGCGACAGACTGCGAGGCATTTGCAAAAGTGATTTACGAAAAGACAAACGGAAAAGTGAGCGTGAGGTACGGGGAGTAAGAGGACTGTTTTTCATCAAAACGCATCTTCGTGTTCTATGAACTGGCAGCCACATCCACGCGCGCGAGATTCTATCGCAGATTTTCGTATATAGGTATTGTAAGCAATTCTTCTATTTTGTTCACAGTCTGCTCAAAACTGATTTCCGCCGCATACGGCATTTTCTTCGTGTATTTCTGCCACTGTTCAGCCAAAATATCCGAAGTTCTGATTGCAGTGATTATTTCATCAATTTGATAGAGAACTTTTTCGCTTTGCCTGTGTCTGCAGGTCATTTCAAGGGCTGTTTTCAGGCTCTTATAATCAACAGACTTTGAACTTAGAGCATAAACATCATAAAAATCACGCGGACGTGTTGTCGTCACATTTCGAGAGAGAATTGTTTCCAATTTTTCGGCAAGGACAGTTTCAGCAGGATAAGAAAAAAGCGAAATCTGCTCTGAATCAAAAATTTTTGAAAAGCCATGCATAACAGCATCGGGATAGATACTGTCGCCTGTCGTAACATCCACTGTCAGTGTGTTATGAAGCTGCTCATATTCTGCAATTAAAAATGCCCTGAATCCCTGATATTCATCATCATCTCGGATTGGCTCAACTCTGTCTAAGTAAAATACAAAATCATCTTCATTCGGAACACTGCAAACATACGCAATGATTTTTGATATTTCATTTTCGTTGAGCGGAATGTTTTTTACGGTAACATCAATATCCATCGTAGTCCGATTAGAAAGACCTACCAAAGATGCGATAAGGAGTCCGCCTTTGATAATAAATTTTCCTGCATATTCAGATTTACTTAACCGTTCGAGAAAACATTCCATCAGATAATTTTGAAGCATTATTTGTGCAGGAAATTTAAGTTCTTTCGCTTTATTGTTGATTTTTGCTTTCAGCTGCATTGCGTTATCAGTTTTCATTGGACAGCCTCCAGATATGGCAAAATCCTTTTTTCTACATGGAACAATTTTGCAAAGTGCATCAGTTTTAATATGTCCTTGTCCTTCGAACGCAGATATTTTTGAACTGCCGGAATAAAACGCTCCTTATCTAATTCAGAGGGCTTATGCAACAGCTCGCACAGAGTCCGCTCTATGCAATACACTTTCAAATCATTTCCCAAATCTGATTTTATAGACACCACACCTTCTTCCGCAGATTTTTTTTCCACATGACGAACATCATATTGTGCAGAAAGCGTTTTTGAAACATATCCATGCGGAACGGCAAGCGTATATGTGAATGGAACTTGGTCAGAATAACCGGTAAAAAAAAGTGCCGTCTCATGCGAAAAAATTGCCTTCGGGCATAAAAGCTGGGTCATATAAAGCTCGTCAGGAACAACATCTTTTAAAGCATAAAGCCCATAGCGAACTTTTTGAATTTCACCGGTACGCAGTAATTCCTGCAATTTCCAGCGGGAAAGTCCTGCCCCCTCAGCATCCTTTAATGAGAAATATCCGTTTGTGCGTTCTGTCAGTTCTTTATTTAACATCAAGTTATACTATAATATTTTTAATTTATTGTATAGGTTGCTTTTCTTGTGGTCACTGTAATTATTAAAGTTCCGCATTTTAAACTTTTCCGCAGAGATTTTGTCTAATGCTTTCGGGTGCTACTTCCACAAATCATTCCGCAGTTAGGGCAGAACCGTGTGCCAGCCGATACGATTGTATTCTGTTCTTTTGTCATTTCAGTTCCTTTTCGAGCTGTTTTTGCTCTGAATGTAATTTTTTCAGAAGTTTTTCGATTTTCTTCCGTTGCTCAATTTTTTCCCTCAGTTCAACTTCATCATAAGAATCAATCTTTCCCAGAAATTTTGAAATTACCCTTTTTCCCTCACGATAGTTCAAGTAGAAATACTCATTGTTCCCGATTTTTCGTTTAAAGATAGAGCCTTTCGGAAGAGTTTCGACTTCACTCTCGTAGCGGGAAATTAGCCTTTTCGTTCTCTCAAGTTCATCCTTAAAAACGGATAAAATTAGTTCTGATTTCATGTCGCACCTTACACTACAAATTTATGTTTTATTGATTTTTGTAGTGTATACAAATCTTACACTACATATTGCAAGTATTCAAGTATTTGTAGTGTAAGGTCTTTCCATATTTCATTCCGCTGTATTGATTCTGTCTAAAAGTTGTTTCGCCTGCTCAAAATCTTGCTCAGCGGCTTTTCTGAGCCAGCGACACGCCTTCTTGTAGTCAGTTTTATTTTTCACATCTCCATTGATATACATAACACCAAGATTGTATTGAGCGTTAGCTTGCCCGCTCTCTGCAGCTTCTAAAAACCATTTAAATGCTTTTTCATAGTCCTGTTTTACGCCCAAACCTTTTGCATACATATAGGCAATAGTGCACATAGACTTGAATATTCCGCGTTCAGCTTCTGCTTCAACTAGGTCGGGATAAAACTCTTTATTCGCTGGACTTTCAATAGACTCGTCAATTGGTAAATATGCAAGTCTTTTATCGTTCAAGTTTTTCATAGCAATTTCTTCCTTTTGCTTTGCTTATGTTATCACAGTATATCTATCAAACCGTGATAGTGCTGAAACTTTTATCTATGATTCGAATTCTTCTCCTTTCTTTTTTCCGAGTGCAATTGCAGTGGCAGTAACGGCAATCACGCCCGCTGTAATGGCAGCCCCTGCAACAACCTTCTGCACCTGCTTTGACTCGGACTTGCCAGACTTACACTCACGTGCAAAGTGTTCACAATTGTTTGTGGCAAGGTTATATTCGCCTTTACGCTTGCCTATCTGTGAACGCGCCCTGCGTACCGTTTCGGTCGGGCTGTATTTTTGTTCAACCGAATCGTCAACACTACATTCACGCCCATTCGCAAACGCGTCAAGACTTTTCTCGCGGATGCAGGCATCGGCGGCATCGGTTTCATGCCCCTTAGAGGATGAAAAATCGATGACCTTGCCGTTGCCTTCGTACACGCCGTAATGGCGATAGAGAACGTCCTGAGTGTAGATGACGTCACCAGGGTGGAGTTTGCGGGGCATAGGCTAGTCCTTGTATTTTTAAACCGTTATTCAATAATTATTTGTCATGTTCTAATAAAGTTTTGTAAATACTCTTATACATTTCACAAATTCTATTTGGCATATCAAAAAAATCCAATTTAAAATCACCAGATTCATTATAAATTTGAGAAGGACATATATAACAAATATTTCTTACAGAACAATTGGCGCACTTAGGGAAATTTTTTAGATATATATTTCTAATCGCATTTAATTTTTCTGAATTATTCCAAACATCCAATATTTTCTGATTTGTTAAATTTCCACAGTCGATTAACCAGCCAGGACAAGGACCTACTGTTAAATCTGTATGAATTACACAAGTGCCGTAACCTGCCGAACAAACTTTCGAATCAGGTTTTCGTAAAGGCTTTTTTATTTTTTCAAGACTTTTTTCTAGATATCCTTGTTTTTTTAATATACATGTCTCACATAGTGAAGAATATAAATTACTATCTTGAATTGCATATTTTAAATTATCAGTTGACAAATCTTGACGAGGAATAATATTAAAATCAAAATGAAAATCGAATTTATTTTCATTGCAAAAATCCATAAGATTACCGATTGAGTCTTTGTTATATTCAAGATACTGGCATGTGATAGAAACAGGTATATTAGCTTCATGAAGTTTGTTTAAATTTTCTTTGACTTTCGTTAATGAACCTTTCAAGCCAGTAATTAAGTCTTGTACATTTTCATCAAGGGAGAATAAAGATACTTGAATATTAGACAGCTTTCCCTCTGCTAAAATTGCAATAATTTCATCATCTAGCAGAGTTAAATTCGTAAGAATTGTTAACGCTAATTTTTTTGATTTAACATATTTTATAAAGCTTTTGAATGAAGGATGAGACATACATTCACCACCAGATAATCGAATAGAACTAACAGTAGGAATTGAACATGCTTCATCAATAATCCTATAAAAATCGCTATCTTTCATTTCAATGTTCTTTTGAGAATGAGGTATATAACATTGAACACATCGCTCATTACATTTTTGCGTTATTTCAATCAAGATACTTTGTAAAGGATGACCTTGAAATATTTTACCGTCATTTATTTCTTCTAACCTCTCATACTCTTTTTTTCTATAATTTTCAAGGTTTAAATTTTTTTTATCATATGAAAAATAGATACTATTTTTCTGACATTCGTCATGAGTATTGCCTATTGAAACATATTCTTGATTTGCAAGTGAGTTGTAAAAAGTTGTTAAATCATGTTTTGCATTTTCGAAATCAAAGTTTTTTGTATAAAGTCTGCTTAACTTGACAGCCAATTCATCAATGGATAAAGGTGATTCTGTCAAGATACTTAAAAAATAATAGGCATTCTCATCGCCGTATACAGTGTTTCCATTTCTAAAATCTATTAAAACAAGTTTTTTTTCAACTAAAGTGAAAAATACAAAATTATTAATCTTACAAAACATATTATCCTCAAAGAATTATAAGATGGCTTCAGTATTTTTCTAAAGCCAATCTTATAATTGTTCTTTACAAGCTTTTTTATTTAGTTGTCATGCAACACATTTGACTGTATTGATATCTGTTTCCCATTGCTTCATTTTCTGAATGAGAAATACCAAACAGAACAGGCGTTGAATATGCCATAACATGCCTCCTTTTCTTGAGATAATATAATTGGTCATTCAATTGCTACCGAACTTCCTAATTATTTCAACAGTTTTTTGTCTTCTTTTTGCGGAAAATAATCTGGTTTTCCTTGAAGCCGAGATATATCATTAAATTCATTTTTCATGCTTTTATCCCACTTCTTTCCTTTTTTAGAACTTGCAACAATAGCACCTGCTACAGCAGAAAATGTTGTACCAAGTGCGAAGATTGCCAATCCAATCATAAAACGCCTCCCCTTTTACGCATTTTGCGTGCAAAATAAGTTACACTTCGATTAGCGTATTTTTATTTTAACTTTCATTTTGCGTGTTGTTAAATTTTTTACACTTCATTTGAAGTATTATTTTATTATGGGAACTTCCTTTAAAGAAAATTTAAGAGATTATTTGGATTATAAGGACATCACCATAAAAGAACTTGCTTTCCAGACGGGAATTCCAAAACGCTCTATCGAAAATTATCTCAATGCCCGCTCCTCAATGCCACCAGCCGACTACGCATGCAAAATTGAGAAAGCATTGGGAACAACGGTAGAATATTTGGTGAATCATGAGCAGCCACTTGAAATTAGTCCACTACCAAACATTTCCATAGAGGCGATGCAAATTGCACAAACATATCAGCGGCTTTCCAAAAAAGACCAGCTTGTTATTCAACGAGTCATAGAAGCTTTTGAAAAATAACGCGGACCAAAAATTTTGTCTTAGTTTGCGATGGGCAGGACTTTTTCACCCTTCCGCTTTCACCCAGAACAATTTGATTCCCTCGTCAGGGAATTTCTGTTTGATTGCGGTAAGCACGGCATCCACGGTGGGTTTGTCTTTGTCGGCAACGTAGGTGAAAAGCACAAAGTTGGTCTCTGGCCAAGTGGAGCTGCCCAATTTTCTGTCGGAGCCGCCGCGACCGTGAGCCAGAGGCAGGATTGTGTAGAGAACGTCGGGGATGTATTCTTCCAGCGCCTCAATAATGTCTTCCTGTACGGATTGGTTTGCGATGATTTCCGCTCTGAACATTATTCTGTCTCCTCCGTGCTTTGAGTTTGGGTGGTGTCAGTCGCCAAAGCAAGTTGCACGCGGCTCTTTTTGTTTTTCCGCTTCATCACGAGTGAGTACAGCACGGGGATAAAGAACAGCGTGACGAATGTTGATGAAGTAAGTCCGCCTACAACCGCAACGCCAATCGGCTGAACCATGCCGGCACTGCCGCTCGTCGCAAAGCACATGGGGAGCATACCCAAAATTGTTGTAAGCGTGGTCATCAAAACTGGGCGGAGACGGCTGCATCCTGCTTCAAGACATGCCGCCTTCAGCTCATATCCGCGGTCAATTAAAAGGCCTGTGTAGTCCACCAAAATGATACCGTTATTGACGACGATACCGACCAGCATGATTAGTCCAATCGCGCTTACCATACTTACGGTCTGGTTGGTGATTTTGTAGATTGCCACCACACCGATAATCATAAATGGAATCGTGCACAGGTTAATCAACGGAGCCTTAAAGTTTTCATAGGTTCCCGCCATAACGCCAAAGACCAAGAGAATCGCCATGATGATGATGCCGAGATATGCGTTTCCCTGCTCTTTCATTGTTTTGAGTGAGCCTTCGTAGCTGATAGTCACGCCTTCTGGAAGAATAAAGCTGCTCGCAATCGCATCTTTCAGTTCCGCTTCCACCACGCTCGCATTTTTTTCGGTAAGGATATCCGCGCTCACTTTTACAACGCGGGTCTGATTTTCACGTTTGATGCTGACTGGCGCAAGTCCTTTCTTTACGCTGGCAAAATTTGCGACGCTGACCATGCCACTTGAACCTTTTACAAAAATCTGCTCCAAGTCCATCATTTTCTGGCGGTCTTCGTTCCGGTACATGACTTTTACGCTGTATTCCTTGCCGTTCTGACGATAGGTTGTAGCCGTAACGCCGTTAATCGCATAATTGATTTCTCTTGCCACCGTCGTCACATCCACGCCGAATGCATAGGCACGCTGGCGGTCAATCACCACTTCCACTTCCGGCAAACCTTCTTCCGTGTCCACCGATGGCTCGCCAATGTCGTCCAGAGAATTCATCACGTCTTCTATCTGGGTAGCCACTTGCATCGCCAAATCAAGGCTGTCGCTGTGAACTTTGAGAACCAAATCACTTCCCGTCATCTGACGTGACATGCCCTGTCTGAAACTTAAACGCGCGTCCGCAGGGAAATCGGCAAAATGTGCGCGCAATTTTTGCTGAACGGTCTCCGCAGTATCAATCTGTTCGGCACTCTGCGGCAACTGAATCTGAATGGAGCCGCTGTAAGAAGATGTGCTGGAGCCGGCCGTCATAATGAGCGTCTTGTAGCCCTTCACTTCATCGCGGATAATCTGCTCCAGCTGTTCAAGTCCCGCCTGAGTTTCGCTCAACTTTGTTCCAATCGGATAGCGCAAATTGACCGTCACGTTATCATCTCCGCCGCTCGTCATCATCTGAATGTGCAGAGTCGGAATGAAAGCAAATGCGATGACAAGAGCGCACACACAGATGAGCAAGGTCGCTTTGCGGTGGCTCAATGCACTCTGCAATGCCTTGCGATACCATTTGGTAATGGCATCCATCGGCGCATCAAATGCCGCATACAATTTGATAAGGAATTTGCTTTTGAGCGGTTTTTCTTTGCGGTTGGTGAGCGGCAAAAAATGCCCCGCAAGCACCGGCACCAAGAAAATCGCCACGAACAGAGAGGACACCAGCGCGATAACAATCGTAAAGATGATACCCTTGAACATCTGTCCCATTATGCCCAAATCACTCATAAAGAAGAGGAACGGAATAAATACGCAGATTGTCGTGAGGTTGCCACTCAAAACGGACATGACCATCTCACTTGAGCCAAGCACTGCCGCCACTTTTGCCTTTGCGCCGCGCGTCCGGTACACGTAGATGTTTTCAATCATAACGATGGACGCGTCCACAATCATACCTACACCCAAAATCAAACCGGTCATCGTAATCATGTTGAGCGTAATGCCTGCAAAATTCATACAGAGCAACGTGATGATAATCGAAAGCGGAATACTGATGCCTATGATAATTGTACTCTTCATGCTTTTTAGGAAGACAAAGAGAACGATAACCGCCAAAAGAAGACCTTGCCACGCGCTTTCAAAAAGTGTGCTCAATGTGTCGCGGATTGAATCGGTATCGTCGCGGATAATCGTGAGGCTCACGTCGGAAGGAAGCATATCCTCCAAGTCCGCCATTTTTTTGTACACTTCGGTTGCCACCGACACGCTGTTTGAGCCAGACTGTTTGGTGACGCTCACATAAATTCCCGGCTCGCCGTTAATCGAAACAATGCTCGTGGGGTCAGCATAGCCAAGATACGCAGTGCCCACATCCCGGAGTTTTACATCGTAGCCGTTTACGCGCGTAATCACGGTATTGTTGATTTCGTCTATGTTTGAGAATTCACCGGTCGTGCGGATTGAATAGTCTTTGCGTCCTTCGTTGATTTTACCGCCGCCCAACTCCAAGTTTTGTTTGGAAAGCGCGGACGTGATAGACGTAATCGTAAGCCCGTAGGCTGCAAGGCGGTTTTCGCTCAAATCGACGCGCACGATTTTTGTTCGTCCGCCGGAAACACTCGCCTCCGCTACACCGTCCGCCTGTTCGAGAATGTTTACAATTGTGTCTTCGGCAATCTGTTTGAGGTCATCGTTGCTTCGGTTGCCGCGCACCGCAATGCGCATAATCGGCATGGCATCGCTCGACATCTTAAAAATAGTAGGCGTTACGTCGTCAGGGAGACTTCGGGTTACGCGGTCAAGTTTGTCGCGCACATCGTTTACCGCCTCTGTCAAATCCGTGCCGTAGTTGAATTCAAGGCTGATGCGGCTTCGGCCTTCGCTGGAAGTGCTCGTAATCGTTTTCAGATTGCTCACGCTCACCAAGCCGCTTTCCATCACCTTTGTCACCGCTTTTTCCACGGTCTCAGGTCCTGCATTCGTGTATGTCGCGTTCACGCTCAAAACTGGATAGTCAATGTCAGGCATCAAACTGATGGCGATGTTCTGTAACGTGAACAAGCCCATTATTCCCAGAAGCACAAAGACAATCAGCGTCAGAACGGGGTGCTCCAGCGTTGTTTTTGTTATGCTCATCGTGCGCCCCCGCGATTTTCACGCCCGCTTTTTTCTGCATTGTCTGCCGGTTTTCCAGCACGCTCACCGTTTGCCGCAGGCTCTGTCTGAACTCCATTTGTGATGTCGCGAATTTTTGCGCCGTCAGAAAGAGAAGTCTGTCCTTCCGTAACAACTATTTCGCCTTCTGAAAGTCCGCTGAGAACCTGAGCCACCGCATTGACGCTCTTTCCCAATGTCACTTCACGCCGCTCAACGGTATCGCCTTTTACGACAAAGGCATAATACTTGTCGTCTTTCGTCACCAATGAGTCAATCGGCATGACCACTTCATTTTCATAATCCATAGTGTACAAAATGACTTTTGCAAACATACCCGCATTGATGCGCGAGTCCTCTTTGTCAAAACTGAGGATGATTTCTTTGGCGCGGCTGTTTTTGTCCAGCACGGGAGAGACACGGGTTACTGTCGCAAAAAATTCTACGTCTGGATAAGCTTCCAGTCTGACACTCGCAGAAAGTCCCGGTTTAAGGAGCGCAACATAGCGTTCGGGAATGCTTGCGCTTATCTGAAGATTGTTGATGTCGCCAATCGTGGTGATGACGGTATTTGTTGAGACCTTTGCGCCAACTTTGAGCGGACTGGAAACAATGCTTCCGCTGATGGGCGCATACACGGGATTTTTTACATAACGGACACCCGGCTCATTCGGGTCAACATATGCGATTATCTGACCTTTTTTGACCGGAGACCCCAAATGCACTTCCACAGAAGCGACACGTCCTGCCATATCAGGGAACACTTCAATTGAACTCTGGGACTCCACTTCTCCGTTGGTGGAAACGTAATCGTGCAGCGTCGTTTTTTCAAGCGTCATTGTTTTTACGCTGAATGTGGTGCCACCTCTGCCCCTGCCACCCGGCATTCCTTGATTTGATTTCTTTGCCAGCATCAGGGCGACACCGACTGCAACCACCGTCACCGCAGCGGTCGTAATCATTACGATATGAGATTTACGCATTATTTTCCTCCGAGAAGCGTTCCGTAGGGAACTCCAATTGTATTTTCCAATTCAAGCACCGCATTCATTAAATTACGCTGTTCACTTTTAAGCGATGCCTGAGCAGACAGCAGTTTGTCATTTGCGTTTTGCAGACTGAGCAAATCTTTGGTACCACGGTTATATGCCTGCTGGGTCATTTCATAGGTGCGTTGTGCCAAAACTACGTTTGCCTGCTTTGCCTTTATCGCGGACTGAGACTGACGAATTTTTCGCAGACCACTTTCCGTATCTACTTTGAGCGTTTTTTCCGCGTCCGCAAGTTGCAGCTCCAAATCTTTGATGGTGTCCTTCGCTTTTTCAACTGTATCCGCACGTGTTGACCACGGAAGCACACCGTCCAGCGGAATGGTCGCCGTCAAGCGAATTGAGCCGTTGTTTGTCACATCGCTGCTTTTGTTCGGGGTGGTGGAAAGTCCGTGCTGCCATGTCGCGCTGATTGATGGCGCATACGCATTAAAACGGGCGGCAAGAATTGCAGAACTTGCGCTCTCCAGCTGTTTTTTTAGCGAAGCAACTGTAGGCGAATTGACTTCAACATTCTGCAACGTCACTTCTTTGTCGGTCGGCACATCGTCCAAGGAGCCTGTAAACTCAATGAAGCAGCGTTTTTCCATGCCGATGAGCTGAATAAAAGTCTCCAAATCATTCAAAAAAGTAACATACGCGCTTTCTACGTCAGGTTCTTTTGCCTTGTAGTTTGTCTCCGCGCTCAAAACATCAAGCTCGCTCATGCGTCCCTGATTATATTTCGCAAGGTTCTGCTCATACTGTTCTTTTGCGGTCTGAAGATTGCGCCGCTGCAAGTTGATGTTTTCCTGCTCGTACAAAAGTCCGTAGTAGGTCTTGCGGACATTCAGTTCCACTTTGCTGCACGCCTGTTCAAAAGTGAGCCGCCCTGTCTCATAGGCAATGCGTGCCGCCTGAATGGATGTGAACAGATTGGGCGAAAATGAAAGGCTGAGCGTTCCTGTCACACTTGCCGTATAATTTGACGGACTTTCAGAGTCTCCAATGCCGTCAGGAATAGACAGTCCGCCGGAAACATTTGCTGTAGGGCTGATGCTGTTCCAAGAATGTGCCTTTGCCCGTTCTGCGGCGTTCAGTGTGATTTGCCCCCGCTGCACAGAAATATTTTTTTCCAACGCCATCTTTACGGCATCATCAACGGAAAGCGTAATTTTTTCCATTTTTTCAAACGACTGTGATTGAGCAAACAAAGAAAGAGCAGGGAAAAATAACACAGCAATACATAAAATCTTTTTCATCATGTGATATCCTACTATATATAATACCCGATTTTCCTTAAAATTACAAAAAAATATTGTTATATAGAAAGCAGGTTTTAGGGCTGCAAGCCCTAGGCGGAGGGGTAGCGGAAGACTGAGAAGCAGGCTGTAGCGAGGGGAGTTCTCTCCCCGTCAAAAACGCTATATCTAGCGTCTGTATATTGACCATACACCACTAAAACGGTAAAATTAACGCACACTTACCAATCTGGAGATTTTCAATGCCCTATTCAGAACCAACCGACCTTGCCGTTATCGCTTGCCCTGGCGGAGCAACATTTGCTGAGGAAGTTATCACGCATTTGCGCCACATGTACAAGCACCGTTTCACGCTCAAAAATGACGTGATTTCAAAACGATACAATCTGGACAAGGCAAAGTTGATTCAAGACATCAACCTTTCCAACGATATGCAGACCAGCGAATTGTGCATTCACGGCAACACGGACAAATATCGCCCGCCGCTTTTCAAAGTGAACACCCGTTTTACTTGGTTTGCGAACGGCGAGTTCAAGGCTGAGCTTTTGGACTGCGTGCGCGGAAAGGACGTGTTCATTTTCCAGGACGTTGAAAATCATGAGCCGATTGCAATGAACGACGGCAAAAATATGGTCGTCCATTCTGTAAATGACCACGTGATGACCCTGCTCGTTACAATTGATGCGGTGCGTCAGGCTGGCTCAAAGCAGATTACATTGGTTGTTCCGGCATTCCCCTATGCACGTCAGCACAAAAAGAAGAGCCGCGAAGGTTTGACCGCAAGCCTTTTGAGCCATGTGTACGAAATGATGGGCGTAAACCGCGTGATTACACTGGATATTCACTCACGCGAAATTGTAAACGCTTTCAACACCACTCACCTGGAAAATCTGCACGCTTCATATCAGATTATCCGTGAGCTTGCAAAACTGATTAACCTTTCTGGTCCGAATAAAGAAGATTTGGTCGTCGTGTCTCCTGACTCTGGCGCAATTGACCGCAACAAATTCTACGCTTCCGGGCTTAAAGTGCCGCTGGCAATGATTTACAAAGAGCGCGACTACTCAGTGGTCACACAGGACGCAAAAAATACGAACATCAAGAGCATCAAATTGCTGGGCGACGTAAAGGGCAAAGTTGCGTTCCTCGCTGACGATATGCTGGGTACGGGCGGCACCTTGCTCAAAGCTATGGGCTTCCTCAAAGAACTGGGTGCTACCAAAGTTATTGCGGCAATCTCACTGCCCTTCTTTACGGGTAACGCAATCGAATTGTTTGACCAGGCATACAAAGACGGTTTGTTCTACCGTGTCATCGGCACGAACGCTGTCTACCACTCAGACTTAAAAGACAAGGAATGGTTTGTTTCTACAAACGTCAGCGGTCTGTTCGCAAACGTCATCACACGCCTGCACCACGACCAGAGTTTGAGCGATTTGCTTGATAACCGCACGATTATTGATAAGCTGATTAAGAAAGACTGATAACGTCATGCAGACTTACAACTTGCCTAACCACGCTACCTGTCTCATTTTTGACATCGACAGCACGTTGTACACTTGCCCGGAATATGCGGCAGAACAAATTGATTGTCAGGTGCGCCATTTTTCCGACTTACGAGGCATCTCACACGAAGAAGGGCGCGCAATGGTGGCTGATTTCCGCAAGAAATATGCTGAGGAGCACAACGGAAAGCGTATCAGCCTCGGAAACTTGTTCACTCACTTTGGCATTTCTATTGAAGACAGCATCGCATGGAGAACAGCTCTGGTTCACCCGGAAGACTATCTGAAGCGCGATGAAAAAATGATTTCCGTGCTCACCGAGCTTAAAAAGCAGTTCCATTTGATTTGCGTCACGAACAATCCTGTCGCGCCCGCAGTCAAAACACTGGAAGTAATCGGCATTGACCATTTAATTGAAAAAACTATAGGACTGGACACCTGTATGAAAAGCAAACCCGACCGCGCGATGCTTGAACTCGCCGCACAGACAGCAGGAGTGCCATGCTCAGAATGTATCAGCATTGGCGACCGCTACGACATAGACCTTGCCCTTCCCCTTGAAATGGGCATGGGCGGCATTCTGGTAAGCGGAGCCGAAGAAGTGTATGATTTGCCAGAACTTCTGCAAAACTCACCCGCCACATCCGCGAGCGTTCCAGAAAAAGATGTGCTCTTGGAAACGCTTGTCGCGTTCTTAGCGTAAAACCTGCGACTATTTCTTTAAGACAAACACAAAAAAAAGAGGGCTCTGTCGCCCTCTTTTTTATTCACGCTGTACGTATCAGTTTAGAGTGAATATGTCCAGAACACACCTGTTGACCAGCACTTGCGTGACACGCCATCAAATGCCTGACGAAGTTCAAAATCAGCATACGCAGAGATTGATGAATTTTCGTTAAGTTCAAATGAGAACATCGGCTTTATATTCAGGATATGACCACCAGTCCAGTCTTTTGTTGAATCATAGTCATCCCAACGCTTATCACGTGAGCCCATAGAGAAAGAACCCCAGAGGTCAAATGTGATTTTTTTCGTAATGCCAAGGATAAATGACATACCCGTATACCATGCGGGAGTGTAATTTGTATACTGGAAGATGTTTACGCCAGCCTGCGGATGAAGCACAATTCTCGTATTTGGGATGGAAATGCGGACATCGGCACCTGTACCAAATGCCACTGCATCAGAAACGGAATCACCAGTAAACCTCTTTGAGTTCCATGACCTTGCCCACAATGCGTCCGCGGCAAAGTACAAATTGACCACAACATAGTTTACGCCAAAAGTTGCGCCTGTATAGAAGTTTGCGCGGTTACCGAACAATCCTTCAAACGCTAAACCAAATGAAAGCCAGTCTTGCGGAGTAATCTTTACACCCAAATTGATAATCGGGTCGCTCGTAGAGAAACCATTGGGGAGTGCCGCACCGACTTCTACGACATGTTCATCTGAGATAAAGCGGAATGCAAGCGCGCGCTTTGCATATTTATTTGCATATGGAACAAAACCAACGACATCCATACTTCCCGGCGCATCAACTTTGTAGCGGTAAGTACCGACAGATTCCAATGACGTCGGCCACAGAGCTCCTGCGCGGTCATCATAATTCGTTGCAAAGCCACCCTGACGAACGTGAGCATCTGGTGACCAGAGCCAGCTTCCGTAGGTAGGAGCAGGTCCAACCTGCCAGCTCAATTTTGTACCAACGCCAAAGTCAAAATTCTTTGAGATATGGTAGACAAAGTTTACATAGTAAGAATCTTGAATGGTGTTCGTAACATTTGCACGGTCAGTGAACTCCACATAGTCACCTTCTGCGTGTTTGATTGATGTTGGTTCTGTAGGACTGTTTGTATACCCCCTTAACGCCATTAAAGCCGCATCAGGTAAATCAATCAGACGCGATGCGCGATTCCGTCCTGCCCAACCACCATTTTGAACTACGCCATATTTGATGGCAAGCGGATTGTAGTTTGACGTACCAAAATAGAACGAATCAAAATCAAACTCATTAATAATCGGATTATAGGAGTATGTCGCGAACAACCCCCAATTAAGCATTGCCTCTACGGTAAACTTGCCACGGTCAAGACGAACCTGAAAAGTGTCAGAAAAACCGTAGAACATAATGTCACCGTCAAGCGGTGCGCCAAAGCCTGACCATGCCGTATTCTTCAGCTGCTCTTTCGGAAGAACCTGTGCAGTTGCAGTTGACAAGGCAAGCAAAGCGATAGAAAGACCAAGTAAAAATTTCTTCATCTGTTCATCTCCTGTAAAAAATAAATCTAGCCGATTATAACATTTTTTTATTTCGTTGAAAAACAATTTTCAGAAAAAAAATGTTAATC
>JAFSTK010000014.1 GCA_017450535.1 Treponema sp.
GTAAACATATACGCGCCGTCTTTTTCGCTAAATTGATACCCGCTAGGTGTATCGTTCTCTTTCACAAGCCGCGTTTCCAGTGTCGTAACGCCATCACGCCCGACAATGGTAACAGTATATGCCTTGTCCCACTTTGCATAGACGCTGGTATCTTTTGTTATTGGCGCGTCAAAATTAAATTCTTCTGACAGCGTTGCGTCTGCGTACCAGCCCGCAAAGGTATAGCCGTCACGCGTCGGGTCAGAAGGTCTTTCCACCGTAGAACCATAAGATACAATCCGCTCGTCTTTTGTTCCCAACTCGTCGTCCACGAAGGTGACGTTACAGGCGTTCGCCTCCCACTTTGCATACAGCACCACATCCCCGGTGATTTCTGTCGTAAAGTCAAAGGGCGTGTCGTCACCGTTGTACCAGCCTGCAAACGCATGACCTGTGCGCGCCGGATTTTCGGGCTTTGCCACCGTAGAACCGTATGCGACCGTCTGCGTCGCCAGCGTCTCCCCATTGCCATCCGTAAAGGTAACGGTGTATTTTGTCAGTTCCCAGCCCGCGTAGATATGCAGATAATACATGCCGTACTCATCCGCCACGGCATCGGACACAGAAAGCGGGAAGACCGCAGGTGTCGTGCAGTTGCGGTCGGTGTACCAGCGGGTAAAGGTGTAATGGTCGCGATAGGGCGTGCCATGCTTTTCTACGGAATAGGTAATCGGCTCGCCATAGAAGAAACTGACTATGTAATGGTACTCATCGGTCTCTGTCTCATCATAGTACCAGCCACCATGACAGTCAACATTTATTCTCCACAGCGCATAGTAAGTCACATCCCCGGTGATTTCTACCGCATCCCACCAGTTATTAATATAATCATCTATGCTTGTGCTGGTTGACCAACCATCCTGATGATATCGTTCAGGACCATTATTGAAAGAACCGTCATACAAGCAGTAGCGTAAAATCTTTGAATTCTTTGCGACTTTCTTTTCTTCTTTCTGCGAAGTGTCGTAAGAATTGATAAGGGTAACGGTGTATGTCTCCTGTGACCAGACTGCATAGAATGAGACCGGCTCCGTCAACACGCCATAGGAATCGCCCGAGTAGTATTCCGGCTCAGAAGCAGTCGCGCTTGTCGCCCATCCGAGGAAGTAATAGCCGTCAGTACGCGGTGAGAACAAATATTCATAAGGGGACAAAGAGAATTCAGCGTCTTTTTCATGGTTAGTTTCTGTGTTTGATTCGCCAGAACCGTCATTTTTATAGTACGTAACAGTGCTGTAAACATACCAACGTGAATATACAGTGGTATCGGCGTGAATTTTTGTTTCCCAGATGTAAATCCATTCACTACATGCGCTGTCTTTGTACCAGTCATTAAACCGATATTCGCCGTCGATTTCATCAAAAGAGAACCATTCCGGCTTTTCGCCCTCACCCACCATCTGCGTATTAAGCGGTGTAACGCCGTCTCTGCCCATAAAGGTGACGGTGTACTTTAAGTACGACCATTTTGCGTACACGGCGATATTTTTTGAGGTTCCCTGCGCTATCTCGGAGATTTCATTGCCAGCGGTACAAGCCTTATCCGTGTACCAACCCCTAAAGCGACAGTTTTGTTTTGTAAGTGACTGAGGCAACGCGCAATTTACTTTTCGTGTGAACTGCACGGGTACGTCTGCGCCCGCAAACAGAGCACTGTCACGGCTTATCACACTTGCCGTGCCATCCTCAGCCACATCGTAATAGGTGATGGTGTACACATCATTCAGCGTAAGGGAGCGCGTTGCAGTGCTGGTTCTTCCCGCCGCAACCAGAATATATTCAGAGTATGTGTTGAGCAAGAGAGTGCGGGCTTCATCTGCGTAGAATGAGATTGAAACTTCGTATAATCCCGTGTTCAGTCTTTCGCTTTCATTGACAACATCTTTTGCATAGGTGACAGTTCCGCCGCTTGCGCTTTCTGTAAAAGACAGCTCTTCATTTGACGCAATCATTCCATATTGGAAGCTATACAAGTCAGCACTCACTTTTGCGGCTTTTCCCGTGTAGCCAAGCGTAAGGTTGAATCCGCCGTAGCTGTTTCCATTCTGCTCCGTGAGGTCAAAATGGATTGCATTTGTGCCAGTTTTTAGCGTCGATGTTACAGAGCCAACATACTTTGCATTTCCATCAAGTGAGGCTGTAAGGGCAAAACTATATGTGGACACGCTAAAAGTTGTTTTGGAAAGTTTTTCATTGAGCTCGCTGAGAGAGTCCGCCGTTATCGAGCCTGAAATGTCGCTATTGTTAGTTGCCTTATAGTCAAACGTAAGGTCAAAGAATCGATCAGTCACATCATCAGAAGGAAGCACAGTTCGGGCAGAGGACGAAGCAACTTCCGTGGAAACACTCAGCGTCGCAAGCATCGGTGACGGCTGCGAAAGATTTTGCACCACAGGCCACATATCATTTTCATCAGATAATGAGCAGGCGGCAATCAGCGTAAGTGCTGTAACAGAGAAGATGAGTTTTTTGAGCGTATGAATCATTCTTCGCATTCTCATCCCCTACTTCACCTCTACCTGCGCCCAGAATGAATATGTAGTTCCGTCTGATTCCTGCACTTTAAGCACAATGTCGTAGCTGCCCTTTGCCCAGCCCGTCGTATCTACCGTAAGCACATTGCCCGTCACGGTCACTCCGCTTACGTTGGATGCCCATTCGCCGTCAACCGTCCATTCATAATTAGTACAGCCCGTTTCCGCCGTAAAGGTAACGGTTGCGCCGCTCTGAGACTTGGTTACGGTAATATCGCTGTATTCCGGCATAGTAACCGACACAGAAGGTGATGGCACAGGGGCGGGGTCCATCTTTGCGAAGAGATTCAAATTTTCCTCAACTGGCTTTGAGAAGTCATACTCTTCCTTCCAGAGCATGTTTGTATACCAGCCTTTGAACACACGGTTTTCTTCTACAGGGTCCGCAGGCTTTGTCGCAGTGCTGCCGTATTCCACTTTTTGCGTCGCGATTGTATCAATCTCTCGTCCATTACTATCAAAGAACCTGACGGTGTATTTTGCAACCTCCCAACCAGCATAAATGTGGATGTAATGATCCTCTTCTGAGACCGCAGGCAGATTGTTAAAGTCTACAAGAGCCGTGCATTCTCGGTCTGTATACCAATGCGTAAAGTCATAATGCAGACGCCACGGTTCACTATACTTTTCAGTGGGATCGGTAATCGGCGTTCCATAGAAGTAAGTATACCAGTTTTTAACTTCTTCCGTCGGCATATTCTCATGATAATAGCCAAAATGCCCAACAATAGTCATTGTCCACAGCACATAACAGGTCTTATTTTCGGTAATGATAAATGTGTTCCAAAGTTCCGCATCAATTTTAGTTGCATCTGCTGTAGCCCCAAAACCAGCCCGATTATATTCTGCTCCAGGAGCGGTAAATTCTTTTTGGCCATAGTTAGTTTCACGCCAATAGATTTCACTTATAGAAATTTTAGAGCCTTTTGCCACTTTCTTTTCAATTTTTTCCGCCGCATTACATGAGTTTATAATAGTTATGGAACAAGACTCCGTTGCCCAAACGGCATAGAAGGTAAGCGGCTCCGTCAACGTACCATAGTTATCACTCATGAAATACTCTGGCTCAGTCGCATTTGCGCTCGTCGCCCATCCGAGGAAGTAATAGCCGTCAGTGCGCTCGGAAAGCATATAATCGGGCAGAGAGAATACAGAGCCCTTTTCATATCTCCATGTCTGACATTCGGTGGAACCATCGTTCTTATAGAACACAATATTGCAATAAATACCCCAACGCGAATAAACAGTGATATCTTCGGTAATTTCCGTTCCAAATATATCAATCCATTCGGTTAATTCACTGTCCTTATACCAACCGCTGAAAGAATAGTCGCCATCGGAATACTTCATGTCAAACCCTTGAGGTCTTTCTCCCGGCTCAACTTTCTGTTTGTTCAGCACGGTAACACCGTCTCTGCCGATAAAGGTGACGGTATATGAAGGAGCATCTTCCCATTTTGCATAAAGAACCGTTGCCTGTGTAATGGGCGTATCAAAGTCAAATGCTTTTTCAAATACGCTGTCCACATACCAACCGGCAAAAATATAATGCGCTTTGCTTGGGGTATCAGGTTCGATTACCTTAGAACCATGGTATACTTCTTGCGCGCTAACACCTGATACAGCCGTTCCATCAGCCTCAGCAAAAGTAACGGTATACTTAGCCAGACTCCATTTTGCGTACAACGTATAATCGTGTGTGATTGCGGCAGAGAAATCAAATTCATTTGACAAATCAGCGTCAAGATACCAGCCGGAAACCTCATATCCACCTGTTGGCGGTACGACAGGCTTTTCTGCGAGACTACCATATCCCACGTCCTTTGTAGCAAGCACAGTGCCGTATGTATTCGCAAAGGTGATGGTACAATATGAACTTGTCCACACCGCATAGAATGTCATGTCTTTTGAGACAGCAGAAACGGTATCGCCTGCAGAATAATCCTTCTCTTTCGCATCAGGAGCAAACGCCCAGCCCACAAAGAACATGTCTTCCGGCGTATCAGAGAACATCGATGCATATGAAGGAATTGTGTAAGCGTCTCCATCTATAGCCTGCCGAGTGACCTTTTCATCAGTACCAGCATTTTTATGGAAGGTAATTGTGTGCATGACAACCCATTTTGAGAATAGCGTAAGGTCTTCGGTAACAGGAGTATTGTACACATCAAAGGCTTTCTGACATTCTGCGTCGTAATACCAGCCGTAGAATGAATATTTGCCGTCCGTCTGCTCAAATCCTGGCTGACCGGGCGGTGTACCGACTTCTACAGTTCGCGTCCCCAAATCAATTCCTTCTCTGCCGATATATGTTACTTTCACGTATTTCTTTCCTGGGTCAACTTCAGGCTCAGGGTCGCCCGCTTTCCACATGGCGAGAAGATCTGCAGGCTGAGGAGTGACTGTAAACGAAGTGATATATCCATTTTCGTCAACATGCACACTGTCAGGACATTCCGTGCTCAGCGTAGAAGGATTTTTTAGAAAACTCCAGCCGACAATATGATATCCCGGCCGTAGAAACACGGGGAATTCACTCGCTGTCTTAACCGTACCGATTTTATAGGTCAGAATTAAATTGGAAGCATTTTTGTTATCGTTAGGGTCATCAGAGAAAAAAGTATACGTAGACGAAAAATCCTCTTCGAGGGTTTGTTTGAGGTTCCCGTTAAAGAGAGCATCACATCCCACCAAGAGTTGCATGAGAATACCTAATACTGCAAGCCATCCTAAACGTCTTTTCATCCGTTTCTTCCTACAACCTGATGCCAAGGCTGACATATGGCGTTACAAGCACGCTCGTCAACTCAGGAATCATGATACAGGAGAGGTCAACTCCAGCCTCCAACGACAATAATCCAACAGGTATGTACCCAAACGAAAGCCCTCCGACAATCGTAGGATAGAAGAACAAATTGTCCTCCCCCGCCTTGCGGTCTCCGGCATCCTGTTTATACGTAACACCTTTTGAAACAAATGTTACGCCCCCACCGGCTTTTACCTGCCAGAACCATCGGTTGGTCGGGGTAAAATTCCGGCGATATACCAAGGAAGCGTCACCGATTATCAGTGACAATTCCGCATTATAAAAATTCTCCGTCAGCAGCAATTTCTCATATTCGACAGAAAGCGCAAGACCAAAATGATTTTTGTCCCGTCGAAATGGTAACGACAAGATACGGGCTTTAAATGCCGGTATTACAAAAGTCTTGTCGTTGTAGTCCCGTATTCCGCCGGTGAGTATATCGCTTCCTCCGACACCTGCTGAAAGTGACAGAACCTTACTGTCATTATATAGCCTTTTCGCTATTTTTTCAGCCTTTTGCTGCTCTTTTTCTGCTTTTTTCTGCTCTTTTTCTGCGGCCTTTTTCTCTTCTTCCACCGCTTTTGCAGCCTCTTTTTCCGCCGCGATTCGTTCCTCTTCTTCTGCCTTTGCTACGCGCTCAGCTTCTTTTTCTGCGGCAATCCGTTCTTTCTCTTCTTCTTTTGCTACGCGCTCCGCCTCTTTTTGTGCGACGACACGTTCTTTTTCCTCTTCTTTCGCAATACGCTCCGCTTCTTTTTGCGCGGCAATCTGTTCTTTTTCAGCTTGTTTTGCAGCGGCTTTTTCTTCGGCGACACGCTCTTTTTCGATACGCGGGCGGTCTACAACGCTAAAGGATGGAGACTCGCTGGCAAGTCCACTCGGATTGGTGACGCGAAGTTTCCACTCACCTTCCGGCACGTTCTTGAACTGGGCTTTTGATGCCCGCGCTGTTTCTGAGCCGACCGCCCCAACTGCCGCAGAACCAGAAAGCGTTCCTTTTATCACTTTTCCCGTAGCTTCGTTCACCAGCTCGACTGTGGTGGCACCCGTAACATCGGTAATCGTCACCGGCATCTCCAACGTCTTGCTGTCAGCGGAAAGGTCTACGCTCTCTTTTGGCAATGTAATTTCTGGGGTGCTCGCTTTGAGAATGTCAAAATTTGTCCACTCGCTTGTTCGCGCTTCCCTTCCAAGAAAATCATACGCATGAACACGATAACGGTATTGGCCTGCAGGAAGAGAAAACTCCACAAAGTTTGTTTCGGTCTGTATTGTTTTGACGGCTTTTCCGCTGGCAGACTGAATCTCCACTTTGTACTCAAGGACGTTCTTATCTGCTTTCCATTCCAAACGCTGAGAAAAATCAGCGGCAGACGCAGAAAGTGCCATCGCTCCCAAAAGGAGACAAAAAAGAGAATATTTTATTGAAGAAAAAATACTCTTTTTACTCGGCATACATCCTTCCAGGCGTTATAGTCTGAATTTTGTTCGGCTCATCAAAAGAGATTTTAAACTCACTTGAGGCTGCCTTGCTGTGTCTTTCCTCAAAACCGTCTTTCGCATAAGAATAGGCAGTGACGTTCCATACAAATTCGCCCACGTCCAGCACGGACAAATCTTTGAGGCGGACAGTATTTCCTTTTACACCGCGCTCCGTCATTACTGGAACCAGCGTTTTACCGGGACCTCTGCGGTACAATGCAAAATGATACTCCGTCGCATCCTCAACCTGCTGCCAGCTGAACACGATGGTGCGGTTTTTGCGCAGATATACGCTGTCCATCACCAATTTGTTTGCGGGAGAGACAAGCGTTACGCGCGGAAGTTCGGCTACAGGCTCCACAATAAAGTCACGCATGACAGAATTTACAGGGAATCCATCGGCTGTACTTGCGACAACCTGCCAAGTGTAAGAGCCTTCCGTAAGACGTTCCACAGATGCGGACGCTTTTTTTCCAGTCCTCATGCGTTCCACTACCCGGCTCGTACCATCCGCCTGTTTTTTTCGCAGAACAAATTCGTATGAGTCGGCTTTGTCTTTTCCGCTCTGCCATGTAAATACGACCGGCTTTCTGAGCGCGGAAAGTCCATCCACTTTTGTCGCAGCAACAGGAAGTCGCAGTACGACAGGGCTCGGCTCGCGCACGCTGAATGCCAAAGTTCTCGCGGCACCGGCGCGCTGTGCAGACAGTTCTGACTCCGCCGCGACCGCCTGAACACGACAAGTATAGGTGTCCGGGGGCAAAACAAAACTGGTGCGCGTCGCTTTGACAGAAGGATTTTGTGCCACGACCTCATCTTTTTTGTTGTAGACGCGCACATTGTAGTAGTCCGCGCCGCTCACTGCGTTCCATGAAATCATCACCGGAGAATTGTTATAGGCAAGCACTTCTGCGCCTTCCGATGGGGAAATATACTGAGGGACACCCAACTCACGCAGAACGGTAAATCGACGTGGAGCGGTAAAGCCTTCCGTGGTTCCGTCGGCGAGTTTTGCGCCCACGCGCCAGTAATATACACCCTCGTTCAAAATAAGATTGCTGCTGTTCGGCTCTGAAAGCTCCGATTCTTTTTCCAACGATGCAAAATTGCGGCTCTTTGAAATCTGGAGCACGGATTTTATTGCGCCGTCTTTGTAATCGTCGCCCAGTTTCCACATAAACTGCGTGGCGGCAAGTTTTGCCTGCTCTGCGCTGAAGTTTTCCGGCGGATAGAGCAGTTTGTTTTCTTGCGGAACGTATTTTGCCAGCGTAAAGGAGCGGACGACGCTTTCGGGCGTAAGGTCATCGGGGTCAGAAGATTTGCGCACAACCTTCCAGTAATAGGTGCCGTCCCCTGCGCGCTCGCCGTCAAATTCCTGCGTGAGACGCACATCCTTGCTCTCTTTCTTGAGTACCACCTGATTAAACTGCGCGTCTTTTGCCACAAGCAGCGTGTAAGAAGCGTCTTTTATCTCTGACTTCCATGCAAAATTCACAGAAGGTGTCGTGCGATAGGTCAGCTGAGTATTTGCGGCGGGCACAGAAAGTTCTGGCGCGCGAATCTGCTCGCTTTTGACAACGGTAAAACCACGGGGTTTGCTCGCGCCTTCATAACCGATGTTATTGAGCGAATAATGCGGCGTAACCTGCCAGTAATAATTTCCCGCCTCAAGATTATCAAGCGAAACAAAAGTGTTCTCAACTTCCATTTCCACTGGATTTCCGCGCATATCGGGCGTAGTCGCCACAACAAAGCGATAATAATCAGCGTAATTATTGCCCGTCCAGCGGAAATTGATACGCGGCGCATTCGTGCGGTAACGGTATTCACCGCCTTCCGCAGGAGACTGAGCCTGCACACGGTCAATTTTTTCCACGGTGATTTTGCCGTCCACAGCCATCTCTTTTGCATCTTCCGCAAAGACGCGCCAGTACATCACACCGCTGTCCACTTTGAGTTCCGAACCAGATGACGTATATTTACGCTCTGATTCCAGTTTGGCAAAATCCTTAGAGCGCGATGTCTGCACCACCACTTTTGCGGCCGAGCCATCGGCTTTTTTCCATTCCAATTTGACGGGAATCGGCTCATGCTTGATGTTCAGCAGGCGAAGCTCTTTTGGCACGGATGTAATTGTAAGCGGACGTTTGGTAATCTCGCCGCCTTTTTCCACGCTCACAGATTCGCCTGAAGAAATTTCTGCCAGTGAGCCAGACTCCGTGGTAATCTGCGCAGAACCGCTTTTGACTTCCAGACTTTTTGCGCCGCTCGCATCGGATTTTGCGGCAAGACTTGCGCCTGCGTCCACGTTGACCGTAGAGCCGTCATCAAGTTTGAGCGCGACTTTAGACTGAGCAGAAGAATCAACCTGAATGTCACCGCCACCAACCGCAACTTGAATTCCGTTCTCGCTGTAATAAATCTGAACCATCGTGTTTTCAGACAAATCCAGCGTTGTACCATCGGTAAAATGAATGCTCGCAGACGACAAATCTGCCGTGCGGATAATATCTCCGTCATACAGGGGTGCATTCTGACTCACGCGCTCCCAAACTACGCGGTCTTCAAATTTACGTTGAGCAATTCTATTTTTAAATGTGATAGTCGCAATCGTGTCCTTGTCACTGCGGGAAGAAGAATGATTCAAATCCTTCCAGAACAAAAAGATGAAAAATGCCGCCGTTCCCATACAGAGCAGGACGACAAGTGCATCACGGAGTGGCGATTTGAATCTTGTTCTCTTCTGCATCCAAGTTCACCTGTCCAAAATTCGGCTCATCTATACCAAGCAACTTCCGCATCTCACTGAGTGTACGCGGCCCATTTGGTCCAATACATTTCGCGCAATCTTCATCCAACTCAAACAAGGGGTCGTCCGCAAAGAATTCCGCAATATCAAACTGAGGCATATTCACCACGCCGTAGAAATGCTGTTTGCCCTTACCTTTTACCTCAAACTCAACGGGAATCTGCTCCACAATGATTTCGTTTTTCTCATTTTCCGGCGTAAGCGTAAAATTGTTTTCTTCGCAGCGGATATAATCGTACTTCAAAATATCGTATGTATCCTGCGTAATCAGCGTGTCGGTTCCACAAGGCTTGTTTGAGGCCTCGGTACGGCTCGCAAAGTTCACCGCATCTCCAATCGACGTGAATTCCATTTTGTCGTAGCTTCCCATAAAGCCAACCGTCGCGCGACCAGAATTCAAGCCGGCACCGATTCTGATGTGAGGCTTATACTGTGCAAGCGGCTCATCTTTGTGCGCCTCGGAGAACGCCTCCGCATCCTTATTGTATTTCATCAGCGAATAGCGCATGGCGATACAACAGGTAATCGCACTCAACGCATCGTCGCGCACGTATTTGTCATGGGCTTCTTTTGCAAGCGCACGGGTAACGGAAGACTCATCCATCTGCTCCCAGTCAAGGCTTTCGTTTCGGAGAACGCCCCACGCCGCCATAATTGCGTCACCCTCAAATTTATCTACGGTTCCGCCAGTCTTAGTGATACAAGTGACCATACGGCTCATGTAGTCGTTCAAGAAGCTGATGATTTCCGCCGCAGATTTTTCGCCAAAGCGGTTCTTAAAGCCGTCAGAAATCGCCGTAAAGCCACGGATATCGCTGAAGAAAATCGTCACGTCTTTCAAATGCGGCTCAAAGTCAATTGTCTTCTTGATAATCGCCTGAGTTACGCCCTTGTTGGTCAATTTTGTAAACGTATTGAGAATTTCGCGCTCGTTCTGTGTACTTTTTATGAGAACGCCAATCTCATCTTTTGACTTATGATTGAGCTCGCTGAACAATTCCGTGTTGAAGTTTCCGCTGTTGATTTCATTTACAACCGCAGTAAGCTGTTTTAGCGGCACGGAGAGCGATTTTGCAAAGAAGTAGATAATCATAATCGCAAGCGCAAGAATGGCAATCGTAATGTATACGTTTCGCCGCGTCGTCGCCTGCACACCTTCCAGAATAATTTGTGTCTTTACCGTGGTGATGATGCCGCCGTTTCCAATGTTCAATTTTCTGAATGCGCCGATATGCTCATCGCCGTTTTCATCCACATAAGTAATCTGACTGTTATTCGCAGGACTTTCCAGCATGGTCTTGACGATGGACATTTCGCTCACATCGCCTGCCCTCATCATCAAATCAAAATCGCTGTGCACAAGCACAATTCCATCGTTATTCACAAAGAACGACTGGTTCACACTGCCAGATGAGAAACTTTCGGTCAAATTTTCCGTGGAATACAGCACTGCCGCCACATTATCGGCTGCCCCCGCCAGAGAGAACGGATACATAATCGAAAGCAGAGGCACATTAAAAAACAAAGATGCGTTCAAAAGCTCAAAAGAGCCGTCCTTCGCATGATTTACAGCTTCGTCTTCCTGCACAAAGTATGAAAGAACCGACTCTCGCTCCAGCTCACGTGTGACAAAAAACGCTGTATTGACGAAAAGTCGCTTGGTACCGGGCAAATACACCGCCGCCACCGACTTGTTTCGGTCGAAAAACATATTCTCCACAGAGCGAACTTCCGTCTCGTTGTCTCCTGCGCTGTTCAGCAAGTCAAGGAACATGCCCACAGAAGAAATTGTCGTGTTGATACGGTTTTCAGTGTCAGAAGCGGTACGGCTGTTAATCGCAAGGTTGTTTTCTTCCGCGCTGGTACGCACATCCTGCGATACAAAATATGACACAAGGTAGGTAACGCCGCCCAAAGCGATAACGACCATGGCAGAAATAATACCGATAAGTTTTGCTCCAATCGGATGCGGAATACGGGCGGCTTTTTTCTCCGCTTTGATACGCGCTTTTTCAGCCTTTTTCTCTTCTGCGGCACGCTTTTTAATCGCCTCTTTTTCTTTTTCAAGCGCAATACGCTCTGCCTTGATTTTTTCTTTTAAGTAATCTGAATTTCCATCGTCCGCATCATCCGACAAAAAATCGTCCAGAGAAACTTCCGCCTCGCCAGAGTCGCCTTCAGCAGATTTTAACGGCTCCGAAGTCTCAACGGAAACCTCGGCAAGTTTTTCAGCAGAGGAATCGACAGATGTTCCGGCTTCATTCAGTTTTAGCCAACCGACCTCAGCCGCCTCAAACTGACCCACTCCTGAATCTGAAAAATCAACTGTATGCTTTTTTGGAGGAGTCGTATTCTGAATGCGGACTCCCGGTTCTTCTGGAATTAATGTCTGAGCAACACGCTTTATGACCACATACTTTGAGCCGTCGGGACGGACAATAGTAACACGCTTCATCAAGGAGCCCAGTTTATGCGGCCGAACAGGGGTCTCAAAAGATCCATATGAAGAAAAATCGTCACTACTCACGTTTCTATCCTACCTTACTTTGGTGTTTTTCACAATTACTTTCCTATATCTAAATTCCGTCTGTTCCATGTGTCCGGATTGTACAACTCCAGCTCGTCAATCTTTGGCCAGCGTACATTGGGGAATGTCACAGGGAACGGAGGCTTTTGCGGTGGCTTCCGTTTGGCATTCGTCTCATCGGTGATAGCCTGCACGTCAGAGCGAGTCTTTTTGCCGTCCAAGCGTACCAGATACGGCGAGCCGAACGCACAAATCACGCCGTCACTGTCAAACAGATATGTTCCCGAAAGTTCCGAAGACTTTTGAATATTACGGATTTGAGTTCGCCGGCCCGTGCAACAGGTGTACACTTTTCCCGCGGAGCGAACGTATTTGTCCACCACAAAAGATTGCTCGCCGTCAGTAAAACCCGCCTTGGCATAGGTGTACGGCATGTCGGTCTCCCAGTAGCGGATGTGATAAAATGCATTGTCGTAAAAATAATAGCCTGTGCGCTCTTTGTCGATATGAGGCGGAGAGACAAGCAAACCAGAAGCCGCCCCGCAGTCACGCCAAAAACCTTCAAGGTCAAGCGACTCACTCACCCGTCCCGACTCGTCCGTTGTCTTTGAAATGCTCGTCAGCACCGGATTGAAGTCAACTTCCTGCGCGCTTCCCTTCACCAAAAAATCAAGGTAGATATTTTCGCCAATCACCGCAAGCGGCACATACACATAGGATTTATTTCTGGGGTACAAAATCTGAAGCTCATACGCCCCCGCCGTGTGCGACTCATTTTCTGCAAGCGTTATGTATTTGATTTCAATATGCTCGGCGTTGCGGCTCGTCGCATCGTTTCTGTCGCGCGTACTGTACTCCGCATACGAAGCAGGCTCGGCAGCCCTGTCATTGTACCACGCATAGAATACGCGCAATACCGCCGCAAACTCATTGCCATCTTTTCCGAACAAGACGAGCCGGTCTTTTCCCTGCCACACTCCAGCAAGCAAATCAGGAATGTCTTCGCGCGCGTCCAGCTCTTTTACCGACGCGGATTGCGTCGCAGTCTGGGCGATCACGGGAAACACCCCCGCAAGCAAGAGAAACCAAAATGCCGACAACAGAAAAAATGACTTTTTCATCTCTCTATTATCGGCAAGAGTAAGGTTATTCAAACAGTGAATTATATTCTTTCTTATATAACTTTACGATTTTATGGCGCATCAATTCCTGCTTTGCGTTGATTTCCACACCGATTTCAAACGGCTTAGTCAGCAGCACAAATTTGAAGATGCGCTCGCAAGTACGGAAACCAGTCTTTGCGTTGTCCAGCGAATCGATTTCCGTGCGGAACAAGTTTTGGATTTCATTCGTCTCCAAAAGTTCCTCGTAGTTGTCGTAGACGATGTTGTTTTCTTCAGCATAGGTAAGCACATTCTGCTGGTCGGGAACGATGAGCGCGGCGACATATTTTTTGTCCTGCCCCACAACCACTGTCCGCTCGATGTACGGAGACGCGTTCACAGCCTTTTCAATTACCTGAGGCTCAATATTCTCACCGCCAAGAAGAACAATCGTGTCTTTGGCGCGACCGACAATTTTCAGCTCCTCATCGTAACTAATCATGCCCAAGTCGCCCGTGTTCAGCCAGCCGTCTTTGTCTATCACCGCTTCGGTCAAATCATCACGCTTGTAGTAGCCTTTCATCACCTGACGGCCTTTTACCAGAATAAGCCCGCGCTTACCCGGCTTTAGGGGTGCGTCACTTGCCACTTGCCCGTCTTTTTCCGCCACGATTTTTACGTCAAAGGTGGGGAACACCCAGCCCACGTTGTTTGAGCGCGGCTTTTTAGAATTCTTGACGGAGATAACAGGGGCAGTCTCAGTCATGCCGTAGCCTTCCAGAAGCTTGAATCCAATCGCATGATAAAATGCCTCGGTCTCCGGCTGCAATGCGCCACCACCAGAAATTGCCGCGCGGAACTTACCGCCAAACTTCGCCAAAATCTTTTTGTAGACCACAATTTCACCAAGTTTATGGAACGGCCACAAAAGCGCAAACGGAATCACACCGATAATCACGTCAAATACACGCGGATACCAGTGATACCGGCAGCGAAGTCCGCACACACGCTCCTTGAATTTATAGTAAAGTTTTCCAATCGCCACAAAATTGAAGAACGCGCTCTTATGGATAGCGTCCTGCTTTTTCACCTCGCGGAACAAGCCCTGCGCCAACGCTTCCCACAGACGGGGAACACCATTCATCCACTGCGGCTGCACAAGAGCCATATCCTGCAGCATGACAGACGCAATCGGCTTAGAATATGCGAAGCCACCTTTCAAACCGATGACCATATAGCAGAACGCGCGCTCAAAACTGTGCCAAATCGGAAGCACCGTAAGCCAGATGTCGCCCGGCTGCATGAGACCCAACACTTTGTGAGCCACCTCACACTGCGCGATGTAATTGTCGTGAGTCAGCTGAACGCCTTTGGGAAGCCCCGTCGTACCCGATGTAAAGATAATCGTCGCCACATCATCGGGCTTAACTTCTTCCATGCCGGCCTCAATCTCAAGCCACTCTTCCTTAGTGACCGCAGTACCTTCGCTTTCCAAAAGAGAATAATTGATGACCTCAATTCCCGCATCCTTTGCCTGCTGAATCGTCTTTTCGTCGGGATGCTCATACAGAATCGCCGTCTTGAGCTGGGGCACTTCCTCAACCTTTTCCAGAACCTTCTGAAGCTGACGCGCATTCTCAAAGAAACTGATTTTACAGTCGGCATAGTCAAGAATGAAACGGATTTCCACACCCATAGAGTCGCACCCACACGGAACATCAGCCGCACCGAGCGCAAGCAAGGCATAGTCAGTAATCAGCCATTCGCGACGGTTGTCCGAAATGAGACCAACATGGTCACCCTTCTTCACTCCCATTTTTTTGAGCGATGAAGCCAGCTCAATCACATGCTGGTACACCTGCGAATAACTGTAGCGCACAAACACGCCGCTCTTATTTTTTACCGCCTGCAACGTATAGTTCGGAATCTCCGCCACCTTGTTCTTCAATAAAATCGGCAGCGTCGCCCCTAAAGTCTTATCCATCGCTGATTCGTCTATCATCACATACCCCTCGCGCAAAACCACGCAGTATTACATTATCACATTTTTTGTCAGTTTGTCTATAGAGTAAGGAATTTATGGAAATTTCGCAGAATTTTTTAGAAAATTTAGCCTAAAATGCAAATTCGATGCCTATAAATAGTATGTAGAGTTTAGAAAAGAAAATCTCTATAAGTAGAGGAAAAATCACATAACTCTGCAAGGAAGGTCACCATGCTCATATTCAAACGGAAAAAGGCGAACAGAAAGTACCGCGACTCCATCTTCGTCGATTTGTTCAGCAAAGACCGAGATGCGAAAAAGAACTTCCTCTCCCTCTATAACGCGCTCCACGGCACCGACCTCAAACTGGAGGACACGCAGATAGAGCCGGTCAAGCTGGAGCAGATTCTTTACATGGGCTACTACAACGACGTGTCCATGCTCATAAACGGCAGGATTGTCGTCCTCTGCGAACACCAGTCCACCCTTAACGAGAACATGCCTCTGCGCTACCTCCTGTATGTCGCAAAGATTTACGAGAGCCTTATGCCCAATGACGCGCGGTTCGAGAGGAGTGTGCATCCCGTGCCCACGCCAGAGTTCTACGTGTTCTACAACGGCTCAGACGACCTCCCCGCATGGTCCGAGCTGAGGCTGTCTGCCGCGTTTATCCAGAGGGACGAGGATGCGACACCCCCGCTGGAGCTTGTCGTACCCGTGCTGAACCTGAACAAACCGGCAGAAAATTCGGTAATCAGTCGGTGTTCCTCTTTAAAAGAGTACGCGGAATTCATTAGAATGGTGGTGGAGGAGCAGCGGAGGAACAGGGAAGCCTACATGGAGCGCGCCGTAAGGCGGGCAATCAGAGCGGGCATCCTTACCGAGTACCTCACGCGCAAGAACAAGGAGGTGGAGAACATGTACTGGGGCGAATACGACTACGCGACTGACGTGAAGGTGCAGCGCAGAGAGGCTTACGAGCAGGGCATTGCCACTGGTGTGCATGACGCACATCTTGAAACAGCCCGGCGAATGCTCGCCGCTCGTCTGGGAACTGTAGAGCAAATCGCAGACATCACGCAACTGTCTGCCGAAGAAATCCAGCAACTGCAATAGATATGCTGATTATGTCAGCCGAGAAGCCAGAGGCGAAGAGACTTCTCGCAAAACTCGCTGGCAGACAGGAGGATACATGATAAAAAGTGCTTCCGTGCACTTTTTATCATGTTCAGATTTTGCCAAAGGCAAAATCTGCGATTCGCACCATCCATGGTGCGCCGCTAACGCGGAGTTTA
>JAFSTK010000165.1 GCA_017450535.1 Treponema sp.
AGTGCAAAACGCTTTTCACTGACGGGCACTGGCAAAGTGAAGTACAATAAGATGAACCTTCGTCATATCTTGACCAAGAAATCTTCTAAGAGAAAGATGCACCTTCGTGGCGCAGGTATCCTTTCAGAAGACTCTGCAGCGAGAATCCGCAAGCAGCAGCTTCCGTATGGTTAATGAGGAGTAGGAAATGTCTAGAGCAATAGATGGCACAAAACGCAACAACCGCCGCGCAAAAATCCTTAAGCTCGCAAAGGGCTTTACTGGACGCCGCGGAACAAACTACAAGGCTGCAAAAGACGCAGTTGTAAAGGCTCTCCGCCACGCATACGTTGACCGCCGCGACCGCAAGGGCGACTTCCGCCAGTTGTGGATTGCACGTATTAACGCAGCAGTTCGTGACGAAGGATTGTCTTACTCACGCTTTATCGACGGTTTGACAAAAGCTGGCGTTATCATCAACCGCAAGGCACTGTCAAATATGGCCATTGAAGACCCTGTAGCATTCAAGGCTGTCGTTGAAGTCGCTAAGAAAGCACTGAAAGCATAAAGAAGGCAAAGGATGATTTCACTCGAACAAGTTCTGTTGTTGCAACAAAAAGTAGAAAGCGCTGTGGCTAAGATTGCTGAATTAAATCAGACAGTCGCACAGAAGGAAGCAGAGAATGCTGCTTTACGTAGCAAATGCGTAGAGCTCACAAACGCACTGTCTGCCAAAACGGAGCAGTTTTCTACATTTCAGAGCGACCAGAGCAAAATTGAGGAAGGCATCCTGAAAGCACTTGAACGTCTGAACGACGTAGAGAGCACGGTTCTTTCCGTTGCAAATGCGACCGTTCAGACCAGTCAAGCCACACAGCAATCACAGGTTGTCGCACAACCAACTCAAGCACAACCTGTTGTTGCACATACTGAGGCAGCGGCCGCACCTGCACAAGAAGTTTCCCTGCCCCAACAAGAAATCGAAACAGAGCCAGAGCCGCCCGTTTCACCCGATATGACACTTGAGCAGGCAATGCAGATTCCCGAATCAGCAAGTTTCGCTCCGGCAGAAGAAACAATCTCAGAAGAAGCCGCACCCGTTGATAATGGCTCAATCGATCCAGACATTACTTTTGATGACGCGACACCTTCTCCTGACCAGCCGAACACCGCTCAGGGACAATTCGATATATTCTAATCCGTACAAGGAGCAGTCAGATGGGTTCATTACAAATTGATGTACTTGGCGCATCGTTCGCAATTCAAGCAAATGAAGACAGCGCGTATCTGAAAAAACTGCTCGACTACTACAAACGCATCGCTGAGCAAATCGAAGAAAGCGGTTCATTGCAAAACTCTTTGCAAGTCGCAATCTTAACTGGCATTACACTCTGCGACGAGCTCTACAAAGAAAAATCAAAAAAACAACAGATTGCTCAGCAGCTCACCATCGACGATGACAGCGAGGCAGAACGGCTGACCATTGAAATGATTAAAAAAATCGATCAGGCGCTAGGCTGATGTTCTCCGTTTGGATTGATGCAGATTCCTGCCCGAAACAAGTCCGCGAATACGTTTTCCGATACACAAAAAAACATGCCGTGCCGCTTTATTTCGTGGCAAACAGGGACATTCCCCTGCCCGCTTGTTCTGGGCAAGAAAATGCCGCTGCGCCCGACAATAACGCACAAATGATTGTATGCGAGCAGACTGAACAAGCGGCTGATGACTACATCTTTTCCCATTGCGCGGACAAAGACATTGTGATTACAAGAGACATTCCGTTTGCGGCTCGCCTCATAGAAAAACATGTTTTGGTGATGAACGACCGCGGCACGGTCTTTACAAAAGAAAACATTGGAGAACGCTTGAGCGAACGCAATTTTATGATGAATCTTGAGGCAATCGGTCTCGGTGAAAAAAAGAAAAAATCAGATTACGGAAAAAATGAATTCGACAAATTTTGCCGCGCTTTTGATAAAGATTTTATGCAAAAAGTGACAAACTGGCAGTACGAAAAAACTACATCGCCTCGTGGGCAGAATTGATTGCAAGAATACGTTCTTTTACCTGCATAAATGCAAGCACCACTTCTGGGTCAAACTGCGAGCCGGACAGATTCTGAATCTCCATAAAAGTATCGTCCATAGACCACGCTTCTTTATAAACGCGCTTATGACTCAATGCGTCAAATACGTCTGCAAGTGCGACAATGCGAGCTGAAAGCGGAATCTCATCACCTTTTAAAGGTTTGCCCTTAGGAACCGGTGTCTCAATAATATACTGACTATAATCAATATGACCGGGATACCCTTTGTCACAGCCGTCCCACCATTCATGGTGATACAGACACACATCACGTGCCATCTCGTCCAAAGGTGACTCCGGCTCAGTGAACAACAATGCGCCGATACATGTATGACCCATCATAATGGCACGCTCTTCGTCAGTAAAGCGCGGCGTCACCTTTTTAAGAATTTTATCTGATACGCCGACCTTTCCCAAATCATGGCATTTTGCCGCGATTTTGAGCATATCGCGGAAACGCTGCTGTTCCTGATTGGGAATATTGTGATTCAAAGCCCAACGGTCATAAATTTCCAGCGCAAAGTCTGACACACGCTCAACATGTGCGCCAGTCTCACGCGGGTCTCTGAACTCCGCCATGCGCTGCATACGCTTAATCATGTTGTTGGTGAGGTATGCGTGTTCAAGAGCCTGTGTCGCATTGGAAGCAAAGTGCGTGATATAAAGCTCAGCATCTTTGTCGAAGGCGATGACATTGCCCTCTTCATCCTGCGCATTGATAACCTGTAGAACACCAAGTACACGACCGTTTGCCATTCTAAGCGGCAAAGTCAACATAGATTTTGTGCGATAGCCTGTCGTAATGTCAGTTGATTTGTTAAAATGAAAAGAAGAGTTTTCTGGAATCTGATATGCGTCAGGAATATTGATTATCTCACCACGAACAACACATGCGCCCGCAATTGTATTTTCTGTAATCGGGAAAGAGAACGCCACATACGGAAGCTTATCACCAGAAGAAAGCATTCTAAGCTGGGTATCGTTTTGAGCATATTTGATTTTGAGATTATCGCCTTCAATTACATAAATCGATCCAGCATCGGCACGTACAATGCCACGAGCCTCAGTAAGCAGACGCTCCAAAAGAACATCAACGTCCTGAATCTCATTGAGGAGTTTTTCTGTTTCGATAATTGCCTGAAGTTTTTGTTCGCGCTCAGATCTCTTCATATTTTTTAATTCCTAGCGTTTTTAATATATTACCCTAAAAATAACAATTAGTCCAATGGTTTAATCAAAAATTTATTATATTTTGGAAGATTTTTGCAATAATGAAAAATAAAGCGGACCAGCCCCACCCGCTGTATCTGGCAAAACATGTGCGCCGTATTCTGTTTTTTCATATGCTGGTAAGTCGGAAGAAGGAAGCGCGCACCACGGAGTACAATCAGAAGAAATTGCCGGCTCACAAATTTGCGCATCAGAGAATTTCTTTACCAGGCGCGCGACAACCATATCATTTTCTTCGGGAGAAAGCGCGCAAGTGGAATACAAAAGATAACCGCCGGGAGAAAGCATGCGCCAAGCGGATGAGAGCAAAGCCCATTGCGCTACCGAAAGCGTTTTGATTCTGGAAGGCGACCATTCCGCTAGATATTTTTGGTCAGCAAGAACATGGCGTTCTGAAGAACATGGCGCGTCCAACAAAATCGCGTCAAAACATTCTGTCTGAGAAAGACACATTTTTGCGCCGTCATGGCAAGTAACGGTAATACGAGAACGCTTTCCTTCCGGCAGACAAGAATCGCAGACTTTTACAAGACGATTTTTGCGGTCAGCAGAACGCTCATTGGAAAGCAAATCCGCATCCTCATTCATACAAGAAGCGAGTACCAGCGTTTTTCCGCCGGGAGCCGCACACAAGTCAAGGATATGATGTGCTGAAGAAAGTGGCAAGGTCACTGCGGCACGGACACTGCCAGAGTCAAGAAAATACGGCTCTGCTCCACCCGCTTTCCATGCCACGTAATCAGGTTCTGTTTGCAGAGCCGCTTTGAGAGATTGCCAGCGGTCACCGAACAAATCCGAATAGTATTGCTCAAAGCCCGCCGCACCGGAAAGTTTTTGTTTTTTCTGGGACTGTTTCATTTGTAAAAACTCATTCCATCGTCATAAGCGGCTTGAAATGTTTCCTGTGAGAAAGCAGGAATTGTTTCACTTTCGCGCACACGGTACAAAATTTCGGCGGGCTTTTTTGCGTTTTCGCCCTGTATAGCATTCTCAACTTTTTCAAACTGCAATACGCCTGCTTTGATTTTATATGCGATAACACGGCAGACAGACGCTGTGATTTTTTCTGCGAGGGAAGCATCTTCGGACGCTTTTGCAAGCAGCACGCCCGCCACTTCTCCAAAAGTCTTTTCACTGAGCATGATACAATTAATACCCGCATCAATGGCGGCAACCACTGCGACTTCGGGGGGATAACCATTGTTTGCGAGCGCGCCCATAAAAATATCGTCAGAAAAAATCAAGCCGTCAAAACTTTTGCGGGCTTCTTGAATCCAATACGGAGAAAAACATGCGGGTCTTGCGGTGGACTCCAGTTCATTTCCGCTCGGTTCGGTCACCCGGGCAATAATATGGCTCATCAACAATGCGGAGGCAGAAGGAGCAAGTTTTGTGAACGGCTCAAGATAATTCTGCAACGCATTTGATGTAAGGTCAATTTTGGGGAGACCGATATGAGGGTCAGTATTGTTGTTGCCGGGAAAATGTTTGATAACAGTGCCAATCCCTTGCTCTTCGTAAGCGGCGATTTCTGCGGCACAATACGAAAGCACTTGCTCAAGCGTACCAAAACTGCGCGTGTCCAAAAAATCGCGGTTGGAATCTGTCTCCACTTCCACGACGGGAGCAAGGTTCATCTGGATGCCCAACGCGCGCAACTGTTTTGCCTGCGCCGCATACAAATCATGCGCCTGCTCCGCAGAAAACCATTCGGCAACTTTTTTCTGCGATACTAGATTGCTCGTAATTTTGCGCAGGCGGTTCACGTAGCCGCCCTCTTGGTCAATTGCGACATAAGGCGGAACGATGTTATTCTCATGGTAAAAGCGGCGGATGGAAGAAATGTAGCCGGCAATGTGCGCTGGAGTCTCACCAATGTTGTATGAAAAAAGCAAGCAACCGCCGGGAACAAGCGCAGTCCCCTCCTCGCGATTTCCATACAGCGCGCCAGTTTTTTCTACGGGAACAAATTCTTTGTCACCCTCCACATTCACTAAAAAAAGCTGAGAGATTTTTTGGTCATCACTTAACTGGGCGACATAATCTGCGATTGCCTGTGCGCGCGCTTTTTCGTCACGTTCACGCTCAAGCCGAGCAAGTTCTGCGGGGTCTTTTCTGCAAGAGGAAAAAAATGCGGTAAAAGAAAAAAACAATGCCGACAGCAAAACAACCGCCGGCATCGTTCGGGTCATGAGTCTCATCCTAGCAGAACCGATGTAAACCACGGAATATAAGTAACCAGCAAAAGCACCACAAACTGCACGAGCAAGAACGGCACAATGCCCTTAATCACTTTAGGAAGCGGTTTTCCGAACGTATAGGAAGAGATGAACAAGTCCATTCCAACCGGCGGAGTAAGGAATCCGATAGACAGGTTCATCAAGAAGATAACACCCGCATGGAACGGAGAGAGGCCAAAGTATTCAGTGATAGGAAGCAGCAACGGCGACACAATCAAAATCGCGCTGAACATATCCATCAGACAGCCGACAATCAAAAGCACAATGTTCATCAAAATGAGGAACACATATTTATTCGTGACCATCGCCGTAATCGCATCGGTAATAATCACCGGAATATTTGCGTCAAGAATATAATATGAAATACCTGAAGCCGCGCCCAGAATGAACAAAACACCACCAGAAATCGGGATACTTTCAGCAATCACTTCCAAAGACTGCTTGAAATTGTAGTCACGGCGGAAAACAGTAGAAAGCAAATACGCATAGAAAACAGCGAACGCAGATGTCTCGAACAAATCGAACACGCCCATGAAGTAGAAAATGATGATAAAGAGCGGCATCAAAAGCTCAGGAATACAGTTGAGGATAGCTTTACCAATTGCATTCATAGAGAAAGGAGCGCGCTCTTTCTGGTTGTCATAGACAATGCCCATGACAATCATAGCAATCATCATGATGATGCCGGGAATAAGAGCGGCTTTGAACAATGCGATGACATCTCCGTTCAAGAAGAAGATGTTTGTCGTACCGTACATAATGATTGCCGCACTCGGCGGGAACAACAAGCCAATCGCTCCGCTGGAAGTAATCAACGCTTCCGCGCGCTCTTTTTCAAAGCCTGAACCAGTCAGAACGACAGAAAGCAATGAACCGAGAGCCAAAATCGTTACGCCGGAGACACCGGAGAAAGTGCTGAAGAAGGTCATAACCAGAACAGCCGCAATAACTGTGCCGCCTCTGAACCAACCGAACAACGCTTTGAATAACTCCACATATCGCTGACCTGCGCTACACTTCGCAAGAATATAGCCTGCAATCGTAAAGAGCGGAATTGCGGCGATATTGCGGTCAGTAAACATGCGGTAAGTTTCCAGCGGAATCTGGTCAGTATATCCACCGTTCATAGAAAGCAAAACATATGCGACACCTGCAAGAACGACGAAAAGCGGCATTCCCAAGAACGCAAGCACCACAAAGAACAAAATAAAGAGAACCAGACATTTGCCA
>JAFSTK010000166.1 GCA_017450535.1 Treponema sp.
AAACTCCATCGTTTCTGATATTGAATACAAATGCGAGAAAAATGAGCAGCAACAGTGCGCAGGAAGAAATCTTTTTAAAAGCGATATTATTGCTTCGCTTTGTCAGCTCATTTCCCATTACCGCAGTTATTATCGCCATCGGCAGACTGAGATAGAGCAAATATCGCCCAGCGGCACGGACGGAAGCCGCACCCGGAAACAAATTGAAAACAAACCACCACAACGAGACGCCATTGCTGCTCAGCCGCAACGGAAGCACACAGCTTAAAATCACCGCAAGCGCGATCCCCTCTGTCAGTATTTCAACTGTTCCACCGGTTAAGACGATTTTCTTCCGGAACCAGATGAGCGCGACGACAAAGGACAGCAGAAGGACAAGCGAAAAGCCAATAGCAACCTCGCCACTATAGCCTCTTTCGCCAAGGCGCATCGCTTTCATCAGCGGGCCCAATGCCCAGTTTCCCTCGTCAACATTTATAAGGTCTATGACTTCCGGAAGATATACCCGAACTTCGCCGTAACCTCTTCCGCCGGACATTTTCAAAACCGGCAACTCCAACACGATGAACGGAACCGTGCCAATGAAAAACGCCGCAAAATAATACACAATATCTGCATTTAAAAGTTTCAAAAAATTGAGAATTTCATGGCGAACTTTATATCCCTTCGATGCGAACAGAATTGATTCAATGCATAAAAGCAACACGAGAAAAAGTGCGGTAAAGAAGAAGATATACCACGCGGTATATAGAAACAAAAGCATCAAAGCAATGGCAAGCGCCGCGAAGCGGTTTCTTTTCTTTCGGTCGTGTATGTTTTGAAAAAAAGCGGTCAACGCGCAAAAAAAAGGCGGAACAAGACTTATGCACAGCAACTGCGTGTGACCACTGTGCGCTGCATAAGAACTGGAAAAAGAAAAAGCGATCGTTCCAAAAAGGCTCCACCCAGCGTCTACATTCAGAAACCTGCGCAATAAAAGGTACGTAGTGATTGTCCCAATCAGGTGCACAATGATCAACGTGTACTTATAGGAAAAAAACACATCGACACCCAAAAGTCGCAATACAGAATGGATAATACCGAATCCAAAGAATATGTCAGAATATCCCAGAGTATTTCTCGACGGGTAGAATATACCCAAATCGGCTATACCTGCCTCACCTCTAAAAACGTGATACCAATGCTCCGTTAACAGCATGGTGAGTCTTCCGTCGCCCCGGTCGGCAATCAGGGATTCTGTTCCAATCACATTACGAAAAAAGAACCATTCACAGGCAGTAAGAATTACTATGGTTAAAGCCGGAGTTATCCGACCCCTCCATTTTTGCGCAATCGTCAAGCTAACATTTTCATTCAGGGTCAGTACCTCGACCAGCGCATAAGCGTTATTGTTTCTTGTTAAGAGCAAAATAATAGCACCGGCAAGCAACATCAGGGCAAGACAAAATACAATAATTTGCGTATAGTTTTTGGATTGATTTATAGAACAAACCCTTAAATTCTGAATCTCATATCCCGCCGGCTCCAGCGTAAAAATCCGCAGCCACGCCTCCCCCGGCGCGTTTTCGCCCTTGTCAAGCACTTCGTTGATCTGATTAACGCCCGGCGCCAGAACAACGGAGAACTCCTGCTCCGGCGCGTCGTAGGCCTCGCCGTCGTAGAGATCCACATGCAGCGTTGTGCCGGCGTACTCTTTCGGACAGTCTACTGTAAATTGGACGGATATGGTTCGCAAC
>JAFSTK010000167.1 GCA_017450535.1 Treponema sp.
AGCCAGAAGAACCTGAAGAGCCAGACCCAGCGTCTGTTGAACTGAATATTTCTATCAAGGCAACCAGCACGTCAGATGTTACCGTACGCAATGTCCGGGAAGGAAAAGTAGTCACCTTTACGGCTGAAGAAGGCTGGACGACATACACATGGAAAATTGACGGAAAGGTTCAGACGACAACGGGCAACATTCTTAAAGTTGATACGACGGACTGGGGCAAAGGTTCGTATGATATCACGCTTATCGTAACAAAATCAGATGCGAACGACTTGTATTCGGCACAAGTTACTATCGAATAGGAGAAAAACGTATGAAAAAAAGAAGTTTTTTTGTAATCAACGCTCTTCTGGCGGCAGCATCTCTCATTTCATTTTTCTCCTGTTCTGACAATCTTGACGAACAGAACTTTGGCGCGCCGCTTTCTCACGACGGAAACACTTATCTTGTGGTGAGCGCAGAGACGGCTTCCCGCGCAATCAATCCTACTGCTGTGGAGGCGAAAGACCTTACTGCGCTCGTGCTCAAAGGAACGCTGGGCAGCAGCACGGAAGAAACGCTTTTGTCGGCAGAAAACATTTCCAAAATGGCTGGCAACCCTGTTTCAATCAAACCGGGTGCGTGGTCTTTTTCGCTCACAGCGCAACTGAATGGCGTCGCATACAGCGGAACGACGAGCGCACAAATTGAATCAGGCAAAGTAAATCCAATTTCCTTTGTTCTTAGTCCTACAACTGAATACGGCGGCATGAAAATCATCGTGTCATTTACAGGTGAGGCGGACAAAGTTGTTGCGACGCTAAAAAACAGCTTGGACGCTGCAAGCGCAATTGTCACAAAAGAATACACCCCGGCTGATTATTCTGTCGGTGAAAATGGTGTGAGAAGCATTTTGTTTAATCGAAGCATGGAAGAAAGCGAAAGACTTTCCGCTGGCGTTTATTACCTTGTGTTCGATTTTTATGCGGACGGTGTGAAAAATGCGCTCAACTCATGCGAAAATTTTGTCCGTGTCGCAAAAGGACAAGTCACATCAGCTAAAATCAATTGGGCTTTGAACGAAGTCTATACAATCAACTACGAATACTACATAGACAGCGCAAAGATGAGCGATGCTGAGGCGGCAAATGTCAAAGTGACAGACGGAACTGCGCTTGCAAAAAAATACTCTCGCAGAAGTGACGCGATTTCTCTGCCAGACATGACGTTGGAAGGCGTGAAGTTTGCCGGTTGGTATACAAGCACAAGTTTTGGTGAGTCGGATAAGGTCACGAGCATTCCAAATGGAAGCATTGGTAACAAGACATTGTATGCGCAGTTTATTGGAGTGAACAAGCTGTATGTGTCCGGCATTGGCGATGACTCAAATGACGGAAAATCGCTTGAGAAGGCATTGGAGTCAATAGACCGTGCGTGCGAGCTTATCATTGAGGCAAAAAACGGTGACGCGGACTGGGTGATTTATGTGAGCGGCGACGTTACTGGACCGCACCCGGATTCAACAAGCAAAGCGGGGGAACGCATTTATTCTAAAGATTATGGAATGAGTTCTATTTCAGCAAATCTTACTACGGCACATGCCAAGTCAATTATGCTGGTTGGTTTGACAGGCTTGGATTCAGATGGAATTCCACAAGATATGTTGAACCGCGGCTTGAATAAAAACGATGGATTAACTGGCTCTTCAAATGACGGAACTGTTCTTGTAATAACTACAGAAGTTCCTGTTACGATTCAAAATCTTTTGATAAAAAATGCCTGCAACAAAAATTCAAATGTCAGTGATTTACTTTCTGCAAAAAAAGGTGGTGGATTGTATGTCGGTGCTTCCTCTACGGTTTCGCTTGCTGATGGCGTTGTGATAACCGATAACGGGGCGTATTCTGGCGGCGGCGTTTACAATTTGGGAACGCTGTATATGTATGGAACGGCTGCAATCGGCAATAAAACCCAGACTGCTACAGTTTATTCAAATCCGGCAAACACGTCCGATGATGGCGGCGGAATCTACAATGGCGGAAAACTGTACCTCGGCTATTCACAGTATGTGAGCGAGAGCGAAAACATGCCTAAAGAATGGACTGGTTTTATACAATACAACTATTCTTGGCGTGGCGGTGCTATTAAGAATGTTGAGACTGGCGAAATGGTCATGAACAGCGGTACAATCGCTCACAATGAAGCCGCTAATAATTCCAACGCATACGGAGCGGGTATCTACAATCTGGGCTCATTCTTGATGACAGGTGGCACAATCGAACTGAACCGGACTGAAGGTTCTAACGGCGGTGGTGTGTACAACGCAAATAGCAGTGCGACTTCATACGGAACTTTCACATTCAAAGGCGGAACGATTAAAAACAATTATGCGAAGTCCGGATATGGAGTCAACGGTGATGGCGCAGGCGTGTATAACAACGGCGTAATGTATGTTTACGGCGACGCTTTAATTGGCGATGATTCACAGACCACAATGGCAACAAATTCATCAGGAGAAAGTGACATTTCCGTTACTTGTTCAAATCTGGCTGATGGAAACGGTGGCGGAATCTATGTCGGCTCTAGCGGCAAATTATACATGGGCTATAGCCGCTATGTTGATGAGACGGACAACACTCCTGCGACATGGAATAAAGGCATCTGTTACAACTACTCAAAATCTGGTGGTGGCGGTCTTAGTTTTGCCTATGGTTCTTCAGTCGTCGTAAGGATGAATAGCGGAACAATCGCAAACAATGGCGCGGACAAAAAAGGCGGCGCAATTTACATTCAGGGCGACGGCCTTACGATTGGCGGTTCAGCAACTATTCCTGCGGGAACTGAAGAAGTCAAGCAGTCAATTTGTTACAGCAGCTCATATTCTCTGAATATCGCAGATTCTCTCAGCGCAGTAAAAGCCGCCTCAATGTATCTTATTCCGTCTGATAACGGCAGCACAAGCTCAGTTGCGACGGGCTATTCTACATACAAGCCGTTGATAACACTGACTGCTGCGGCAACAACCGCTGGACTAACCATTGACGGCATAAAAGAAAAATTTGTCGTTGAGCCTTTCACCGACCCAACAACTAGCATTGTCACGAACTGGACTGTCGGAAGTGACGGTAAGGCTACGCAGAAAACTTCAAACCTCTATGTTTCTGCCAGCGGTTCAGAGACAAATGACGGACTGTCATCTTCAACTCCGCTTCCATCGATTACATCTGCAATTTCTAAAATCAATGCACAGAACGATTCTACAAAAGATTACATCATCACGCTTGACGGTGAAATCACTGGAGCTCAAGTCATTGAAGACCCGACTGGCGGAAAAATCAAGGCGAATACAATCAAAATTGTCGGAAAAAGTACAAGCACTTCTACATTAGTAGATATTATCAACGCCTCTGGCTCAGGAACAGGTTCAGCTCTTGCCATAAAAACAACTGTTCCCGTAACCTTACGCCAGATTGTAATCAAGGGCGGACACGGAACGCAGATTGGCTCTGGAGGTGACGCAAAACTTGCTGGCGGCGGTCTTTTCCTTGGTGAAGGAGCGGCAGTCTCTTTTGAAAATTACGCTACGGTTACGGAGAACACAGCAGGAGCAGGTGCGGGCGTTTACATCTCGAAGGATGCGAAATTTGTCATGAACTATAAAACAAAAGTCTGCAATAATACGGCCTCTCACTATGGCGCAGGTATTTATGTTGCAAACGGCGGCTATCTAAAAACCATTGCAGGCTCTGGAAGCGACATCTACGAAAACAGTCTTGAAAATAGCGATACGACAGTTACGGTAAAAGGCGGCGGCATTTATCTTGAAGGTGGCGCAACTCTTGAACAGCTTGGAACCTATGTCCGAAATAATTCAGTTTCTGCTGGCGGACTTGGAAGCGGCATTTACATGTGCTCAACTGCAAATTATATGATCAGCGGTTCTGCGCAGACAAATATGCCGAACGATGTTTATATGGAGACTAATGCACAGATTGAAGTGGTCGGCGGTTTGAACGAAAGTCCTAATGCGCGGCTTACATTGGCTTCATATCCTGCAGATGGTGGCGTGGATGTCTATCCAATAAAATTAAAGGAAGGCGCAGGTCTTTCTTGGACTAATTCTTCTATTGCAAGTTGTTTTGAAATCACTCCGCAAACGCTTGGAGACGGCGTAACCTACTACTGGTACTTAGACAAAAATAATTCCGGCAAATTGGCGAAAAAAACTGGCATGGGACTCACTGTTTCTGTTCCGACGGGACTTACAAATGACATTGCGGTAACAGTCACTTCAGATGGAAATGCGGTAGAAAACGACACACGTTTTACAGGCGGCTCAACTCTTGTATTCACGGCGACAAGTGGATTTGCTTCCTACTCTTGGAAACTGGATGGCGAAACGCAGGAAACTCAGACCGCTGGGCACATTCTCACGCTTGATACGACAAAATGGGTGAAGGGAAATTATGTCGTTTATCTTGAGGCAAAAGATGCGGCGGGTAAATATTATTCGTACACGGCACAAATCAAGGTGAGTGAGTAAAGGGGGATGAAGATGAATACAAATAAAACTATGAGAATGTCCGTACTCCATTTTTCAATGCTTTTCACCTTGCTTTTCAGCTTTTTTACGGTAATCTCTTGTGCGGATGACATTGACGAAATCAAAACAAATGCTGGCTCAAACACATATCTTGTTATTACTCCAAACGGTGTTTCTGTGGATGCACGTTCCATTGAGCCCACTGAGGAATATGCGCAGGCAAATCTGAAAAGTGTCTATTTGTATGCGACAAAAACAAAAGACGCAAGTGGCAATGCGGTCAGCGTAAGTAAAAAAACACTTTTGAACAGTGTCGAAAGCCTTGCCGCAGTTTACAACAAAATGCTTTTGCTTGAGGATGGAGCTGGAACATACACATTTGAAATGCGCGCTTCCCTTGACACTGTGTGTTTTTATCAGAAACAGGAAAACATTACTATTGAAGAGGCAAAGTCGAATACCATTTCATTCGCACTTTCCCCAGTTGTAAGCAAATCAGATTACAGCGATTTCGGTGATTACGGCGGTATTTCCGTAAAAATGAACTTCTCCTCCACAAATGTAAGCAGCATTTATGTCACGCTTTTGAATCTGGATACTGATGAAATTACCGAACAGAAATATATTACATCAGGAATATCTTATGGAAGTTACACTTATAAAAAAGTAGCAAGCTATTCAACTTCAAATTCAGACGGAAAAATTCCTACAGGCACATACCGTCTCACTTTTGATTTCTTGTCTTATGACTCCACTGCAAAAAAAGATGTGGTGATGAATTCGTTTCCGTACATCGTGCATGTCGTAAAAGGGCGAAATTCTGTAATCGAGCAGACTTTTGACTTAAATCAAATCTACACGATTACATATAACAATAACAGCGGCTCGCTTGCAGAAGGTGAGATAAAACCAACAAAGTTCTCCCGTTGTGACGAAGTGGTTCTCCCGATTATGCAGAGAAGCGGATATTCTTTTATGGGTTGGTTTGAAAAGAGTGATTTTAGCGGAGAGCCTTTAACGAAGATTCCAAAAGGAACTACAGAAAATAAAACATTGTACGCCAAATTTGAGCTTTCAAGACTGTATGTTGATGCGACGAACGGCAAAGATACAAATGACGGTTCTTCTTCTGGGGCAAGCTACGCGCTTAAAACACTCTCTGCGGCGTTCAGTAAAATTGAGGAAACTAACAATCCGAATTATGACTGGACGATATATGCGACGGGCACATTCAATGAAAATGTCAAGGTTCAGGGACTTCCTGCAAAATCAATTTTGATACAGGGACAATCCACGAGCGGAACAGATACAATCGCTGGTGATGGAGTGAGCGGCTATCCGCTTGAAAGTTATGGAAATGTCTTACTTAAAAACATTACGATTGCGGCGAATGGAAACCTTGGCGCGAACATTCGTAGCGGAACATTGACTCTTGAAAACGGCGCAAAAATTGAATGTACTGCCCAAGAGACAACCGGCTCCTACGGTGTGATGATAAGCGGCGCGACTGTAATTATGAACGGCGACTCTCAAATCACCGGCTTCAAACAGACTTCTGGATATGCAGTTTATCTAGAAGATGAAAACTCAAAACTTGTGATGAACGGAGACTCTTCAATTACAAACTGCAAGACTTCTACTTCTGATGGCGCGGGCGGTGCGGTCTATCTGCAAAGCGGACTCCTGGAAATGAACGGAAATGCAAAAATCTCCGGTTGTGAGTCTTTGTATGGCGGCGGTGTATACGTTGCGACAAAACAATTTGTAGAGACAAAAGGCCGCGTCGTGATGAACGGAAACGCGAGCATAGAAAACTGTACGGCAAAACTCGGCGGTGGCATCTATATTTCAAACGGTTCTGTGACGATGAATGACAGTTCAACTATAACAGGTTGTAAGGGTTCAGTAATCACCGGAACGAATGATACAAACGGCGCGGGTGGTGTTGATGTCGGAGAAAATGGAACATTTACAATGAACGACACGGCGGCAATCAAAAACTGTACAGGACACAAAAACGGTGCAGGCGGCGTATATGTGAGAGGCGCATTCAATATGAACGGCGGCTCAATCACAGGAAACACGTCAGGTTCTTCTTCCGATACGATGAGCAATGGTGCCGGCGGTGTAAATGTTGACTATACCGGACGCTTTGTAATGAAATCCGGCTCAATTTCAAGCAATAATGGTGCTGGTTCTGGCGGTGTTTTTGTCTCTGCAAGGGCAGGCAGCGGTTCAGGTGTGTTTGAAATGCAGGCCGGAACAGTCAGTTCGAATACCACTACATCAACAAGCCGCCTTGACATTGGTGTGTACCTCGGCGTTTCAACAAGTCTTGCTGGTCAGGGAACGGCATGCGGTCTCTTTAAGATAAGCGGAGATGCGGTTGTTTCTGATGACAATATGGTGAACATGCCTAGTCCATCTGTCCTTACAGTCTCAGGAAAACTTGCTTCTGAAAAGGCTGCGACACTTGCATTCTATACGTATAGCACTGGTTCATACAGTTTTGTTTACACGGAAGACAGGGAAGTGCTTGCCCTCGCAGACGGCGTGACGGAAACGACTCTTGAAGCCGAATGTGGAAAAATCGCAGTAAAACCACAATCTGTTGACGATGGAACGGTTTACTGGCGCATCAATAGCGAAGGAAAACTACAGACTGTATCAAGCGTTTATTATGTGGGCGCGGAAGGTAATGATTCAAACAACGGCATTTCGCAGTCTACAGCACTTTCATCAATTCCCGCCGCATTGGAAAAAATCGCCGCAAACGGAAATATTGCCGCTGAATACACGATAAAGATTAGCGGAACGCTCACAGGCGCACAGAAAATCGACTCAACGCTTACAACGGACATGGCAAAGTCTCTCACATTGGAAGGCGTGACTGGTAAATCTGGCGAGACATGGGCAGATGTTCTTGACGGTGGCTTTACTTCTGCAAGCAATGGAACGACGCTTACACTAAGCACAACGGTTCCAGTGATTATGAAAAATCTCAAAATCACAGGCGGATATGTCAGTGGCAGTGGCGGCGGTGGTGTAAAGATTTCTGCCGGCGCTTCGCTTACGATGGAAAGCGGCGAAATCAGTGGAAACACGGGTATCGACGGCGGTCAGTCAGCGGCAGGCGGTGTGTATCTAAGCCACGGCTCTGCAAGTTGGAATGGCAGTTATTCAACGGTTATCGTTCCAGGCGCGCTCTTTACCATGAACGGTGGTTCAATCTGCAATAACACGGGTAATGGCGTAACCATGTATGATGGTTCTGCTCCAGGTGATTTTATCATGAATGGCGGAACTATTACCGGTAATACTGGCTATGGTGTTGATATGGTATACTCAACCGGCCCGTTCGGTAAATTCATGATGAAAGGCGATGCTGTTGTAACTTCTGACAATAAAGTATTCCTTGGTTTCCCTGGTAGTACAATAATCTATATTGCAGGCGAGCTTACTGGAAATACACCCGTCGCCACAGTAAAACTGAATGGCTACAATGAAGACAGACAGGTTCTATCTCTCGCAGACGGCGTGACTGACACATCGCTTGAAGCTGCGGCGAAAAAGTTTGCGGTGGCATCGGATAGTTCGACAAACTGGTACATATCAAACGAAGGAAAACTTACCACGACAGCACCGAACTGAGAACGTGACACACCCTAATGGCAAAGATTGTCGGCAGGGTGTGTTTTTTTTCATTTACAATTCGCAAATTCTGTCCTATCATTAGTATATGGACGCAAAGATTATTAACATTTTTTTGGCAGAAGGTGTAAAAACTTTTGAGGAAATGTTCGGTATAAAGCCGACGGTAAAAGAGCCGCACTTGCTTGATGTTCACGCGGGGCATCAATGGGAAATCACCGGTTTGCTGGGTATTACAGGCGATTGCAAAGGTGTGGTCGGATTCCGTCTGCATAAGACATTGGCTCGAAAAATGCTGATACTTTCTGGGCTTGAATGCAAAGAAGATGAGCTTGAGGAAAATGAAATAGCTCTCGTCACTGAATTTACGAATATCGTTTCAGGTCATGCGGTCTCGGCAATAAAAGACCAGGATGTTGATATTTCGCCTCCGTTCTGTGTCTCCGGTCACAACCACATGATTTCGTGGCCGCGCAATATTCCCGTGGTCGGCATTCCGTTCGTCACTCCCTATGGTCCGTTTGAAGTGGACGTGTGCTTTAAGTAAAGAAATATCTCTGGTTGAGTCTCTTTTTGCAGTGCTCAAACAGAGATAATACATTTACCTTCTCATATTCCCAAATTACGCAAAATTGTGTATACTGTTCGTATGAAAACACCGTTGACCATTCTTTTTGCAGGAAGCCAGATTCATCACGCATTTGATGTCGTTTTTGACGGAGCCTCCGCTTTTGACCGTGCGCTTGCTTGGGCGGGGAGTGTGTCTCATTCTGTGCAGACGGTGGTTTTTACTGATGACCAGAATCGTGCGGCTGTAGAAAAAGCGACAGCTGGCAAAAAACAAGTCTCCGTGGTGCATAATGCGGAGTGGACATCTGCGCTTGTCGCAAAAGAAATTTCCGCCGCCTGTTCTGCACACAAGGCTGATTTTGCGGTGTTTGCATGGGCTGACTTGCCATTTTTATCTTCCGCGCTTACAAAAGAACTGATTGATACGCATACGAAATACCTTGCCGAATACACATTTGCCGACGGCTATCCCTATGGACTTGCGCCCGAAGTGGTTGATGCTGGAGCGGCGGGAATCATTGCGGCGTTAGGTGAGGGCGTGCAAAAGTCTGCGGGCGAAAAAACTGCCGGACGAGACGCGCTTTTCAGCATCATGAGCGGTGACATCAATTCGTTTGAGATAGAGACGCTTATCGCGCCAAAAGATTACCGTATGCTGCGCCTTGATTTTTCTTGTGGCGAAAAACTGAATCTTCTTTCATGCCAGCGTCTTTTTGCTGCGACGAAGGGAATGGTCAATTTGGATTCCGCGGAATTTGACGTGCTCGCGCTCTCAGACCTTGCTGAAACTACCGTGTCCGTGTTGCAGACTGTTCCTGCTTTTTACAATGTGCAGATTTCTGGGCGATACAATCATGAGCTGGTCTACACGCCGTACAGTCAGCTGACAAAGACGCATCCGCTGGATGACATGCCGTTCGCTGATTTCAAAAAACTTGTCGCGGAGATTGCATCGTATTCTGAGAAAGCCGTGGTCTCGCTTTCAGCCTTTGGCGAGCCGCTTTTGCATCCGCAGTTTGTCGATTGTGTGCGCGAAGTCCTTTCATATCCTGAGCTTACCGTGTTTGTTGAGACTGACGGCACACTGGTTACCGAAAAATTGATTTCCGAGCTTGCTGAACTGGATGCCAAGCGCATCATCTGGGTGGTGCTCTTGGACGCGATGGAAAGCAATCTGTACGCAAAACTGCACAATTGCGCTGAAAGTGATTTTTCAAAGGCGGTGGCATCGGTCGGCTTGCTCGCACAGCATTTTCCGCATCAGGTCTATCCGCAGATGACGCGCATGAAAGCGAATGAAAGTCAGCTTGAGCCATTCTACCGCTACTGGAAAGACAAAGCGAATGCGAGCGCGGGCGAACTTATTATTCAGAAGTACAACAATTTCTGTGGTCAGCTTCCCGATGAAAAATCAGCCGACCTTTCTCCGCTCGTGCGAAATCCTTGCTGGCATTTGCGCCGTGATATGGTCATTCTTTCGGACGGAACGGTTCCCCTGTGTTTGTGTCATGGAGCCGACGTTTCAATGGGAAATGCGTGTTCAGAGGGCATTCAGACGGTGTGGGAGCGTTTTGCGGAACCCTTGTCGGCTCATCTAAAAAAAGATTATTCCGCTAAAAATCTTGCGGACTGTAAGGCGTGTGATGAATACTATACCTTTAATTTTTAACCAGCGGCAGATAAATCGCACGGTGTTAGGCGGAAAAGAACGTATGCCTTTCGTGCGGCTGGATATTTCGGTGCTGCTTTTGAACTCGGAAGGAAGTCATTACCGCATTCAGACGCTGGAAAATCTTTCCAAATGTGGCTTTAAATCCATCGTCTCTTTTGAAAAATCTTCTGAAAACTATAATCTTGAAGATATTTCGCATCGTTTTCCTTATGTAAAATTTGTCGTGCCGTTGGAGCCTGTTACGGACGGAGACTTAATCAATATCGGTATGAGTGAAGTGGACTCGAATTATGTGCTGGTCATGCGCGATACCGTTTCCTTTGCTCCCGATGCCCTTACGCCACGGCTTGTCGAAAAACTGGTCGCTGAGAATCAGTATTGCGTGATGCCGCGCCTCATCTGTCCTAATGCGCCTAATTTTCCCATCGTATTCAGTCCGTCAGTGAACTATTCTATGCTTGAAGTGGGAACCGAATCGACTATTTTTGATGGAATTCCCACGTTGTATCCGTTTGATTACATCGGCCTGTACAACCGGCAGACTTTTATTCAGCTGGGCGGCTACGATTACACGATAACTTCCGGCTATTGGCAAAATCTAGATTTGTCTTTCCGCGCATGGTTATGGGGCGAAAAAATTACGATTTCTACGGTGTTCAATCTCTCGTATCAGAACATCGCCCTGGCCTGCGAAGCCGTGCAGATCCTCAAGAAACAGGGGCTCGTTTCGGCCGTCGAACTGATCGACCGC
>JAFSTK010000168.1 GCA_017450535.1 Treponema sp.
AGGTTGACAATCCTGTTTCGCTGTATGCGGCTACAAAGAAATCAAATGAATTGTTTGCGCATGCCTATTCTAAGCTGTACAAGATTCCTTCAACTGGCTTGCGATTTTTTACGGTGTATGGGCCGATGGGGCGACCCGATATGGCATACTTTAAGTTCACTAACAAACTGGTTAAGGGCGAGCCGATTCAGATTTACAACATGGGCGACATGTGGCGAGACTTCACTTTTGTTGACGACATTGTGACTGGCATTGTGAATGTGATGCAGAAATCCCCGGAGGAGACTGAGGATGGAGCTCCATACAAAGTGTATAACATCGGAAACAACAAGCCTTCAAGCCTTATGAACTTTGTAGAGATTCTGGAGACCTGTCTTATTCGCGAAGGAATTATTTCAAAGCCAGGCAAAAAAGAACTTCTGCCAATGCAGCCCGGCGATGTATATCAAACCTACGCTGATGTTACGGAACTTGAGAAAGACTTTGGTTTTAAGCCTTCTACCACTCTGGAAGAAGGCCTCTCTAAATTTACTGCCTGGTATAAACAATACTACAAGATTTAAGTTTTTTTTTCTTATATAAACAATCATGTCACAAACATACACATATCATTCTTTCTGTCCGTATCGTGTTTGTCCTCTGGGCGCACATGTTGACCATCAGCACGGGCTTGTCACTGGATTTGCGATAGATAAGGGCGTTACTTTTGATTATTCGGCAACCGATGACGGCTCAATCGATGTAAGCTCTGCAAATTATAGTGGTGAAGCGATTGGCACTGTCACTTCATTGCCAGAACGCGCTTTCACATGGGGCGATTTTCTTTTTGGCGCGGTTTTTACGTTGCGAAAGTCTTACGAGATTACTCACGGAATTAAGGGAATTGTCTCTGGAAGTCTTCCTGTTGGCGGTCTTTCTTCGTCTGCTGCCGTTATTCTTACCTATTTGATGGCTATTGCCCGAGCGAATGACATACATCTGACTGCACCTGAACTCATAAAACTTGCTATCGATGAGGAACGAAATTATATCGGCGTGAATGTCGGAAAACTCGACCAAAGTTGCGAAGTCTATTGCCGTAAAGACAATCTGCTGTTCCTTGACACATTGGATGATTCGTCTCGTCTGATTCCTGAGAATCCTGTTATGCCACCGTTTGAAATTGCAATTATTTTTAGCGGTATGGAGCGAAAACTTGCGGGAAGTGCGTACAATATGCGCGTGGATGAATGTAAGGCAGCTTCGTATGCACTCAAAGGTTTTGCTCATTTGGACTATGGAAAGTTCGCTGAAACATATCTGCGTGATGTACCGAAAGGCATTTACGAACAGTATAGAGATAGGCTTCCTGAGAATTGGCAGAAACGTGCGGAACATTATTATTCAGAAAATGAGCGCGTCAAGCAGGGAGTTGAGTGCTGGAAAAAAGGCGATATTGTCGGTTTTGGCTCCCAGATTTTTGCTTCAGGCGAGTCTTCAATAAAAAAATATGAGACTGGAAGTCCCGAATTGCAGACGCTGTTTGACATCATGCGCGATACAGATGGTATTTATGGTGGCAGATTCAGCGGCGCAGGCTTTAACGGCTCCTCGATGGCAATTATTGACCCAAGTAAAAAAGAACAGATTTCAGAACATATCACTTCTGAATATCTCAAATATTTTCCTAATCTCAAATCGTCGTTCGGCATATGCTATTGTGCCACGGCAGACGGAATAACAATCACATGAAAAGTATAATACTTGCAGCAGGCTATGCCACGCGCCTATATCCACTAACTGAAAAATTTCCCAAACCTTTGCTCCCAGTGGGAAGTAGCACGATTTTAGACCGCTTGCTGTCCGATATTGATGCAATCCCTGACATTTCAGAGCACATCATTATCTCAAATCATAAGTTTATTTCGCACTTTGAGTCTTGGAAGCAAAAAAAAACGTTGCAGAAACCTATCGTGCTTCTTGATGATGGTTCTACGGCAAATGAGAATCGATTGGGTGCCGTAAAAGACCTTGTTTTTGCGATTGAATCTTTGCATATCGGCGAGGATATTCTTGTGCTTGCGGGCGATAATGTGCTTGATTTTTCGCTTGTACCATTCGTTATGTATCAGAAAAAAGTTTCTTCATCCGTTGTCATGCGTCATTATGAAGCGGATGTGGCAAAACTTCGCAAAACAGGAGTCGCCACGATTGATGAAAAGGGAAAAGTGCTCAAAATGCAGGAGAAGCCAGCTTCGCCTGACAGCACATGGGCCGTTCCTCCGTTTTATATTTATCGAAAAGAAGATCTCTCCGTGTTGCTTGATTTAGTAAATACAGGTACATGTGCCACCGACGCGCCCGGAGATTTCATTGCTGAATTCTGCAAGCATCGCACTGTGTATGCATGGGAGATGCAAGGCAAACGCTATGATGTTGGCGATTTGGCAAGCTATAAGTTTGTGAAGGAAAGATTCAATTTTATTTGCTAAAATTGTGAAAATCGCACCGTTTTTCAATTTAAACTTGCATTTTTGCTAATTTCTTATTATTGTATAGATATGTTAATTCAGTTTTCTGCAAGGAATTTTCGTTCATTTAAGGACGTTTTTACGCTTGATTTGTTCACAAATAAGACGGATTCTGTTTCCTCATTATTTGAATGTGCCGAAAATAGGGTTTATCCTAGTGTAGTTTTCTACGGCGCGAATGGAAGCGGAAAATCAAATGTCTTAAAGGCTTTTGCGATGTTGAGGCGCCTTGTTCTTAATGAAGATAAAATCATTCAGTCAACTGATGAACTTCCATTAAACCGCTTCAAACTTTCTCAGGAATCCGAAGATGATACCGCTGCGTTTGATATTTGTTTTTTTTATAATGGGAAAAAATACAAATATGGTTTTGAGTACGACAACACATGCGTTTATAGCGAATATCTTTATATTTATGAAACCAATCAGCCTACAACGGTATTTGAATATGATGTTGATGAGGATGATGGAAAAATTAGAATAACTAAATTTAATGATTTGAAGGATATTCGACATTTAAAAAATTCGCTTTTTTTGGTTGAGGCTGACAGAAGCGGAAATGAAATTGCAAGAAATGTCCTCAATTGGTTTAAGTCCTGCCATTATGTTGAATATGCTTCAAAACAGCCTCTTTCTCCTCAGTATTGGGATAATCTTAATAAACCCGCTGTGAAGAAAATATTTCAAACATTTATTACAGATGCTGATATAGGAATAAAAGATATTTTTCAGGAAAGCCGACAAGTTCCAGCGTCAACCGTTATGTTAAATGTTCCAAAAGGAGCAATAATTGAAGAAGTGAGCGTTAAGACTGTTCATTCTAAGTTTGATTCACAGAATAATCTTATTGACGATGTTAAATTTAATTTGTTCGAGGATGAATCATTGGGCACCCAAAAATATTTTTATGCGATTGGCCCTGTTATAGATACATTGCAAAAAGGTTCCGTTCTATTTTTGGACGAGTTAGACGCAAGTTTGCATCCGATTTTGACTCGCAAAATTGTCTCTTTGTTTAATAATAAAAAGACAAATCCTAATGGAGCACAGCTTATTTTTACTTCTCAAGACACAAACCTTTTGGATCAGTCTCTCTTTGATAAAGAACAGATATGGTTCGTAGAAAAAGATGACTATGGTCAATCACACTTGGTAAGTCTTTCTGAATATAGAAATGTTAGGAGAGAACACAAAATAGAACGAAATTATATTATGGGCAAATACGGTGCCATCCCTTATCTTGGAGAATTTGATTTTGAGGATTAAGAATGGCAAGAAATAAACATGCTTCATTAAAATCTGTTGAACCAGTCTCCCGAAAGTCGGAATCTATTCCTGTAAAGAAAGCCTATTTGATAGCGTGTGAAGGAGAGTGTACAGAACCAAACTATATAAAAAGTCTTGTTAGATGTGAAAAATCAAGTAGAAGGATTGCAGCTGGAACTGTCGTAAAAATTGCTCCTCATCAACATTCCAATCCGTATGGAGTTTTTACGGATTTAATATCCGCTGGCGACTTAGAGACTTTTGATGAATGTTGGATTGTGATTGACAGGGATGAAATCGAGTACAAAGGGAAAGGTGTTAGCGGACATCCTGAAAAAGATTTCTTAAAGGCTGTCGAAGAGTGCAAAAAAGCTGGCGTGAATGTTGCATGTTCAAATCCCTGCTTTGAGCTTTGGATTGTGCTTCATTTTGAATATAGAGATACAGCTTGTTCCAGAGGTGATATACAAAGTAAGGCTTTGGAAAAGATTAATTCTCTTTTGAAAGATGGCAATAAGATAAAGAATGTTGATGCCTTAAAGGCTTTTGAGAATCTTTATGATATTTTAAGGGATAAAACATCTGTTGCCTGTAAATTTGCTAAGAAACTTTCAGATAATGCGGCAATCTATGATAATCCGTCTACCGGAGTTTATGAATTAGTTAATTCGATTCTTAAACAGGAAAACTGATTCAAAAAAGTTTTCCAAATATATTTTAATTTTCCCCCAAGTTACAATAACTCACACGTTCCCTTTCTTTCCCAAATAATACTTCCCCAATCCCTCCCCCCAAAAAACCTGCATTTTTCTCCCCTTTATTGTATCTTTTTCCATTTTCTTCTATAATATTTCATTATGAGTGAAGAAAGAGATACAAAAGAGCTTTGTCACTGGGCTGACCAGGTTTACCATTGGCTAAGAATTTATACAATTAAGTAGCATTAATTCATCAATGGTAGTGGAATAAGTGCAACAGGGGTGTACTTTGGCGGTAATTCTGTACATACTCCGGGAGTTTTTGTAAAGACAATGGCAGGATGTAGAAGCATGCGGTTCCGGCGGAGTTGGAACAATATATTTAAATCTCCTTCCAGCAAATATAAGCACCACATTCTTTTGTTGCAGACAGGCTTTTGCCTGAATAAATTACGGCTGTGTTTTCTGCTTTTATGTCAGCAATTTCTTTTACTTTCCTAATATTTGTGAAAAATGCACTGTTCATTGTTTCAGAAGCCTTTATTTCGTATGCTTTAAGCTCAAGATTATCCTCTTCAATAACATCTATTTCAACACCGTTTGAGTCCCGCCAGAAATAAAGTTCGTCGGATTTACCTGCAAAAAGCCTTCTTTTTAGAAGCTCTGAAACTACAAAATTTTCAAATAAAGCGCCTCTCATATAGAAGGTTTCAATCTGCTCTGAATTTGTAATTCCAAGTAAAGACGAGACAAGACCGGTATCGTAAAAATACATTTTTGGATTTTTAATAATCCGCTTGCCAAAGTTTTTGTAAAAAGGCTTCAGCATGTAGATAATATAGCTTGCTTCAAGAACAGAAATCCATGCTTCTGCTGTTTTCCTTGTTATGCCGGCATCCTCTGCTAATGCACTTATATTTAGAATTTGGGAGCACCTTCCGGCACAAAGTTTTAGAAATCGCGTAAAAGCTGAGTAATCAGTTATGTTGCGCAAAATTCTTACATCTCGGTCAATGTAGGTTTTGATATAAGAAGGATAGAAATCTGTAGATTCAATCTGCTTGTCATAAATGCGGGGAAAGTTTCCCTTAAATAGCATCTCGTTTGTTGTTTTTGGAAGAAGATTTTCAGAACGCAATTCTGACACAGAAAATGGTGCAAGTGACAATAAAGCTGTGCGCCCTGCAAGACTTTGACTTATTGACTGCATAAGCAGAAGGTTGTGGCTGCCAGTGAGTACATACATTCCACTTTCGTTTACTGAATCAATGTGCGTTTGCAAATAAGAAAGTAGTTCTGGAACCTGCTGAATTTCATCGATTATTATTTTTTGCGGATAAATAGAAATAAAGTGTCGAGGGTCTTCTTTTGCAATCTGTCGCAAATCAAGGTCTTCAAGTGAAATGTAGGTGTAATCTGGGAGCAAATGCTTTAGTAGCGTGGATTTGCCGCATTGTCGGCAACCAGTCAGAGTTACAGCAGGAAAGGATTTTAGTAACTGCAAAAGTTTCGTTTTAATAGTTCTTTCGATAATCATACATTAATAATAGCATTCATTATGTATTTTGTATACTCGATTACTCAATTTTCATAAATATATTTTCTAAGGAAAATTTCACATGAAAGACAACATTCTTCCACAGTAAATTAGAGGCTGGTAATTAAATTACCGGCCTTTTTTGTTATGCTTATGAACGGTTTGTGTGGTATAATTTCTTTATGAGCTTCAAAAAAACAAATGCCTGTATTTCATTGGCTTGCATCGGGATGCTTTTTATTCATATGGTGCATCAGATGTTTTCGTATGTTTTCTTCTATTTTAATCAGATTGTTTCGGAGCTGTTTGGGATTCTGATTTCTATTGTAGTTTTACTGCACGGGCTTTTTTCTATCCCAAAATGGCGAACTTTATTGTACACTATCTGATTATTCACAAGAAAAATGAAGGAAAATATCAGGAATTTAAGAAATCTAAATTGAAACCTAGTGATTTTTGTAAACAGGTTTTGAAAATGTCACATGTAAAGAGTTACGATTTTGTTTATAATTATTTTTCTGATGCAAATAATCTGGTGAATGTTTTGAGACAATATAAAAATCTTCCTAATATTCCAAGTTTCGAATTTTCTTTAGTAGATTTGCTGTTAGACAAATGAAGCTGGGGTTATTTAGACATAATAAAATTGCAAATTGTGTAAAAAAACTGCACGCTCCCCCAGATTGCAATAACTCACATACTCCCTTTCTTTTCCAATTAACACTCACTCCCGACACTCCAAAAATATGCATTTTCCCCACATCTGATAGTCCAAAAATATGCATATTTTCTACTTTCAATACTCCAAAAATATGCATTTTTTTCACTTCTAATACTCCAAAAATATGCATTTTTGCTTGAACGCTTTGGCATTTGCTGATATTATGTAAAGCATGGAGTTGGCTATGCTCAGACGAAAAGCTTATAATGAATTTTTGAACTGGAAGCGCACAAAGGAAAAAGAATGTCTTTTTGTTAAAGGCGCGCGGCAGATTGGAAAGACGTATCTTGTCCGGGAATTTGGGCATAACGAGTATGAAAGTTTTATTGAAATAAATTTTTTAAAAAATCCGAGTCTAAAAGAAGTCTTTGATGGCGAACTTGTTGCCGATGAAATTCTCAAGCGTATGTCGGCACATCTCCCTGGCATCAATCTTATTGAAGGAAAAACGCTGATTTTCCTTGATGAAATTCAAAAGTGTGCAAAGGCCCGTACCGCTCTAAAATTCCTTGCAGAGGATAACCGGTTTGATGTTATTTGCTCTGGTTCTCTTTTGGGGCTTCATTATGGTCAGGACGCTGATGATGAGGTGGAAGAAGTTGAGTCGGTTCCTGTAGGCTATGAGCGTGCATTGATGATGTATTCGCTTGATTTTATGGAATTTTTGTGGGCCTATGGGTATAAAGATTCGGATATAGATTATCTGAAATCGTTTTTTGATAAAAAAGAAAAACTTCCGTATGACATTGCTGAAAAATTTCAGTCGATTCTTAGGGAATATATCGTGGTCGGCGGAATGCCTGAGGTCGTTGCTGATTTTGTTGCGCATAAAGATTTTAATCGTGTGCAGAGTATACAGGAAAAAATTCTTTCTTCTTATGATGATGACATAGCAAATCATGCAAGGGGTGTTGAAAAGGTAAAAGTCCGAAAATGCTATGCCAGTGTTCCCCATCAGCTTGCGCGAGAAAATAAGAAATTCAAGTATTCGGAAGTTGAGAAAAAAGCTACTGCCCGGAAGTATTTAGACAGTATTACTTGGCTTGAAGATTCAAATATTGTGCATGTTTGTCGGAATGTGTTTGAGCCTTATCTTCCGCTTTCTGCTAATGAAAAGGAAAATGAGTTCAAAATCTACTATAATGACACAGGGCTTTTGATGGCTCGCTATGGAATGCAGACCAAACTTGCCGTGTTGACTGGGAAAATCCTTGGAAATGCAAAAGGTGGTATCTACGAAAATCTAATTTCGGAAATGCTTGTTAAAACCGGATATTCACTGCACTATTTTAAGACGGAAAACAGCAGCATAGAGATTGAATTTGTGATTGAACGCGATGGGGGCGTGATTCCTGTTGAGGTGAAAGCCGGAAATACGAATACTCCATCTTTGAATTGGTTTGTATCTCATTTTGAATCGGAATATGCTATAAAACTAATTGACGGAAATTTAGGCGTTGTTGAAAAGAAAATAACTCTTCCTCATTTTATGGCGATGTTTTTATAAGTCGCTTATACCACTAAAAGTAGTCTTTTTGCTGTGTTTTACCACTAATTGTATCTTTTTCCATTTTCTTCTATAATATTTCATTATGAGTGAAGAAAGAGATACAAAAGAGCTTTGTCACTGGGCTGACCAGGTGGCTGCGAGAATCATAAAGGAGCGCGGGGATTTGCCTTTGTATACCTGCGCGAGCGGAATTACGCCGTCTGGTACGGTGCATATTGGAAACTTCCGCGAGATTATTACGGTGGATTTGGTTGTGCGTGCGTTGCGTGCGCGTGGTAAGAATGTGCGCTTTATTTATTCTTGGGACGACTACGATGTGTTCCGTAAAGTGCCGGCGAATATGCCTGACCCTGAGATTCTGGAACAATATCTGCGTTTCCCGATTACGATGGTGCCGGATACGACCAAACGCAATGAGAATTATGCTCGTCATCACGAGGTGGATATTGAGCAGGAGCTTCCGCGCGTGGGTATTCATCCTGAATTTTTGTATCAGGCGAGCCGCTATCGTGCTAACAAGTATACTGAGGGCATGAAAAAGGCGCTTCAGAACCGCGATTTGATTAAGTGGTGTCTGAACAATTACCGCGACGACGCTCACAAAATGAAGGACAGTGATGTGTACTGGCCGATTGCCGCATTCTGCTGTAAGTGTAACAAAGATACTACTGAGATTACTGACTACGATGGCGAATATGGCGTGACTTACAAATGTACGAGCTGCGGTCACGAAGAAAAGGGTGACTTGCGCACGTCAAAAGAATTCAAGCTGGGGTGGCGTGTTGACTGGCCGATGCGCTGGAACGAGGAAAAAGTTGTGTTTGAGCCGGGCGGAAAAGACCACATCAGTCCGGGTGGAAGTTACGACACGGCAAAACTTGTCAGCAAAAAAATCTACAACTGGGACGCGCCTATCACCATGAAGTATGACTTTGTTGGTCTGAAAGGCATTCCGGGAAAAATGTCTTCTTCAAAAGGCAAGGTTATCGCGCTGCCGGACGCATTGCAGGTGTATCAGCCGGAATTGCTCCGCTACATTTTTGCGCAGAACAAGCCTGACCACGAATTTGCGATTAGTTTTGACATCGACGTTATCACGATGTACGAGGCATATGACCGCACTGAGCGCATTGCATGGGGCGTGGACAAGGCAAAGAGCGACGATTTGTTCCTCAAAGAAAAGCGTGTCTACGAGCTGGCACAGATTGACGGAATTCCGAGCGTTATGCCGTATCAGGTGCCGTTCCGTCTTTTGACTACGTTGCTCCAGACTTATTCTGGTGATGTTGATGCTGTGCTGAAGTCTCTGGGAGATGTAAAGCCTGAGCAGGAAGAGACATTGCGTAAGCGTTGTGCATGCGCATGGTACTGGGTAAACGAATGTGCTCCCGATGAGTTCAAGTTTGCGCTCCGTACGGATGGAAGCAAAGCGGACTTGTCTGAGACAGAGCTTGTCGCCGTGCGCAAAATCCGCGATGAGGTTTTGCCGGTGATGAACGACTGCGCGACCGACAAGGACTTGCAGCAGAAAGTGTACGATGTGGCGACTGCGAACGGCATGGAAGCCAAGGCGTTGTTCACCACGATGTATCATGTTCTAGTGAACAAAGACCAGGGGCCGCGTCTTGCGAGTTTTATGCGCATCATTGGTCGTGAAAAACTGGAAAAGATTTTAAGCGTGTACTAAAACAGTGACCGTCGGTTTTGCCGACGGTCTTTTTATGTGCAAAATCGCATTTTCTGCCGATACTATAATGAGATTTTGTATTCTAAGGCAGGGTGTATGAAAAAGTTTTTGTGTGTGCTGACCTCATGTTTTGCGCTGTTTACGTATGCGTCGGCGATTGAGGTGAATGAAGCTGAATTGCAGGTTCCCGGTTCTGACGGCATTCAGTTTGAAAACTACGGGGGACCGTATGCGGTGATTGAGTCAGTCGATGCGATTATCGGCATTGGTACGGCTCTGGGGCGTGAGGTTGCGGCCGCATTGGAGACTCCTGCGACAATTCAGCCGGGGGCAAAATACACGCTGGTTCATGCGATTGACTTACAGACACAAGGCGCGCTGGATGCGGACATTTTGCTTCTGAATGAGAATGCCGGTGTTGACCACATCAAAAACTTGCGCCGCATTATCATGGGTTATCTTGAAGCGGCTTACGGCTACACACGGGAAGACGCAGAGACGGTCGCCACTTTTGTGACCATTTACAACGCCGTCTACCGCAACAATTTGGACAATTTTACCGCAAAGTATAAGGACATCGTTCTGCAATACCTTACGGCAGATAAAGTGGGCTTGAGCACAAACTGGCAGGATTGGCCGGGAAGAACTCAGATTGTCATTCCGCTCAACGATGTGAACGGCGGTCTTTCTTCAGTTGATACCACGACTATCAGCGATGAAAATGTTGTGGAAGCCTTGCAGGATGAGCCGGGCAAAGGAATCTCCGAGCGCGAGGCATTGGCATCGCTTAAAGAGCGTGAGTCTGCTGATGCGGCGGAAAAGGCAAAGACCGCACAAAAAGAGGCCGCACAAGAGCGCAAGGACGGAGACAAAGCCGCCGCCGCAAAATCTGCGCAGGAATCAAAGGAACAGCAGCAACTTGCAGACCGCAAGGCTACGGAAGCCCGTAACGACAGACAGGAAATTGCCAAGGATAAAGAAGTGGTGGCATCTGGTCAGGCAGATGTGCAGGTTGTGCCGAATTATCTGACGGGCTTGTTTGTTGTGGATGATGCGAAAGGAATGTACCGTCTTGTCACGGTGAATGCGGACACAGGCGTTTTGGTTCGACGCTCGCCGATTACACAGGTGCGCAGCAGAACCGTGTATGGCGTTTCCAATGTTACAGTCGTAAAAGAAGATGGCTCCAAAGTCACATATCCGCAAATGTACTTGGCGGTCTGTGGCGAAAACGCTGGCAAGTCCGCGGTAAAGCTGTGTTTGATTGATACGGAAAGTATGGAGCTTCAAAAGCAGAGCGAAGAGACGCTTGCTGAAGGAACTGCGCTTGTTCCGTATAATGATGTGTTCTTTGCGGTGGTTCAGCAGGGAAAAGAATATTACGCCGCCGCCTTTGACAAGAATGTGACGATGCTCAAAAAGAGCGCGCTTGCAATCAAACCCACCAGTCCGTTTAACATCACGGATAGGGGCATTCTGGTAACAGATACTAATGGAAACCCGCGATTGCTTGACACTCGCGATTTAAGCACGTTGTGGACAAGCGCAGCAATCGATGCAAAGTAGGAATGTTCGTTTTGCCGGCCGTGGCAAAGCGAAGCGGGACAGCAGCGAGCTGCTGTCTCAGTTTTCAGCCGCCGTCTGGCGGCTTTTTTTATGCTTCGGAGGCGGGGGCGGCGGGCTCTGTCTGTGAGTCCTCTGCTTGGGGCTCCTCTGGTGGCGGGGCGATGAGGTCTTCGGCTTTTACTTCAAACTGATGGTGAAGGTTGCAGCTTGCAATCAAAGTCTCTGAGCCGCCGTCTACGCGGACGTAGGTTTGGTCTGCGTTGACAGCCGCTTTTCCCAGAACGAGTGTGCGGAGTTCTTTGCCGCCTTTGCTCGCTGTAATCGTGATTTTGGACATGTCATCCAATCCGTAACGCTGCAAATCAGCCTCAGAATTTGAGCGGGAAACCACGCCCAATGTCTTTATGCTCTGCAACGCGGTTGTCAGATAGCGCACCTCATCTTCTGAGGCGGGCTTTTTGTCCTCTCCCACAAACCATGCGTCGTACTCTTTTGTCAAAAGCACAGTGCCATTTGATTGTGACGTAATCGTGATGGTGTCGGGGCTGTCCTTAAGCGTATATGATTTTACCGGTGAGCGGTGCGCGTTGATTGTCTGAAAAATGTACGCGCACAAAAGCACCGCGATTCCCGCAAGTAAAACTAATTTTCGTGTTCTCATTTGTTTTATCTCGCCTCCTTTTCATTGTCTGATTTTCCGCCTGAAATCTCGCGGCTGTCGTTCGGATTGTACGTCATGCGGATTATTCTGCGGCGGATGTTTCTGCGCTGCCACATAATCAGTCCGATGATAGCGACGATAACTACCAGACCGTAGATGTTAAAATACTTAGCCGCGTTTGCAAGTCCCATGCTCTTTACGTTGAGCGTATTGAGCGCGAGTCCCTTTGTTCTCATGGCGCACAAATCTTCTTCGCCGTTCAGATAGTCTACGGCGTTGCGCACGAACATTGCTACGGGTTGCTCTTCGTTTGCAATCAACTGCGGGCGTGTGAGCTTTGATGAGCCGACTGCGAAAATCTTTCCGCTCTGGACGCTCTCTTTCAAATGGTCGCTCACAGAAAGCGTGTTGTCTTCCTGTTTGTCCTCAGGCTTTGCGTCGAACGCGCTCTGGAATTTTCCTTCCACCAAAACCGCAAGATTTTCACTCTTGAGCGTGCTCTTGTCTGTCGGCACGCGGAGAACGCTCGGGTTGGTATGGAATGAGCCGCTCATCAGCCATGAATTGGGAGAAGATTTTGCAAGTACAGTCACTTTTTCGCTGTCTTTTGCCTTTGCGTCATCAACATCAATCGTGCTCGCCTGCATAAAGTAGACATAGCCGAGATTTTTGCTGATAACGTGCTTCTGGTTCAAGTTCTGTTTTTGCAGTTCGGGAACAAAATAAACGGGCATTTTTCCGTACATCTGGTTTGTCTGCACGTAACATCTTTCGTCTAAGACGTAGTTCTTTCCCATTTTGATGCCGTATTTGTCCAGAATTTTTGCCAGTCCTGTGTCAATCGGATTGTAAGACGGCTGCTGATAATATGCCATCTCTCCTTGCGGAAGCACTTCGTCCACAGGGTCAAGGAACAGAAGAAGATTTCCGCCTTTCAGCAGATACTGGTCAATCTTGTACAGCTCAGCGTCAGTAAATGCGCGCTTTGGTCCGTTGATGACGACACTGGTGAGATTCGGCGTGATTTCATCGGTTTGCAGATTGAGCAGTTTGAATGAGTAGCGGTCTTTGACCAAATCGTTGAATTTGCCGGAACCGTTGTCATCGTCATTGATGTTCCATTCGCCGTGACCAGTGATGTAACCGATTTCCACAGTCTTTGAGACAAGACTTTTCAGGCTTTCGGTAAGTGTGTCTTCCAAGGTGTCCAGTCCGCTGATGACGTTCTGGCCAAAGAATGTGCGTTCCAGACGGACGGGAAGAAGACGGAATGTGTTGTCATACTCCAGAACGAGACCCAGAACACCGTGTTTTTCGCCTTTGTCCCAGCTGATTGCCTGCAAGCCGTATTTTTGGACGAGCGGGGGAGCTTCTTCAAAGTTGGGGTCAAGGACTTCAAGCTCAATTTTGTCCTGATTCTTTGCGTTGACGAGCGTGTAAGCTTTTTTGACAGCTCCTTCCATCTCTTTAAAACCTTGGATTCCCAAGTCTTTCATTGCGTCGGTCTTGTACAAGGTCAGTTTGACTTTTCCGTTCAGTCCGGCGAGCGTGCTGGTGGTAGAAATCATATTGTTGATTTTGGCGGTGATTTTGTATTCCAGTCCTTCCGGAGACGTAATGCCGTCCAGAGTCTCCACCGTGTCCGCATAAGTGAACACCATGCCCATCCACACTTGCTTAAAGCCGACCTCATTGTTTTTCACTTCACGAATCTGAATCTGATTCAGTTTGTAGGTGCGGGCGATTGTCTCATTCTCCGGCTTTGACATGTCAAAGAATTCGCAGGAGAAATTGCGGTTCGCCTTGCCCTTGTATTCGGTCATCAAATCGCGCACATACTGGTCTACGCTGTTGTAGGGCGCGGGAAGATTTGACGTAAAGAACACTTTGACGCTCAGCGGCTCTTCCAATGTGCGCACAGTCTGAATACTTGCCTTGCTCAATGAATAGGAGCGGGGAGCGGTCAGGTCAAAACGCACAAAGGCACGATAAGCCACCAAATTAAGAAGCAGCAGGAAAATCGCAAACAGCACGATGTCGCTGCGGGAAGATTTTATATATTTGATGAAGTTTTTCATTTTTTCCGTTACCTCCTGCTGTCGCCTTTAAGAATCTCAACGGTGAGCGCAAAGAAAATCGCCGTCAGCGAGACAAAGTAAATCAAGTCGCGTGTGTCGATGATTCCCTGTGCGATTGAGACGAAATGGCTGTACGCAGAGAAATATGAGCAGAAGTTTACCAGCCATGCGGGAAGGAATACCAAAAATCCGCTCAACACTGAAAGCAGAATACAAATCGTAAAGGCGATAAAGAACGCGATAATCTGATTTTTCGTGAGGCTTGTGGCAAAAAGACCGATTGCGCTGAACGATGCAATCAAGAACAATGCGCCAAGGTAGCCGCCGATAATCGGACCCGCATCAGGTGAGCCAAATACGTAACAGGTGATGACATAGAACACTGTGGGAACCAGCATGACCGCTCCGCTGATGAACGCAGACAAGAATTTTCCCAGTGTCACATCAAATGCGGTGACGGGCAGGGTGAGCAGCGTTTCAATTGAGCCGCTGCGCTTTTCTTCCGCCAGCATACGCATGGTGAGCGCGGGGATAAAAAATGAGAGCGTAATCGGCAACAGCGAGAAGAAGTTGCGCAATTCCGCGCGGTTTGCCAAAAAGAATGTGTTGAAAAACAGGAAGCCTGAGAAAATCAGGAACAGTCCCGTTACGATATATGCAATCGGACTTGAAAAATATGCTGAAAGTTCGCGCTTCATAATCACGAGCGCGGCATTTTGTTTTTTCATGCGTTTCCTCCTTCCGCAGCGTCATCTTGGGTGAGTGAATGGAACACGTCTTCCAGACTGTTGCGGCGGATAGACATTTCGTAGAGCGTCCAGCCCTTTGCGACAATAGCCTTAAAGATTGCGGGGCGAATTTCTGCGTCGCCGTCGGCATGGGCAAGAACTGCAACCGCATTTTCGCCGCTGATAGGCTCGCCCTGTTCTGTCGTGCAAGAAGCCACGCCGTCCACGCTTGAGAGCGTATCAATCAATTCGCTTTCGCTGCAGCCGCTCGCCTGCACAAAGACGCTCGCTGAGTGACCATATTTTTCACGGAGCTCACCGGTGGGGCTGTCCGCGACAATTTTTCCCTTTGCGATAATGATGACACGTCCGCAAAGCATCTCCACTTCGCCCAAAATATGGGTGGAAATGATGACCGTGCGCGTCTTTCCGATTTCTTTAATCACATCGCGCACATCCTGAATCTGGTTCGGGTCAAGACCGCTCGTGGGTTCGTCAAGGATAAGGATTTCCGGGTCATTCATAAGCGCATGGGCAAGTCCTACGCGCTGACGATATCCGCGGGAAAGGTCAGAGATGTTTTTGTGCATCACTTCCTTTAAGCCGCATGTCTCACAGAGCTGGGGAACTTTTTCATCCGCATTCACGCCCTGTACGGCGGCAACATAGCGCAAGTAGTCGTCTACAATCATGTCGCTGTAGAGCGGCGCGCTTTCGGGCATGTAGCCAATTTTTTGCTTTGCGCCTACCGGATCTTCTGTAATATCCGTGCCGTCAATAGAAATGGTACCGTCTGTCGCTTTGAGGAAGCCGGTAATCATACGCATCGTGGTGGTCTTTCCCGCTCCGTTCGGTCCGAGCAAACCAACTATCTGCCCTGTCGGAATGGAAAAACTGATGTCATCCACCGCACGAAATGTCCCAAATTGCTTGGACAAGTGCGAAACTTCAATCATTTTTTGCCTCGATTTTTGTTTGTTCTTCTATTATATAATAACAAAACAAAGCAAACGTGAAAAGGTAATATGAAAAAATCGAAAATCAGACTAAAACAAAAATGCCAAAAACGATTACTTCCAAGACAAAAATATTGACAAAGACAAAACTTTCCGCATACAATGATTGTATGAAACGCAACACTTCCTATTACTATTATTATTTTTCTCACCCTTGCACGGAAGTTTTATGCCGTCGTTGATGGCGTGTCGTTGCAGTTACACTGGCAATAACAAGGACTTCCGAAAATCGGGAGTCCTTTTTTTTATGCCCGCACAAAAATTGAATAACAATCAAAAGACCTGCTATGAAATGTCAATTAGGTGATAGAGATTTAATTGCTTTTTCAGCAAGTTTTGAGACGTCAACGTCAGGAGGAAATACAGGAACGTAATCAATATTGTTTTTAAGAACAGTGAACCCAACATTGAGAAGTTTATGAGAAATACAACCGAGAGCCTGACTTTTGTTCTTACCAGAATCAAGTTTTTTCTGGTAAGCATAAGCA
>JAFSTK010000169.1 GCA_017450535.1 Treponema sp.
ATCAACCGTGTAGTGTTCCCGGCTCTTGATTCAAAAAGCATGATGGCACCAAAAGGCTCTGGCGGATGCTATATAAGTTCACTTATCAACGACACAGAATATTCTTTCACCGTAAAGACTGTGGACACCAGCGGAAACAAAAGCGAAGGCGTAACTATCAAGGCTACACCAAGTGCTTCTGCCGCAATTACAGAATACAAGTTCCATGAAACGCCGGAAATTCTTCTCGACGGTACAAACGGAACTGCGGGAACAAACGCAACTTATGTTTACTTCGGCGACTGGCCTCAGACGATAAAAGCCGAAAGCGTTACCGTTGATGAGACAAAGACTATCGTTAAGGGTGCGAACACTTATTATTTGGGCAGCGATAATTATTATTACGCGAGATGCAAAGAAAACGGTTACAATGCTAACTACAAATACAGTGACGGCACATACGTTAAAAAATTACCCCAAAAAAGCGATGAGCTTGAAAGCATAAAATACTTTAAGGTTGAGCCAATCAAATGGCGTGTTCTTAAAGAAGAAAACGGCAAGAGCCTTTTGCTTGCGGAAAATATTTTGGCCGCAGACATTCCGTACTACGAATCGGAATCAAGAAAAGAAATGGCGGCAACCTACATTGAGTTCGGCCCCGACCAAGGCAACGTATTCATGGAGAAGTTTGACCCCTACGCCGAAAAAATCTCCGAGGATGTTGACCAATTTGTAGACGAACAGAGCAAACTTCTCGTAGAAGACATCTCAGAAATCAGAAAAGATTCCACAAGCCTTATTATCATCGCGTCAGTCGTCAGTGGAATTTCTCTCGTTGTATTGTTGATTCTAGGCTTTGTCATTTCACGGCTCATCTCAAAGCCAATCCATGACTTTACCGACATTCTCAAAGACATTGCCCAGGGCGAAGGCGATTTGACCCACCGCATTGAGATTAAGTCAACTGACGAAATCGGCGACATGGCGACCTACTTCAACCAGACGTTTGAGAAAATCAGAAATCTGGTCTCTATCGTTCAGTCACAGGCAAACATGCTTACAAACTTAGGCGAAAACCTCTCTTCAAACATGAATGAGACCGCATCCGCAATCAATGAGATTTCAACAAATATTTCAAGCATCAAGACACAGACCGTCACCCAGTCAGCAAGCGTTACGGAAACAAGCAGCACCATGGAACAGATTTCTAGCGGCATTGAAAAATTGAATGAACTTATCAACGAACAGACCGCAAACATCAACACTTCGGCCTCTTCCATGGAAGAGCTCATCCGCAACATCGATTCGGTGGCACAGACACTTATCAAAAACACAGAGAACATCCAGCACCTTGACGACAGCTCACAATCCGGTAAAGCGGCGTTGGACAAAATTAACGACGCAATCCACGAAGTCGCAAAAGAATCGGAAGGATTGATGGAAATCAGCCAGGTAATTCAGGGAATTGCAAGCCAGACCAACCTTCTCGCCATGAATGCGGCAATCGAAGCGGCTCATGCCGGTGAGCTCGGAAAAGGATTTGCCGTCGTTGCGGACGAGGTGCGGAAACTGGCAGAATCTTCCAGCGACCAGACCAAGACAATTACCGCCGTCCTCAAACGAATCAAAGATTCCATCACGCTCGTCATCGGACTTTCCAGCGATGTCATCGAGCAGTTTGCATCTATTGAAAACGACGTGAACACAGTTGCGCGCCAGGAGCAGACCATCCGCAACGCCATGGAAGAACAGTCAGACTCCAGCAAACAGATTCACAAGGCTATCGACACGCTGCACATGCTGACAGAAAAAGTTCAGTCAAGCTCCATGGAAATGCTCGAAGGTAGCCGCCAAATCAATGAAGAGACAAAGAACATGAACAATATCACGCAGGAAATAGCAAATGGCATGGGAGAGATGTCAACCGGCGCGGAAGAAATAAACAAAGCCGTAAACAGCATCAATGAACTGACCGTCGAAAACAAGAACAGCATCAATGCGCTCACGACTGAAGTGAACAAGATCAAAGTCTGATATCACGGATTAGCAAAGTCTACGCGACAAAAAAAACGGCTGTCATAGAAGTTATAAAACTTCACAAAA
>JAFSTK010000170.1 GCA_017450535.1 Treponema sp.
CCGATGTGGTGGTATACCATGCCAATGATTTTATACACCTTCTTTGAAAGCCAGAACTGGAACGGCAAACGCGTCATTCCGTTCAACATGCACATGGGAAGTCGCGACGGCGGAACTTACAAAACTGTGCGTGAACTTGCAAAAGGTGCAGAAGTCTTAGAAGGTCTCCCACTTTCCATGCAGACAGTAGAAAGCGGCGCTTTTTCAGACCAGGTAAAAAACTGGATTAACGGACTTGGTCTTTAAATATGGTAAAGCTAAAAATTGCTGCATCGCAATTTTTCTTAACGCTTTGCTATAGAACACCGCCCGCTCTGACCGGCGGGCTTACACAAGGAGATTCTAATGGAAAACATCAAAAACAAAGTAATCATAATCACTGGTGCATCAAGCGGAATTGGAGAAGAAACCGCCCGCGTTTTTGCGACAAACGGAGCAAAGGTTGTTTTATGCGCACGCCGCGAAGACAAGCTCAAAGCACTTGCCGCAGAACTTGGAGATGCCGCAGCCTACATCAAAGCCGATGTTTCAAGCCTTTCTGACATGGAAGCTGCAATCCGTCTTGCAAAAGAAAAGTTTGGCACCGTGGATGTACTTTTTGCAAACGCGGGAATTATGCCAGCCTCAAATGTTGCAGAATGTAAAACCGACGACTGGAATGCAATGATAGACATCAACATCCGCGGAGTTCTGAACGCCATTGCTGCCGTTATGCCAGAGTTCAAAGCTAAAAAACAGGGACACGTTGTTGTTACTTCAAGTATGGCAGGCCAGCGCTCTGTTCCGGGAAATGCAGTTTATTGCGGCACCAAGCATTTTGTCCGCGCTTTTATGGATTCCTTCCGCTCCGAGTCAATTCAGGACGGCACAAATATCAAGACCACAGTAATTTACCCGGGCGCAATCAAAACTGAACTTTTGAACACCGTCGCCCCTTCTGAAACAAAAAAGATGGTCGAACAGTTCTACGAAAAAGTGGGAATCGAACCGGATGCAATTGCAAACGCAGTACTCTACGCAGTCTCACAGCCTGCAAACGTTGATGTATCGGATATTATTGTGCGGCCTCGTGGGGAAGCGTAAAAGCAGGAGGCGGCTATGAAAAGGATTTTAATATCTATGGCAATATTTGCTTTTACACTAGCCGCTTGTTCGGCTCAAAATACACTCACTGAACAGACAGGCCTTACCACCGCTGTCCCTTCACTCTACTCCCGCCCTGCAAAAAATCAGGGAAAAGTAGAACGACTGGATTACGCATCAAAAGATTACGCACGCGACAGTAAAGCCATCACAAAAACAGCCTACGTTTATCTTCCCTATGGCTACGACCCGAACGGCACAACCCGCTACAACATCATCTATCTTATGCACGGCTGGGGAGGAACGGCAGGGGAAAATTTTACTGTAAACGGTGGAGCTATCAAAAACCTTCTCGACAACATGATTGACCGCGGCGACATTGAACCTGTAATTGCAGTCTCTCCAACTTTTTACAACAAAAACTCTGGCAGCGATTTTTCAAGCTCAGAACGGGAACTTCGCGCCTTTCACAACGATTTTGAAAATCATCTTATGAAAGCAGTCGAAAGCAAATACCGCACTTACGCAAAAACCACCAGCGACGCAGACCTCAAAGATTCCCGTGACCATCGTGCCTTTGGCGGCTTCTCGCTCGGCTCGGTCACAACTTGGATGGCATTCTGCTACGATACGGACTATATCCGCTACTTCCTTCCGATGAGCGGCTCATGCTGGTACTACGGCGGCTACGGCGATTTTCAGTTCAAGCGGAATGTTGACTTCATCGAAAACCTTGTGAAGACACAGAATCTCGACGAGTGCGGCTATTTCATCTACCACGCCGTCGGCACGAATGACGCGGTGAAATACCAGTCCGAGGAAATGGCGCGTGAGATGCTTTCGCGGAAGACTTTCACAAGCGACCGCTATGTGTTCTATCAGAAGAGTGGCGGCATCCACGACTTTACTGCCGTGCAGGAATTTATGTACAACGCGCTGCCGTTGTTTTTCAAAACCAACTAAAAGGAGCAACCTATGAAACGATTTTTTTCTATCATCTTAACCGCCGCCGCGCTCTGTGCCTGTTCCGCGCAAAATGCGGACGCGCAGACCCGCACGGCAAAGGGGCTTTTAGTGAACGAGATTACGGCAAAGACGAGAATCCGCGATGTGAAAAACGACGCGGACTTTGGCTCGTGGGGGCGGCTTTTGTTCCCCGTGAATGAAGGCTACTATTCGGGAAACACGCTCGGCGACTTGAGCCTCACTTGGTACAGCCATATCAATGCGGACAAGACCGTGGAAATCGTGCGCTACATGAAGGAACGGACACTTGCGGGCGAGCAGGTCTTTTACGACATCTACACCGAAGCAGAAAAACGCTCCGACCCCGACAAGCGAGATACGGGATTATTTTTCTTCCGGGGGAAGCCGGGCGCGAAGTTCGCGGTGTGCTGTGCGGGCGGCGGTCATGTTTTTGTTGGAGCTATGCATGACAGTTTTCCCCATGCGCTGGAGCTTTCCAAAAAGGGCTACAATGCGTTCGCTCTGATTTACCGTCCGGGCTGGGACGAGTCGAACGAGGACATGGCGCGGGCGGTGAGCTTCATCTTTGCCCACGCGAAGGAACTTGGCGTAGACACGGACTGCTATTCGCTCTGGGGCGGCTCTGCGGGCGCGAGGATTTCCGCCTATGTTGGCTC
>JAFSTK010000171.1 GCA_017450535.1 Treponema sp.
GCCGTTTTTGGTATTATAATTTATACTGAAAGAGCGAGCGTTTTTTTTAGGACGTGATATTGAAGCGAATTTTCTGGTTTGTAACAGTTTTCTTTATCCTCATTGTTTCATCGCTTACCGCTCAGGAGGTGGTGAATAATGCCGTCCTCGCCCGCACAGATATGCCCGTAAAGGCGGTTGCATGGAGTCCTGACGGAAGATATTTTGCCACCAGCTGGAACAATTCTGTTATTCTTTGGGAAGCGTCATATAATACAATTTGCGCGATTTGGTCAGGTCACCGTAATTCCATTGTTTCTGCAAAATTCAGCAACGACAGTCATTGGTTTCTGTCTGTCAGCAATGACAATTCTGTTATCATCAGAAACATAGACGAAAAGGTCTCCGCAATAAAAATCACAGGTGACGGCACGTATCCAATATTGGACGCAGTGTTTACGGATAACGGCTATTCGATTATGGCCCCGGTGGACGGTATGAATATCGCTCATTGTTTCCGCCTCGTTATGACCAATCAGTTTATTTTTAAAGCCGTCACGAATTCGATAATGCCTGTCATCGATATGGATATCAATCCTACGCTCTCAAAACTGTTGATTTCTACGAACGATGGCACAGTCACCTTGTTCGATATAGAAGAGGGAAAGAAAAAACAGACGTATCCCCGGTATGTGGAGTCTAACATCGGTGCGGTGTTCAGTCCTGACGGCCAATATTTTTTAAGTGCGGCGGATAAAACATCTCTGGTTATCTCTCCAGTTGATGGTCCCGGCGCGTTCAGCATTCGCGATTCAGATATGCCTGTGAATTCTGCGGTCTATCATCCGGGCGGGAAAAAAATTGCTGTGGCTCTCCGCAATGGTTTGGTAAAAGTGTACAATGTCGCTGACGGTTCCATCGACAAGGCTTACAGCATTTTGGTGGAAAGTGGTGATGTGGTGGAGTCGCTTGCCTACAGTCCTGACGGTGAATCGTTGGTGGCAGGTACCCGTAAAGGATATATTTTCCGATGGAGTCCTGACGGAAAGGCTTTCGTTCCGATTAGAAAAAGTCTAAATTTTGCTGACTTGGAAAAGCTTTCGGAAGTGTATTCTGACCAGACGGTTGTGCGTGATGTGCGTACCAACAAAGAAGAGGTTGCTGCAGACGTTGCGGAAGAAGCTGCGAACGAAGACGGAAAGAATAACAAGAAAGAAAAACTGGAGAACGGTGAAAAGCCTAATGACGGTCTAGAACTGTTCTTGAAATTTAACACAGTCAACTCAAAATATTATTATGGTGCGGGCGGATTTGGAGCCGCGTACCGTGATTATCGGTTCTTCCCGATGTACTGGGGATTCGGATTCGAGACAGCTGCCATCATTCCAAAAGGCAACTATCCGTTTGTGAATTATGATGCCGACAAATATGGCTGGGTGTGGATTTATTCTGGCTCAGTGTTTGGCTTGGCGGGACTTTCTTTTAATCTTCCCGGACAAGATTTGATATTCTTTACGGAAGCGCGTGCCGGAGTGAATGTCAAGTTCTCATTCAATAACAACTTCAAAAACTATCTTGTTGTGGGACCGTATCTTGACGGACAGTTTACGGTGCTTACGGGCGTGCAGTGGCGTTTCTTGCGAGTTGGTTTGGGCACTCAGTTTGATACTGATTTGAATTTTGCGTTTAAGGCCTCTGTTGGATATGTGATTAACTTTAATCCAAGAGCCCCTAAAGAGAAAAAGGAAGTGTCTCAGACCGAGACCCCGCCGCCGCCACCAGAGCCGGATTCATTTGATGAAGAAGTAAAGAGCAAATTTTAGTCCGCTATAGATTTTTCCCCTTGTTTGTACTATAGTAGAAGAGTGAAAAATATCAATTTCGTGGAAGGCGACCGCATTTCGATTCGCGGCGCAAGGGAACATAATCTTAAAAATATCGATGTAGATTTGCCGCGTCATAAGCTGGTGGTCATCTCCGGTTTGAGTGGAAGCGGAAAATCTTCGCTTGCGTTTGACACTTTGTTTGCCGAAGGTCAGCGCAGATATATGGAAAGTCTTTCTTCATATGCGCGGCAATTTTTGGGCAGCATGGACAAGCCCGATGTGGATTTGATTGAAGGTCTTTCCCCGGCAATTTCCATTGAACAGAAAACGACGCATAGAAACCCGCGCTCTACAGTGGGAACGGTCACGGAAATTTATGACTACTACCGCCTTTTGTTTGCGAGAATCGGTCGGGCGCATTGTCCTAACTGCGGACGGGAAATCAACGAGCAGAGCGTAGACCAGATTATCGACACGATTATGTCATGGGATATCGGCACGCGCATTACGATTTTGTCTCCTGTTATCCGCGGAAAGAAGGGCGAGCATCAGAAAGTGATTGAGGACGCGCAGAAAAGTGGTTTTGTTCGCGCCCGTATTGACGGCTTGATGGTAGAACTGGACGACTCAATCAAACTTGACAAGCAGAAAAAGCACACGATTGAGCTTGTGGTGGACAGGATTGCGCTCAAAGAAGATATTCGAAAGCGTCTGGCAGAAAGTGTGGAGACCGCGCTCACCAGCGCAAACGGCATTATCACTGTGGTGCGCAGAATCAACAAGGACGACGCGGCTTACGAGAGCGTTGTGCATGGCATTCTGGCTGGCGGCGGCTCGGTGGACACATCAAAAGATTACATTGAGCAGGAAGTGTTTTTCAGCCAGAAAAATGCGTGTCCCGAATGCGGTATCTCTATCCCGGAATTGCAGCCGCGTTTGTTTTCGTTCAACAATCCGTTTGGCTCATGTCCTGACTGCACGGGCTTGGGCGAAAAAATGGAATTCGATATTGACTTGATGATTCCTGACCGCTCGCTCAGTTTTAACGAGGGCGCGCTGGCTCCGTACAATCCCGATTCAGAATGGCATCGCTCGCAGTTTGAGGCGCTTGCAAAAGAGTACAAATTTTCTCTCGACACGCCGTTTGACAAACTGACTGGCGGTCAGCAGGACATTCTGATTAACGGCACGGGCACACATGCAATCCGCTGGACGTACAAAAAGCAGAGCGGGGAAGGCTATTCTGAATACAACCGCCCGTGGGCTGGACTTTTCGGTGACATGCGTCGCCGCTACGTTGAGGCATGGGGCGACAACGCGCGCACGAACCTGGAAAAATACATGAGCCACAAAGAGTGCCAGACTTGTCACGGAAAGCGTCTGCGTCCTGAGGCTCTTGGAGTGACGATTGGCGACAAAAATATCTGGGAACTGTGTCAGTTCTCGGTGGCAGACTCAATCGATTTTTTTGAAAAACTCGATTTGTCAGACACGCAGCAGCTGATTGCGGTGCAAATCCTTAAAGAGATAAAAGCGCGCCTGAGTTTTTTGAAGAATGTTGGATTGGATTACCTCACGCTGGAACGCTCGGCAGGAACATTGAGCGGCGGCGAGGCTCAGCGCATCCGTCTTGCCACGCAAATTGGAAGCGGCTTGACCGGCGTTATGTACATTTTGGACGAGCCTTCAATTGGTCTGCATCAGAGAGACAACCAGCGTCTTATCGACACATTGACTTATCTCCGCGACCTCAAGAACACGGTGATTGTTGTGGAGCACGATGAGCAGACGCTTCGCACGGCGGACTGGGTTGTGGATATCGGTCCGGGAGCGGGTGTTCACGGCGGAAAAGTTGTCGCGAGCGGCACGCCGGAACAAATTATGCAGGTAAAAGAAAGCCTTACGGGTCAGTATCTTGCTGGAACGCTCCGTATGCCTATCCCCAAGCAACGTCGAAAAGGTAACGGACACAAAATTTCTGTGCGTGGCGTTCGGGAGCACAATTTGCAGAACGTGAGCGTGGATATTCCGCTCGGCACATTCACTTGTATCACCGGCGTGAGCGGAAGCGGTAAGTCCACATTGCTTTCCGACGTGTTTTATCCTGCGGTCAGCAACAAGCTTATGCGTACAGAGTATCCTGTGGGAACATATGACGGCATTGACGGACTGGAATACATCGACAAAGTAATCAATATTGACCAGAGCCCGATTGGACGAACGCCGCGCAGTAACCCGGTAACATATGTGGGTGTTTTTAATAGTATACGTGATTTGTTTGCGGAACTTCCCGACTCAAAGGCGCGCGGTTACAAGGCTGGACGTTTCAGTTTTAACGTAAAGGGCGGACGCTGTGAGAATTGTCAGGGCGCAGGAACGATTACGATTGAGATGAACTTTTTGCCCGACGTGTTCATTCAGTGTGACGTGTGCCATGGTCATCGCTTTAACGCGGAGACTTTGGACGTGCGCTACAAGGGAAAGAACATCAGCGACGTGCTGGACATGACGATTGAAGAGGCGGCGGATTTCTTCTCGCACATTCCGCATATCGCGCGCAAACTGGAGACGCTAAAGAGCGTTGGTTTGGGCTACATTCAGCTGGGACAGAACGCGCTTACATTGAGTGGCGGCGAGGCTCAGCGCGTAAAACTTGCGACAGAACTTGCGCGTCCTTCTACGGGAAAGACGCTCTACATTTTGGACGAGCCGACGACTGGCTTACATTTTGCGGATGTCAAAGTGCTCATGGACGTGATTCAGCGGTTGGTGGACAAAGGAAACACAGTCGTGATGATTGAGCATAATCTTGACGTGATTTGTCAGGCGGACCACATCATCGACCTTGGACCAGAAGGCGGAACCCGTGGCGGTCAAATCGTCACCACTGGCACTCCCGAACAAGTTGCGACCGTGCAAGGCTCTTACACTGGCTACTACGTCAAAGAAATGCTGGACCGCGAGCGCGAACGGGATAAAGAAAAGTAATTTGCCGCCAATAAGGTAAAAAAGTGAATAAACGATGGAAACTGACATTTCTGATTTCTCTCCTTTTCAGTCTGTCTGCGCTTGTGTTTGCCGCGGACGGGGATAAGAGCGTCATTTCTATCGAAAGCGCGCAAAAGACCGAATATAAAAAAGATGCTGTGACGGGCGCAGATACAATTGTCCTTACCGGCGGCGTTCGCATCAGCGTGACACGTGGAAGCACTAAGACGATAATTTTTGCCGATGTGGTCAATTACAACCGCGAGACCGACATGATTTATGCGGAAGGCAGCGTAAAACTTGAGCAGACGGGCTCTAAGGCTGGTGGCGAAAGCGTGACGGCAAAAAGTTTGTTGTTCAATACAGCCACGCTGGAAGGCATTTTTGATAACGGACGTGTCGTTCAGACCCAGAGTGACGCGCTCAATCTGCCGTCTGGTTCTACGCTGAATGTCGCTTCCACGATTTTTGGACGTGACTCTGGCGGCACCATTGCATTTAAGAACGGTGAATTGACATTCTGCGATGACGAGGACCCGCACTGGAAAATCCGCGCGCGCCGTATTTGGCTGCTTCCCGGTGGCGAATTTGCTTTTTTTAGCGCGCTTTTGTATGTCGGACACGTGCCGCTTTTGTATTTTCCGGCATTCTATTATCCAAAAGACGAGTTGATTTTTAACCCTGCGTTCGGTTACCGTAACCGTGAAGGTTATTATATCAACAATACATTTTATATCATCGGACGCAAACCTCAGAACGCAAAGTCTACTGCGGAGACAAATAAAGCGGGTTCTTCAAGCAGCTCTTCTTCAGAAGATAAAATCAACTTTTTCAGCTTGATGAAAACAAATGGCTTGAAAGAGCAGCGGCGTGAAGGTCTGGTCATGCATAACCTTGACGAGAATTATTCGGGCGATACATCAAAATATCTCAAATTGATGGCTGACTATTATGCGAACCTTGGTGTGATGGTTGGTTTGAGCGGTGTTTTTAAGCCAAATGATGTTATCACCACGCTGGAAGGCGGCTTGCAGTTGGGCTGGAGTAACACGATTTTTAAGAAGGGGACGACCTATCTTCCGTATGCGGAAAGCGGTGAAAAATACAGTGACTCATCAAATTTTATGGGCATAAAGACACCCTTCCGTTACATGGGAAACTTTAAGCTGGCTATAGCAAAACCGTTTCCCATTACATTTTCCATGCCCATGTATTCGGACCCGTATTTTAATTATGACTTTAATAACCGTGCGGAGACTATGGACTGGATTGACTTTTTGATGTCCAGCCCTTCCGAGAATACTGATGAGGCGAGTATCAGTGAGGATTCAAGGTTTACCTGGCAGTTTAGCGGCTCATATACGTTCAAATTGCCAGAAGTGCTGAGTCCGTTTGTCTCATCATTTTCGATTTCAAGTTTTTCTTCATCTTTGGAATTTGCTTCAAAAGAAAATGCGACGCTCTCTAAGACTGACTCGTACAGCACGTATAGTCCGGAACGCAAATTTTATTATCCGTCGCAGATAAAGCCGTTTGAGTCATCTTTCCGCGTTTCTGGCACAATTTTCCAGTATCCGCTGAAGGAAAAAACGGCGGCGAAGGGCACTATTTCGGTCTCGCTGCTTCCGCCGAAAGAGTTTGATACCTCAGAAAAAAAAGATGAGGGCAAAGACGATGCGGAAAAA
>JAFSTK010000172.1 GCA_017450535.1 Treponema sp.
GCGTGCGTGAGGAACGCAGTGATGTTTCCAGAAAACATTTTTGAAGCGTCATACGGAACCTGGCGTTCAAGCAAATCGCCTGACATAATCGTAACGCCGTTCTCAGTGACAACATTTTCAAAAAGTTTTGAGCCTTCTACGTTGCCGCCTGTTGAACAAGCCATATCCACAACGATTGAGCCCGGCATCATGCGGTCAAGAACATTCTTTTCGATAAGGCGCGGAGCCTTGCGTCCGAAGACTTTTGCCGTCGTAATGACGATATTTGCTTTTTCACAGACCTTTGCCTGAGCTTCTTTCTGCTTTGCAATCTGCTCAGGTGTAAGCTCTTTTGCGTAACCCTGTGCGGTCTGTCCCATCTCACCGAGGTCAATTTTGACGAAGCTTGCGCCCAGAGACTTAACCTGCTCTTCAACAACCGGGCGTGTATCAAATGCATCAACACGTGCGCCGAGGCGTTTTGCAGTAGCGATTGCCTGAAGACCTGCAACACCAACACCAATGATAAACACACGAGCCGGATTGATTGTACCTGCCGGAGTAACCATCATCGGAAGAATCTTGGGAAGTTTTGCGGCAGCGTTCACAACTGCGACATAACCTGCAAGTGAAGTCTGTGATGACTGCACGTCCATTTTCTGCGCCAGCGTACTGCGCGGAATCATTTCCAAAGAGACAGCCTGAATACCAGATGATGCGAATTCATTCAGCAATTCTTTGTTGTTGAACGGATCCATGTAGCTCAAATGGAGCGTGTCTTTTTTGATACCCTTAATGCTTTCCGGCTTCATAATACGGACAATAATCTCTGAATCGTCGTAAGCATCCTCTTCTTTTGCAACGATGGTTGCGCCTGCTGTCTTGTAGGCTTCATCGTTAAAACCGCTCTTCAAACCAGCTTCTGAAACGACTTTGATTTCAAAGCCCATGGAAACCAGTTTCTTCACGTCATCAGGAACAAGTGCAACGCGTGTTTCGCGCTCATCTTTTTCCTTGCAGACCAAAACCTTTTTCATCAGTCATCTCCTCGTGAAAAAAATCTACTAATATATATTGTACTGCTTGAAAGTATTTTTCGCAAGGTAAATTTACATATCGTATAAATCTGTTGCAAAAACCGTTATTTCAGCATACAATAAGATATATGACAAAATTGACGGGAACTGTCTTGAACGGCAGCAACAATGTGTTCGACGTAGAATGTGATTCTTCTGATGACTCAGGGGAATCGTGTGAACCGAACATACGCCAGTGTACGCTCAAAAGCAAGCGTTTAAAAACAGAAGAAAAACAATACAATCCCCTCGCCCCCGGTGACCGTGTAGAAGTCGAAATTGACGAGATTGAGGACGACAAGGGACAGATTACAGCCCTGCTTCCCCGAAAGAATGGCTTTGTCCGATGGAATGTAAAAGGACGTGCCCCACAACTTTTGGCGGCGAATATTGACAATCTCTTTTTAGTGACGACTCCTGACGAACCTCCGTTCCGCGCGCGTTTTATTGACCGTGAGCTGGCTCAGGCAGAGTATCAGGGCATTGAGCCGATTATTTTGGTAAACAAATATGATTTGCCTGCCGCACAGGACGATGACTTTCAGAACCGACTTTCCATTTGGGAAGAACTGAACTACAAAATCGTCCGTGTTTCTGCGCATACGGGAGAAGGACTGACCGAACTTGCCGAACTGATGCTGGGAAAATTGAACGCATTTGTCGGGCAGTCAGGCGTGGGAAAATCAAGTCTGATAAACGTGCTGGACAGCTCCTGCGTGCTCAAAACAGGAAGTCTCTCGCTCAAATATGGCCGCGGTACACACACCACCACAAAAGGCGAGCTGATGCACTTGCATCTAAACGAATCGCTGGTAGGCGGTATGCTGAATGCAACGGCTGATATCATCGACACGCCGGGGGTAAGACGCTTTGTGCTGCACAATATTCCTTCAAACGATTTGGCGATGTATTTTAGGGAAATGCGCCCGCTGGTTGGTAAGTGTACTTATGGAATGAAATGCACTCATACATCGGAAAACGGATGCAAGATTTTGGAAGGTGTGTACGCAGGAGTTATCAGCGAAGAGCGGTATGACAGCTGGAAGAGAATCTGCGAAGAGATTCGCACGGGCAGCTGGAGCGACTAGCCGTGCACAAAAAAACACTTGAAGAACTGGCATTTTACCAGATTCGAGATGAAGCGGCGGCTTTTTGCGTAAGCGAGGAAGGTCAATTTTCGTTTCATCATCGGGAGCCACTTACTGATTCTGCTGAAATTGAGACTCTCAAAGCCTATAGCCGTGAATGGACGACAATTCTGCACGGCACAAAATCTGCGCCGCTCTCCTCGTGGAATCCAATTTTTTCTTTTCTGAAACTGGCGCAGGCAGATGGCGCTACGCTGGAACAAGAGCAATGCTATTCCTTGCTGCTGTTCTGCCAGTCAGCGAAAAAAGTGAGCGACATTGTTCAGACTGCCGCGCTTTCCATGGAAGTGAACCGTCTGTATGCGCTTACAAAAGAGCTGCCGCTTTCTGAACTGACCCAAGCCGATTTTAAAATCAGCCGTGTACTGGACAAAAATGGTCAGCTGAAAGATTTGCCAGAGTTACGGGCAATCAGGACAAAAATTGCGAGCCTTCACAGCGACATTGCCGCCGCACTCAAAAAATACACGAGCGACACCACACTTTCTTCCGTCCTGGAATCAACGGTGCCCGCCTACCGTGCGGACAGACAGGTGCTCGCCGTCAAAGCAAGCCAGCGGAACCGCATTCAGGGTATTGTGCATGAAGTGAGCCAGACAGGGCAGACGCTCTACATTGAGCCGGAAGAAGTTGTGCGAAAAAACAATGAGCTTGTACAAGAAGAATATCATTTGCAGGCAGAAATCCGCAAAGTGTTTACCGATTTGACGGCGGACATTCGCGAGCTGATTCCAGCATTTTCTTCCGCGCTCAAAACAATGTCGCTTTTGGACACGACACTTGCCGCCGCACGCTGGGGAATTGAAAAACATGCGGTGTATGCCCTTCCCTGCACCGAGCAACCGCCCTTGTTACTCCAATCACGTCATCCGCTTTTGCGAGAAAAGGCTGTGCCGATTGACATCCGATTTTTGGAAGGAAAGCGTGTCCTGATTATCACGGGACCAAATACGGGCGGAAAGACTGTCACGCTCAAAACATTTGCCCTGCTCTGTATGCTTAATCAGGCGGGGCTTCCCGTTCCGGCGGCTGAAGGCACACGTCTTCCGCTTTTCAACGCGATTTTTGCGGATATCGGAGATGAGCAGAGTATTGACCAGTCGCTTTCAACTTTTAGCGCGCATATGAAAAATATCGCCGCCGCCGTAAAACATGCGGATAATCACAGCCTGGTACTTTTGGACGAATTGGGAAGCGGAACAGACCCGCAGGAAGGAAGCGCAATTGCCATGGCTGTTCTGGACACGCTCATTGAGCGCAAGGCATTTATTTTGGTCACTACTCATCATGGCATCTTGAAAAACTACGGCTACACAAATCCGCTGTGCGTGAATGCGTCCGTTGACTTTGACACCAATACACTTGCCCCAACCTACCGCCTGCAGATGGGCGTTCCCGGAGAAAGCCATGCACTGGACATTGCGAAACGAAGCGGACTTCCCCACGCAATCGTAGACAAGGCAAAGTCATATCTGACCAATGAGCAGGCAGATGTAAGCTCGCTTATCAAAGGACTGACGAAAAAACATGCTGAACTTGCAGAGCTTGAAAAAGACGCCGCATTACAACAGCAGATTTTGACAGACCGCACATTTAAAATCGAACAGAGAGAATTAAAACTGCGCCAAAAAGATGCCGATCTCAAAAAACGGGAGCATAGCGACGAATCAGCATTTTTGCGTGAGACGCGCAAACGGCTTGAAAACCTTGTGCGCGAGCTGCGTGAAGGTGAAATCACACGAGAAAAAACGCTTGCCACCAAACAGTTTATGGCAACCTTGGCAGATGACATCAGCGCGCACGAACAAATGCTTTCCGAAGAAGAAGCACAATTGGAACGCGACAGAGCCACGCTTGAAGCTCAGATTGAAAAAGAAAAGGCTGTTCGTGCTGAAAACGGAATGCTTATCAGCAAGGCGGGCGGAAAACACAGTTCAAACAAAAAGACAAAACGCCGCATGAGTAACGCAGAAGCATTGGCAAGCGCAAAGCCCTCATCGTTTGCAGGCACGCCCGCCGAACAGGGAAACGAAAAAACGACACATGCTCGCCACGATGAAAATCTGCTCATCGACGCAAAACCAACATTTGCAGAAGGCGCAGAAGTGCTGGTCAATTCGTCAAAAATGTGCGGCACTTTGATTCGGGAAGAAAAAAAAGGTGTATGGCTTGTGCAAATCGGTTCGCTACGCATGTCACTCAAAAAGAAAGACCTGACATTGGTTGCGTCTGCGCCAGAAACAAAGCCTGCGATAAGCTACAGCGTTGAACTTTCTTCTGAACGAGATGAAGAGAATGCTATTTTTATGAAAGGCGGCGCAACGGCAAAGCCTGTGTTTGAGCTACGTCTTTTGGGAATGCGCGAGGAAGAGGCGATAAAATTGTTGGAGCGTCAGCTTGATTTATGCTCTATGCAGAACTTCAGGACATTCAGCGTGATTCACGGCAAGGGCGAAGGCATTTTACAGCAGGCAGTACAAGATTATCTTTCCAGCTATCCCGGCGTAAAAGAATTCCATTTTGCCCGCCCGGAAGATGGTGGCACCGGAAAGACATATGTTACGCTGGAATAAACACAATTCTATTCAGATTTACACGGATTTAAGCGAAACAAGCCACACGGGATTTTGCACCTGCATCAGATGATATGCGCCCGCGCGTTTGGACTGGCTCACAGAAAGTTGCGTCGCCTCGTATTCAAGGTTGAGCGTTGCGGCAGCAGATTGTATTTCCGTAAGCGTTTCCATGGTGACACAGGCTGTGACCACACGCGCAGAAGGATTTTTTTTGTATACGGCGCGCAAAATCGGAAGCAACTCCCCTTCACTTCCGCCAACAAATGCAGCATCGGGCGCAGGCAGATTAGAAAGACATTCGGGCGCGCGTCCAGAACAAACTTCCAGATTAGACGCACCGGCTTTAGCGCGGTTTTTACGGATGAGAGCGCAGGCATGGTCTTTTTCTTCTATCGCATACACGGCACAATGCGCGCTACGGGCAATATCAACGCTCACCGCGCCTGTTCCTGCACCAATGTCCCACACAACTTCACCATCGCGCACGGACAAAAGCGAAAGGATTGCGGCGCGCACAAAGCGTTTTGTCATCGGAACAACTGGCTCGTCAGCATTGTTTCTGATAAAAAATTCATCTGGAAACGCACCGTGCGGAAGGTCGGGCATTGTGCGCGTGACAAGCACACATGCTAATTTTTCGTCGTAGTCAGTGCGGGAAAGAATTTCATCGGGTGTGCCGACGAGAATGTTTTCTGTCTCATAACCAAGGCGGCTTCCTACCGTCAGCGTGGCGTCCGGTTCGTGTTCCTGCAAAAAGCTGGATATCGTGCGGACAGTAATTGTACCGCCGGTGAGGAAAAAAGTTTTGGGGGCGTAGGAAAGCGCGATGCCGAGATTACAGTCCGTTCCGTGCGCGCTCACCAAATGCCAGTCCTGCCACGGTTCGCCAAGCCGGGCGGAAAAAAACTGGGCGGTCGTAATGCCAGGAATTGTGCGCACCTGCCAGCCGTCAGATTCGAGAAGAGCGCGCAATGAAGTTGCCCCGCTGTAAAAACCAGTGTCTCCGCTAAAAACGGCACAGGGAATTGTGTTTGTGTCCGCATAGTCAGCAAAAGCGGCGGCAATTTTTTGGCTTTCGTAAGAGGCAAATGTTTTTCCGCGGACAAGATTCTGCACGAGCGAAAGCATACGTTCTGCACCTGCCACGAGAGGCGCGTTTTGAATTGCGTCTATGGCTTCTTGAGTGAGCAGAGCGGGATTTCCCATGCCAATTCCGACAAGCGTGCAGTTTTTCATTCAGTCTCCCTTTGGTGATTTCAACGCGGAAAGCAAGTCAGATGCCGATGAAAAGCGGTTTGCGCCATCGGATTCTGCGGGGGCTTTGAGCGCGTAGATTTCCATGCCCAGACTTTCCGCCGCATAAATCTTTTCTGCAAAACCACCTGCCGCCCCACTTTCCTTGGTGACCAAGATACGACAATTATACTCGGCAAAGAGGGCTTTGTTCAATTCCGTGCTGAATGCACCCTGCATGGCGATGATGTGCGAGGGAGAAAAACCAAGGCTACGGCATTTTTCGATTGACTCTACGGACGGAAGAACGCGGATGAAGAGGCGGTTCTGGTAGTCGGGAATCGAAGTGAATGCAGAAAGGTCACGGCTTCCGGTGGAAACAAAAATGGCACCGCTCGTTTGGGAAAGCGCGCTCACCAATGAGGCAAGGTCGTCGAATTCATGCAGATTTTTTGCGGAGACGGACTGCACAGGACGCGATAGACGGTAGTACGGCACAGAGGCAACAGAACTTGCCGCGCGGAGATTTTTTGTCACTTCCGCAGCATACGGATGAGTCGCGTCCACAAGCGCATCAAAATGAGGAACAATTGAAGCGATTTCATCCGCATCGAGGCGACCGTGCAGCACGTGAAGACGCTCGCTTGCAGGGAGATGACTTTGCAGAATGTCTGCCCCATAGTCGGTCGCCACGCTCACGGTAACGGTGTGACCCGCAGCGAGAGCTTTTTGGGTAAAGTCTGTGCCCTCTGTGGTACCGGCGAATACGAGGAGATTCATGATAAATCCCCAGTTGAATACCCCCGCGGAGTGACTAGTTTTTCTGTTCCGTTTATGCGGAGGATTTTTGTCGTGGAGTTTCCGATGAAGGCTGTGCAGAACATGTCAAGGTCAGATTCTGCAAGCTCTGCAAGCGTACAGATGTGACTTTCTTCGCCCGCCCTGCTGATGTTTTTTGCCCAGCCACAAGGAGTTTCAGGCGGAAGCGTCTCCAAGAGAATGTGACAGGCATTTCGCAAAGCGTCAGGGCGGTTTTTACTGCGCGGATTATAGAGAGCGATGCAAAAATCCCCCAGAGCCGCCGCGCGCAGACGTTTTTCGATTGTCTCCTGCGGAGTAAGCAGATTGCTCAAGCTGATAACGCAAAAATCGTGGGAAAGAGGCGCGCCCAACAGAGCCGCCCCACCCAATGCCGCAGTCACACCAGGAACGACTTCAATCTCCACAGCGGAAAACACATCGTTTTGGGCGGCGATTTCGTAGACAAGGCTCGCCATGCCGTACACGCCCGCGTCACCACTGCACACAAGCGCGACCGTTTTTCCCTCTGCCGCAAGGTGCAACGCATGCTCACACCGCTCGGCTTCTTTCATCATGCCGGTGGCATAAATTTCTTTGTCCGGGAAAAGCGGCGCGACCAAATCCGTGTAGGTCGTGTAGCCTGCGATAATGTCCGCGCGCTCAATTGCCATGCGCGCCGCTTGTGTCATGCCGTCAGCGTTTCCGCCGCCGATGCCGATGAGGAAGAGTGTTGTCATACTAAGATTGTATCACGCAGACACCACTACGGCAACCGTCATCCCGTCGCGCGCAACTTTTCGTACCAAAAGCCAGTCCGCAGTCGTCTCAACCGCACGCACTGCCGCACGCTCGCACACACAGTCCGTTCCCGTCGTGTCGCGCACAAAATCCGAAGAAGAAAAACAAGATTCGCCTGCGTCCGCCGCGTTCAATTCATCCGCTGTAAATGTGACAAAGGGCACGCAAAGTTCCGCGGCAATATCCGTAAGCGCGCGCTCATCTTTTTTTATATCAATGCTCGCCACCATACCGACCAGCGAGAGCGGCAGACAGTTTTCCGCACAGACGGCGCGCACAAAATCAGAGAGAGCGCGGCTGTCAGTTCCACGCTTGCACCCTATTCCCAGCACCAGCACTTTTTTTCCGGCGAGCACTGCCGCGCTGATTTTTTTCGCTGCCTGCAAATCGGGAATCTTCCAATCGTGCGCCTTTGCCCATGAGTCAATCGCCCATGCGCCGCGCACATCGGTCGCCGTCGTCACCACAGGAATCGCGCCAAGCAAGGAGGAAATCGCACGGGCTGCATCGTTTGCGCCACCCAAATGTCCGCTCAAAAGGGGAATCACAAATTGTCCGACTTCGTCCACGCTCACCACGGCCGGGTCTGTCGCTTTGCTCTGCACAAAGGGCGCAATTCCACGAACCGCAATCCCGCACGCTCCCACAAAAACAATGAGCGTCCGCTTTCCGCCATGTGCATGCGCAAACTGTTCCTCACAAAACTCATGCAGCCCAGAATGCCTTTCACCAAAACACCGGAAAACCGTAACAGATTCATCGGTCAAAGAAGGTGAGTTTTTTTCTAAAGACAATCTAATTCCGTCCGCAATTTTTTCCGCAACCCCCGCCCCTTTTTCACTAAAACAAACAAGCGAAACACTATCAAAATCCAGCGTTATGACACTGTTGCCCCCAGATGCACACAAATCTTCATCACGCCCACTCCCCACAAATCCGCACGCATCTCCAAACAATCCGTGCCCCATCCGTGTCAATCCGTGTCCATACTCGCTACGCTCGTGCGCATAGAGGAAATGATTAATTTGCACACCTTCGGTGAGCTGTGCGTCCGTGTTTCCCTTTCGATACTCAGTAGAAAAATGTTTATCATAAAGACGGCTCATTTCATATCGGTCGCCAAGAAAATCCCCCACAAGCACGAGCGCGGTCTTTGCGATACCAGCCTCCGCCGCTTTTTCCGCGATGTCAGAAAGGGAGCCGCGCACAATTTTTTCGTCAGCCCAACTCGCTTTGTAGACGACCGCGCATGGCGTATCCTTTGTGTATGCGCCGCCAGCCAAAAGTTCGCGCACTAAATCGGGAATCATTCCGCTACTCAAAAACAATACCATCGTTGCGCCGTGTGCGCTGAGTGAACGGATTTTTTCGCGCTCAGGAACAGGTGTTCTTCCTTCCATGCGGCTTACAATCACGGTCTGGCTCACGCCCGGCACAGTAAATTCTTTTTTGAGCGAGGCGGCGGCGGCAAACATGCTCGACACACCGGGAACAACCTCGTAAGAAATTCCTGCCTTGTCCAAAAGCTCCATCTGCTCGCGGATTGCGCCGTAAATCGCAGGGTCGCCCGTATGTAAGCGCACACAATTTTTTCCTTCGCGAGAAGCTTTTTGCAAAATCGCGTCCGTCTCTTCCAATGTGAGGCGCGCGCTATCGTGAATCTCGCATGTCGGCTTACAATACGAAAGCAGTTCACCGTTCACAAGGCTTCCCGCCCACACGACCACATCTGCCTGCTCCAAAAGCCGCATTCCGCGCACTGTAATCAAATCTGCGGCTCCGCTTCCCGCACCAACAAAATAAATCATTCCGCTTTCCCCTGCACAATTATCACCGAAAGATATGAGTCTGCCCAAACGTCATCGTCAAGCACGCGCAAAGCCGCTCCACGCACGATCCGTTCATCAGGCAGGCTCACTTTCTGCACAAGCGTCGCCCTCTCAAGCAAACCGCACTCATCCACCAGCGCAATAATTTCGCTGAGGTGCCGCCCCAGTTTCATCAGTATCTTAGTTCCGTCCGCACGTAAAGCTGATTCAAGTTTTTCTTCTATATAAAACGCATCCGCAGGAATAATCGACACAGGCTCATCTCGGTCAGTAAGGGAGACAAGACTTGCAGAGGCGGCGGCACTAAACGCATTCACACCAGCCACAAACTTTACGCAAAAACCTTGCTCACGTACCATCTCAGCAATTTTTGCCGCCGTCGAATACAATGACACGTCGCCAATCGTCACGAACGCCACATCTTTCCCGCCACGCATGTGTTCAGCGCAAACACTGACAACTTGTTCATATGCGGCAAAGATTTTTTGACGGTCACGAGTCATGGGGATTGAAAAAAAATGTTTGATTTTTTCAGATAGAGAAACCGCACCAGCCACCGCATCATAAGCGATATGATGTTTTGAGCCAGATGAAGAATTGGTTTCAGGAAAACAAATAACGGGGCAATCGTTAAGGACACGAGCAGCCTGCAAAGTCATCAATTCAGAGCCACCCGGTCCCACGCTTACGGCGTAAAAAATGCCGTTTTTCAATAAACTACTCTTTCAACAGCAGATTAAATGCGTCCATCGCTGAAGCAGAGGCAATCAACGCATCTCTCAACTCTTTGTTCTTCAGTTTTGAGCTGAAATAACTGAGCGTCTGCAAATAGTAGGTATGCTGATTGTGAGCAGCGGCAATCATAATCAACAGGCGAACCGGAACATCGTCCACCGGCTGAAAATCAATGATGTCGTTCTTACAGATACCCACACTCATTACCAAATCCGTAACAGATGACAAGCGCACATGAGGAATTGCAATGCCACGACCAACAGCCGTAGACATCAGCTCTTCGCGCTGCAAAATGCCGGACACCAACTCTTTTTCATCTTTTACCTGAGGCGCAGTGGCAAGATTTGTCGCCAACTCAACAAGCGCATCATGTTTTGTCGTATGATTGATAAACACAATACGATCCGGAGAAAGGATATTGCGAACGCGAACCGAAGTATTTGCGTCATCAGCCTTTGAATTTGACGAAAGACGCTCGTTCACCCATTTTTCAATCTCAGACCGCTTAAAGCGCCAGACCGTGCCAATTTTACCTGAAGGAATCTCGCCCTTCTGCGCCCAATCATATACCGTGCGTTCTGAAACGCGCAAATATTTTGCTACTTCTTCAATAGTGAGAATATCATCACCCATTGCTTTCTCCCGTTTTTAGAATACGTACTTTCATTTTGCACATATTACATTCATTTGTCAAGAGTTAGCAACATTTGCAAACGATTTCAAAACTTTTCACAAAAATACACAAATTCCGCACTATTTTTTCACTTTTCCGACGCAAGTTCATGCAGACTGTCAAACGGATATAATTCGCCCAAAGTATGCACAACGACATTTTCTTCTTTTGAGCCAAAGATGACCGGCGTATCGTTTCCTGCGAATTCAGTGAGAACTTGACGACACGCACCGCATGGTCCAACAGGATAATCAGCTTTTGGCGCGGCAATCGCAATCGCCTTGAACGACAACTTTCCTTCGCTCACCGCCTTAAATGCAGCCGTTCTTTCCGCACAATTAGTCAGTCCGTAGGAACGATTCTCAATATTTGCTCCCGTCACCACAGAGCCGTCGTCCGTCAGAATAGCCGCCCCCACCGGAAAATGCGAATACGGCGAATACGAAAACTCCGACGCTTTTACCGCCGCCCGAAACAACTCTAACAATTTGTCCTTAGTCATGTGCTGTCCTCCATAACATGGTCACTACGGATGGCAAAAAAGCCAAGACCGCAGCGTGCTGCTGCCGGGATAAGCGAAACAAAGACGTTTTGATTTATCCCGTCATTGACCAGTCTTTTTCTATAGTATATCATAGAATTCTATGAAGAAAAAAAGAAATTTTCTGATTCCGTTGTGTATCTCGCTTTCAATCGCATATATCATACTCGCTGCCCGTCCGCTTGAACGGGAACTGCAATTTTCACCCCAATGGACAATCGATGCCACAAAGGTAACGCAAAAAAAATCCACGGAAAACGCAAGCGAACAATTCGCAGAAGCCATTCCGTTCAAACTGGGACAGACGCTGGGATATTTTACCAAAGACGGCGACATACTGAACATCGCAACTTTCCCGTACAAGGCAGCCATTTCTGAGCACGCATATGCGCTGTACGGAACCAATGACAAAAAGATTCCGTTTTTTTCTCCAGACGGCACAAAAAGCGGCGAGATTTCCCGCACGGGATTTCCATTTTTTATGGGAGACAATCGATATCTGTTTTTGCCAGGGGGAGCATCCTTTGCGAAAATCAGCGAGACTGGTGACATTCAGTGGTGCTATGAAAACTATGCGCCTATCACTGCATTTTCATCATCTCCTGCAGGATGTGTAGCCGGTTACACAGACGGAAGCATCATTTCTTTTACCGCGGAAGGAAAAATTGACCAAACATTCAAACCGGGCGGAAGCGAATACCCCATCGTATTGGGCGCGGCTTTGTCTGCTTCTGGAAATCTCATCGCATGTATCACCGGACAGAACGAGCAGCGTTTTATCATCGCAAAAAAATCAGGGAAGCACACGGAAATCATTCATCATGAATATCTCAACAAAGAGACCACGCGCCAAAAGCTGGTAAAATTCAGCAAAAATGAAAGCACCGTATACTATGACAGCGCAGACGGACTCGGCATCGTCGATTGCAAAACCGGTAAGAGCAAAAAAATCAAGACAGCGGGCCACATACTTTCTATTCAAGAGTCAACGGCAAACAACACAGTCTTTGTGCTGAGCCGCGACAAAAAACGCTACACTGTGCTCGTTGTGGAACCATTTGCTACAGCAGCCGGCTCATTCAGTTTTGAAGCGAACACAGCCTGCATCGCCGTAAAAGATGAAAGCCTTTTTATCGGCAGAGACAATGAAATATCTAAAATCCAGATAATGTACAAGTAAAAGCATGAGGCAAAAAGCTATGAAAAAAATACTGACTATTTCAGCCACAGCACTCTTTATTTTGACTGCAAGCGCGACATTCGCATTCGACTGGCCACAGAACGCAATCCAGTCCGATTCTTTTTATTCATATTTCGGCCAAATCAGGGGCGGAACCATCAACGCCTCGCTCATCTTTACCGACAGCGAAGAAATCAAAGCCGCAGACAACGGCAAAGTCATCGGTGTCATCTCCGAACATTCCGAAGAAAGCGAACTGTTTGAAAGCACACTCGGAAACGCCCTGATTGTCGCGCACAAAGACGACCTACAAACAGTCTACGCAAACCTTGACCGTGAGAGCCAGAGACAGCGATATGCACTGGACACCGTTAAAACGGGCACAATTTTTGGCGTCTGCGGAAACACCGGCTGGCAACAAGGACAGGCAAATCTGGAATTTCAGGTAGTCGATACAAAAAATCAAGTTTTTATCAATCCAAGAGTGCTTATGCCGCGCGTCGGAAAAGAACTTGAATTGACCATACAAAATGTGACTGCAGTAAGTCGAAAAGGAAATGAATATACGCTGGGAATTAACAAACGATTTCCGTCCGGCACCTATTATCTGTACCGAAAACGGCAGGAAATTGCAATGCCGTACCGCACCACTATTTTTATCAACGGAGCCGCGGTGGAAACAATCTCCTATGACATGCTGACGGAACGGAACGGACGGCTTTGCACAAACGGCAATAAAAACTACCCCGTAACTCTGCTCTACCCCGACTTGAACCGCCAGCTTTTAGCAGACATTTCCCTGCCTAAAGGCCACAACGTAATCTCCATTGTGGCAACCGATATTTTAGGCAAGGAAGTAACGCTCACCTATTCGATGGACGCTTATTAAAATACTGCGACGACTTCGCCGTTCGGATAATGCTCAGCGATGTAGTCCTTAATTTTCTGACTTCTGATTGCTTTTACAAGTTTCTGAATAGCCGCATCATTCTCACGACCAGCCTTTACCGCAATAATGTTCACATAAGGAGAATCAGCACCCTCAACAATCAGACCATCTTTTGTGGCAGTCAGACCAGCAGGCAGCGCATAGTTTCCATTGATGATTGCGGCATCCACATCGTCCAAAACGCGCGGAAGACTTGCAGCCTCAATCTCAGCAAACTTAAGATTTTTCTTGTTATCAAGAATGTCACTAGGAACAGCAGTAAGACCAGCCAACGGATTCAGCGTGATGTAACCAGCAGCCTGCAAAAGAAGCAAAGCGCGTCCCTCATTGGTGGGGTCATTCGGAATCGCAATTTTTGCGCCAGTCGGAATATCCTTTGCCGCTTTATATTTGTGTGAGTACAAAGCCAAAGGCTCCACATGCACACCACCTGCGTTTGTCAGATGATAGCCACGCTCAGAATTGAAGCTTTCAAGATACGGAATATGCTGGAAGAAATTCGCATCAATCTGACCATTCTCAACAGCCTCGTTGGGAGTCACGTAATCTGTAAACTCAACAACCTTCAACGTCACGCCTTCTTTTGCCAAATCATCTACAATCAGATTAAGCATTGCGGCATGAGGCTCCGGAGTCGCACCAACCGTCAGCACATCAGCTGACTTTTTTGAACAGCCTGTAGCAGCAAGCACAAGTGCCGCCAACGCAAAAAACACAGTCTTTTTCATTTTAC
>JAFSTK010000173.1 GCA_017450535.1 Treponema sp.
ACTTTTCCCTTGTAGTCGGTAAAGCTTCCCGGTGCTATTGTTATCACAGGAATATTTGAATCAAGTTCTCCATCAACAGTAACCCAATATGCAGTGAATGGATAATAAGCTGCCAGACCAATATTTTGTCCCTCACCAAAAATTGGAGAGCCTTTTATAATCATGGTACCTTCTTGCTGAATAACCGCACGGCCAGAAGTATTATCCATAATTTCTCCGCCTTCGATAATAAGTGTTCCAGCGTTACGGATAGCGCCTCCAGAATCACTTGCGGAGTTATTGTCAATGCGAACCCCAGCCTTTATAGTAAGCGTAGCATTATCCGTATTCATGATTGCACCACCGTCATAATAGGTGTGATTGTCCGTAATCCAAGTGCCATCATCAAGCGTGACCGTTCCGTTAGTATCAAATGCACCGCCATAGCCTCTGCTTGAATTGCCGTGCGTAATCTTTAAATTTTTTATAGTAATAGGAACACAAGAGTTATAAATGGTAAAGATAGAACCCTTTATCGTAGCCCCAGCCTGGGTCTCCGCAAACACAGAGCCGCCATCCAAAATGTCCGTATAGTTCTCATCTGTATTTTTATGCGCACCCATAATCGTCAGGCTCGTCGCATACATATCTTGAAGTCCAAGTGTGGTTGTTCCTTCTACCTTGCCGTCAATCAAAATTGTCCAGTCAATAACCGTAGCATAGGATTGAATCTTTCCCAAAGCCGTTGTGATTGAATCAACCGCTTCCCCCGCAGCGACATTGGCATCAGCCGTGCCCTCTGCATTTACAATAATGGAATTGATAAAGCAGGCATAAAGTTTAATGTTGCCCGTGCTGCCCGTAGGAATTTCAGTAATCGGCGAGGTGAATTCATTGTCTGTGTACCAACCCGCAAAAGCATAGTCTTCTTTTGACATGGTTGGAAGCGTGACTGCCTCGCTCTTGCGGGAATATTTTTCGGGGCGTGTCTCCGCAGACTCAAGCTCGCTGCCGTCAAGGAAGTAGGTAATGGTGTATGTCTCGTTGAGTTTTACCGTCTGTGAATATGTCGTCGTAATTCCGTCCGCAATGTTCACCACATACGGAATAGAGTTTATCGGATCCGTCGTTCCTTCTGCGTAAAAATCGAAGACAAGATAGTAGCTTCCGCTCGCGAGGCGTTCATTTTCGTCTGAAGCAAGTCGGCTGTAGACGACAGAATACCCGGTTACCACATCATTGTCATCTTTGATTTCAGTGAAATCTGCTTTTTCTACCGTTATCGGTTCAATGCCGGTTATGCTTGACTTGTCAGGATTTTTGAGCGTTGCAACAACTTCTGTCAAATTGGGGTCAGCGTCAAAAACAACCGTTATGTTTATGCCGCCATATGTCTGGACTGATTTCAGTTCAAATGAAATCGTGTTAATCTCGCCAACTTTTATTTCAGCCGTTGTCGTGCCAGAAAAGTCAATTCCGTAAAGTTTTGCCGTGAGCGTAAAAGACCAGTTTCCCGTAATAATCTCAATCTGTTTCTCTTTCAGCTCAACAAGCGAGTTAGTCGTGGCAAGTTCAGTTTCTGAGCCATTTTCAGGCGTGCCTTTCAGTACAAAATCGGTGAGTTTGCTTGTGTCAGTATCAGATTCACCGGGATTTACACTTCGTGACGCAACAGATGCCGAATCAATAACTAGATATGTCTTGCCGTCAGAAGAATGAACTTGTCCAACCCTCTCTTCAAAACCATTGCTACATGACCATAGCAAAGTAAGTGCTCCTAGAGCAATCAAACTTAAAACTTTTTTTTTCATAATTCTCATCTCCTCTTTATAGATGTTTCTTTTACCTTACTATTTGTGCAGTGTATGAGTAATACTCGGTTGTCGTCTTTTCTGCATTTGTTTTTGTTGCTATGAGCTCGACTTCATACACACCGGTTGTCCAGTCGCTTACGTCAAGAAGTAGAATATGTGGTGTTTCGGTTGTCTGAGCCTGACCATCTATTTTCCATACGTAGCTTTCGTAAGCTTCGTCCGCGGTAAATGTGATGGTCGTATCTGAGACTTCTTTTGTCACCGTGATGTCGCTTGTGTTCACGGTGATGGTAATATCAAGAGCTGACTTTGCTTTCCACAGCGCATACAACGTGTAGTCTTTTGCCGTGTTGATTGCGTCGGATGTTGCGCTGATAGTGGTGATTGTCGCGATGTTTCCTTTTTTGTCCAAAACTGGATTTCCATCAGAATCTTTTTCATACCATCCGGCGAACACGCTGTTTTCAATCGTGATGTCGTCCTTTGTGGGAAGGATGAGCGATTTGTATGCATTCCGGCGCAAAGTTTTTGACTCTTTGGTGCTGTCTGACCATGTGCCGCCATTTGGATTGTAAGTCACATTATACAGCAGATTTATTTGCGCAAGGTCAAGCGAAATGGTCTTTTCTGTTTTGTAGCCATGAACCTTTATGATATCGGTGATTGTGTTAAGAACGGTTGTGTTGTCCGTATCTATAATCTGGAATTTGATATAGTACGTTCCGTTTGGAACCGCCCTTGCAGAAGAAATCGTTGAATACGTTTTATTGCCATCGCTGTCTGCTGATGATGCAGGCTCAGTTGTCGTTATTGCAGGAGATGTTATCTCGTTGCCGATTGAGCCATTTTCTTCTGCTTTGTACAGTTTTGTTTGAATTGAGCCGATTCTGTTTGTGTTGTCAGAATCCGCCGCCCACGTAAGCGTTATGGTCACATCACCTTCATCAGTATAAACTGCCGTTCCAAAATCAATTGCCTTTGTGCTGAAATCAACATTAAAATCGGAAAGCGTTGCTTGTTGTGACAGCCTTGTGTCTTCTGCTCCTGTGAAAAATTTAAGCGTGAAGTTGTATGTTCCGTAGTCAAGCAGAATAGTATCGTTTTTCAGTACGGTGAGCGCATTTTTGGTGATTCCTGCCTGCGTCTCAGCGTTCCAAACGATAGAAGTCGCCCCGTCAGAAAAAATATAGGCGCTATACTTTTCGTCCGCCCCAAGTTGTTGAGCGGTGAGCTCGACCTTAATTACATCTTCTTCCGTCAAGTTCGTAGGTATAATCGTTCGTGCAGTTTCACCCGTCGAAAGAGAGACCATAGCTTTGTTTTCTGCTACCATCGTTTGATTTTTGTCTGTTACAATGTTGTTACAAGAAACAGATAATCCCAAAAGGGAAGCGATGGTTGCAGTAAAAAGAAACTTATGTCTCATATTTTTATCCTCGTTTTAAAATCGTGGATGAAAATATGCCCCGCAACCATCAGTTACAACGGGGCATTTTATTTTTTACTACTTTGTAATTGTAAAACTAGATGTGACAGAATAAGTCTCGCCGTTAATCGTAACTACCAGCGTGACATTTTTGTTGCCCGGCTCAAACTCTTTGAGCTGTTCCGCAGTGATAACATATTCATTAGCGCCTTCATACGGGGTTCCTTCAATCCACCATATGTAGGAAGTAATTAAAATATCGCTTTCAGATGAAGCTCTGAGCGTAACAGAGCCTTTTTCATCATCTTTCGTAATAGTAACAGTGATATTCTTGCCTTCATCGGTGAATGTTGTTTTGTCAAGCGTTACGGTGATGCCGGAAGAAGTTGATTCTCCGTCGAGAACAAATGTAACCGACAGACCGTTTGTGCTCTTCAAAGTAAAGGCGCCTTCAAAAATAGAGACATTCTTTTCCTGTGGAGACGTGACACTTGTTAATTTTCCAGATGAAATGCTATCCCAGTCAGCAAGATATGCGGTTTCAGTGATTATAAGACTGCCTTCCTTTTCACCTGCATCATATATACCTTTTGAGACAATTACATCTTTTACAGAACCGCTCGCATCTGAATACTTTATGATATAAGAAAGATTATCATATACAGTGAATTTAAAGCCGGTCTGATTATACTTATCGCTCGAACCAGCAGAATCTACCGCTTTTGTACTTGTTGCAGTGAATATCTCTGAAAGATCTGCAATATCGTAGTAGAAAGTCAATGCATACGTGCCGTCGTCTTGTTCGACAGGGTCATCATCTGACTCTTTTTCGGAACTCATCTTATAGCCAGCCTGTATAATTGCCAGTTGTATTTGATAGATTGCCTGCCGATATGAACCATCATCCAGATTGGCAATAGTCAACGTCGTATCAGGGAATTTATCATTTGCTACATACACGGTGCTATCTTTTTCTTTCTGGAAGCGATAGCAAAGTTTTAGCGTGAGTAATTCTGAGACAGGTGTTGTCTCTTCGCTTGCTTCGGGCACAGAGCCGCTCTGCTTTTTCCATGTTGTATCTACATCTTTTACAACGAACAGACCATCTGTAATTGTGATAGCATAAGACTGCGTTTTTCCTCCAATAGACACATTTCCTATGCCAGTGTTGTTGGTATAGTCATTTGCCGTGTCAAGTTTGTAAGAGCCGGCCATTTCAATTTCGCGTGTCTCGCTAGAATCTTTTATCGTTCGTTTTGTTGCGATAAAATTGCCATTTTCAAACAGATACAGCGCAAAAATCTTTGTCTCATCTGAAGAGATATTTTTGCTGGCATACCATGCGACAACATGGTCTCTTTCATCGCTATATGAGCTGGGGAAGAATGCGCCGGAAATTTCTTGTTCGCTAGAATCTGGTTTTATTGCCGTAAGATATATATAAGCATAACCAATAGATGCTGTTTCGATTGTAACAGAAGCAGCTTTATCGGTTTCGGTAGGATACATATCATAAGAATATCCGAAATAAAGATTGTCTTCGCTGTCTGTTACGAGAGAGAAGAAGTAAATTTGTTTGCCTTTTGTAAGTTCGTAGCTGTCTGAAAAAATAGACGAGTCAAGACTTGTGTATGTTGCAAGTGGAGTGCACTTTGTTATTGTATTGTAAATTGAATACGCATTATTTTCGACGCCGTTTTTAACATAATTTGCTATAATTTTTCCGTTATCTGAGTCTGTTTCAAGCGCATAAAGCACAACAGATTTTGGAGAGGAGATTGGAAGAACGTTACCGCTTTGGTCTGTTTTTTGCATATATAAATTGTATGCGGCAAGACCATGGGCGGTCAAAGTGATGGAATTATTACCGGCTTCGATTGTCTTTGAATCAGATGTACCGGTAATCAGTTTGAATGTCCGGTCATACATAATTAAAGAGATATCAATTTTTGCCGTTACTGTTGAACCGACAGGAATCTCATCAAAAGTGATTTGTTTGGAGCCTGTATTTGCCAATGTTTCCCACTCTGCCATGGAGAACTTTTCAGACTGAGATTTTGGAGAGTCTGAGAAATCTCCGGAAAGAGAACAGGTAACACTATAATATTCGCTTTCGCTTTCTTGGTCGAATAGGATTCCTGGACCATCAGTGTTTTTTTCCGCAAAAGACAAGCATTGGATATCGGAGCGGAGGAGTCTTGCCTCTGAGGCTGCGTGAACAAGCTCTTTGCTGAGCACAAACGAGACAGAACCTGAATTATCTGCGTCACCAGCACAAGAAGAAATGCCGGTTACCAAGCCGAGAGTAAAGAGCGTAACAGATATAATAGAAAAAATCTTTTTCATAAACATCTCCTTATAAACTCCGCGTTAGCGGTCGTGCAGGAGGCACGAAATCGCAGTTTTGCCAACGGCAAAATCTGCACATGATAAAAAGTACACGGATGTACTTTTTATCATGCCTCCTTTTTAAACAAAATCTCACCTATAATTATAACACGTAAAATAATCGATAACAATGTGCTAATAAAGAAATTTACACAAAAAAATACTTTTATGTACAAACTGATAAGCGGGGCGATTGGATTATTTTATGCCCCGCACAGTTTGTAACGATACTTTACTAGTTTTTGGATGGAATACCGATTGCAATATTTTCTGTAGAAGAGTTCGACCATGATGAACCATTAGATATATACACACTTCCACTAAGCCCCAGCGATTGAATTGATGTGAAACCGCTACCGACCAAATCGCCAATATAGGAACTATACTGTGTACCTGATGATGTTGCATCAGTAATCGCAAATGACTCTAAGTCAACTTCTACGTCTCGGTTTGCATTTTTATAGCGGTAACCGTTGTTATCATCAGTAAAGAATGCCAATCCACCATCACCAATTACCAGTTTTTTCGGTTTTACTGCAATGAATTTTTGCGGACCAAAGAAAGCGGTTTTGTCTTCAGCACTAGAAGGAGCATAGAGTTTCGGCAAGGTTTGGGCAATTGTCTGACCCGAAATATAAGAATTCATGTTTGTGCTGCTGCAGCTTACCTTGAGCCAATTTTCCTCTGTATAAGTATTTGAAGTGAAGAAATGCCCATCCTGTGAACTATAGTAGGCATACATGTAACCAGCAGATGTATCTATCGGGGTTGTTACAAGGCCCATTGGCGCAGAAACAGACTTATTCCACAGGTTCACACGGATAACTGCACCACGACTGATAAAACAGTAAGAAACATCCCCCGGAATATTTTCATCTATGCTGGTATTCAACTCAGAAACCAGCAGATACACATTACCGTCTTGATAAAGAATATCGTTTATGCTCGGATAATTGGTCAAACCTGCTTCAGGAAGTTTTAAATCGATTGAGCCTCTACTGGTAAAGTTAGTATCGGAACCCTCGTCAAAACATTCCTCAGGTTTTACACAGACTAAATACCCAGAACTATTACCAGACTTTCCTGCGACATAGAACACCCCATCGTAAACATCAAATACTGATAGCGTAATTTCTGAATTTCCTGTCGTATCTTTATGGAAAGCGGTAGCAATATAATTATAATCTGGTTCAGTTGGCGTTGTTGTACTGATATTTTTGTACCCGTAGAAGTGCATTGTTGAATCATAAAGCGCATAAAACCACAATGTATCTGTTGCGCGGTCTACTGCAATCAAATACTTGTTGTTATAACTATTTGTATCAGGAGCAGCTGTTGTTATTGACCAATCACTGCTTTTAGTCGACTTAATGACTTTCTTTGAATCTGCAGCATCCAGATAATACTCATTACCACTGTTATCAACGGCACATGCATATGCTTGACTTAAGGTTGTATTCGGTACAATCTCCGTTCCGTAAGCAGAAATCAGTTCGTCGGTAATTACAAACTCATACAGATTGGTCTGCTGATTTTTTGTGATATGCTTTCCTTCGCCAAACCATGTGTCTGTTTTGAACCCGCCAAAAACATTGACCGCCTCTTTGCATTTGTAAAGTACATTGCCTTTTGAATCCTCAAATAAGAAAGTCACTTCGTAAGAATTTGGCTTTACGTCATCCAACGCAATTGTGGCTGTTCCGCTAGTGAAAGAAACTGATTTTGTTTGTTGCAACGAATTGATGTTTCCAGAACTGGTAGAAAAAACTGTTCCGCTGTATGTCACTTTGCTCAGTTTTTCAGATTCATCTTTAATAGAAAGTTCGATTGAACCCAATTGAGTCTCATCAGTGCTAAAGTTCGGCTGCAAAGCAATGTCTTTGTTGGGAAGCGCATCATACTCTTCGCTAACGAATACTTCAGTGAAGCCTTTAAGAGTGCTGTCAGAAGAAGCGACGAAAACCGTCCAAGCGCCATACGTTGGGAGACTAATCGAATACGTCATATTAGCAGCATCAAAAATGCCATTTACGACTTCTGACTGATTCAACTCTATGCCAGTTCCTTTAAATGCATATGTTCTGAATGTTAAAGAGGTAGTAGAAAGTGAACTTGTTGCGGTGCGCGCGCTGGGATTTTCCGCAGGGGAGAGTAGTGCGCTTGTCGTTGCTCCGCTCTGACTTCCAACAAAGACGTTGCCGCTCACGGTACAAGCAGTTGCGGATGTGACCGCAGTTTTATTATCCTGCAAATCAGAACAACCCGCAAGAAAAGCAAGCAAAATTACTGTAATCGCCAAGCCAGACATCTTCATTACGTTTTTCATATTTCCTCCAATTCGCCCAACGCATGGACGACTTTCTGAACAAAACTTTCACCCCAATACTCACCGAGCATCTGCCGCGCTTCATCCTGCAGCTCTGGAATTACAGAATAATGCAGTTGCCGCACATTGGATGCAAGGTATGAGAGCGTGACCCGTCCCAAATGGTCCAGGTCTGTTTCGGACAGGAGCGGCTCGGACTGATTTTCCTCAGTGACAGAGTCGTGCTCCTTTATCCAGGCGGAAATGATTGCAAATACACTTGATGATGTGCAAATCAACTTCCACTTTTTGAGCGTATCGATTTTTCGATCCGAGCTCATGCCGCTGTTTATTCGGTAGCGGTACACCTTGTTTTCTATTCCAACGTATCGCCGGGCATTTATGCTAACAAAGAAGAAAATCAAAAGATCGTCCGCCATGTTGCATTCGGTATACGGAATTTCCGCAAACGCCTTTTCAAATACGCTCCGAAGAATTAACTTGCCGCACACATTTCCGCTGAGAAGTCCCGCAGACCATGCGCGCGCAATGTTTAGTCCTTCCTTTGTGCCCAGAAAAATTCTGCCGCACTTTGTTTCTTTCGTGGCATGAAAAACGCCGTTCCCGTCATATTCGCCGGAAACAAACATTCCATGCACAACGTCAGCATCTTTTTCAAGGGCGGCCGCATACAATGTGCTGAGCGCCCCATCTATATATTCGTCATCGCTGTCTATCATTGCGATGTACGTTCCTTTTGACTCATACACCAGCGTCCGCCGCACTTCCACGCAGCCACGGTTTTCGCGGTGCTCTACAAAGCGAATCTTCACCGGCGGAAGATTTTGCGCTTTTCTGTACGAATCAGCCTCTTTTTGGGCAATCTTTACAATCTTTTTTGCAGAGCGCCCTTTTTCGTCCCTCCCTGGACTCGCATCACTTACGACCACCACCTCAAAATCCGCAAAATCTTGTGTGTAAACCGAGCGCAAACATTGTGCAAGGTATTGCTCAGTATCATACACTGGAATGCAGACGGAGATGCGACTCATTCGCTCTCCTTTTCTACTCGTTGTCACTATTTCTGATAGCTAAATATAATGTTTCATTTCCAATAGTTGACTTTATGAATTTAGCCTCACTTCCGTTGTAATAGTATCCGACAGTATCGGCATCGTAATATCCGCCGTTCTCATTGCTTATCGTCCGGGTTGAAATATCCGACCGCAGATAACTTCCTTCTTGTTCAGAGAAGTGGGCAGTGGTTGGCTGAACATTTTCGATGACAAATTGTTCCAAATCGATTGTGATGACACGGTCAATATTCTTGTATGATAATCCATCTGCATCAGAATAGAACGCAAGACCATCGTCCGCAATGACAAGTCGCTTTGGTTTAATGGCAATGAATTTTGCAGGCGAAGCAAAATTCATATCTGTAACGTCAGAAATAGTATAGATATTCGGGAAGTATTTATTACACAATAATTCAGTATCGCTATTAATTATATGGTTACCATCTATTGTTAATACTAGAGCCGATTCAAAATCACTCGCTAGGAACGGACCATAATTGCTAGTATACAGATACAATTGGGAAATACTTGTGTCTTCATAAGCCATATCCGTTTTTAATCCGATATGAGAGAGGGCTTCGGTATTTCCATTTACAGGTGCCACATATTTTACGACAGCACCGCGGTTATAGATATTTTTTTCTGTATTTGACCATACTTCAGTGGTTTTATAAGAGTCGTTATATAAGAACGAACACTCATGCACGAGCAGATACAGAGCGTCTTCCAACGCATACACATCGGTAATAGTCCAATTGGAAGTAAATATACCGCCAGAGTCTTTAGAAAATTTCGTAGTCAGATTATATGTTGAGATTGCACTTTCCGCAGAAACTGTAGCACCTGCCTCAATATTGGAAATATTATAGGTGATTATTTTTGTGTCATACGGCGAAGATTCTTCTGATCCAACTGCATACAAAATATCGTTGTATATGGCAATATTATTTAGGTTAAAGCCAGATGTAGTAAAGGTAATCGTTTCTGCTTCGGTTTCACCTGTTGTAAAGAGTTTTGGATATCTATAAAGTGTGAAGTAAGAAGTATATTTCCCTGACCACGCATAAGCCTTATTATTAGCCATGTCGATTACAAAGTCGCAGGAATATCTACCAAGTTGATCAGAAAGTTCACCCAATGTTTTTTCCTCAAAGGCAGGATTATTGGATTTTAATTTTGCATAAGAACTATCATTATAAAGACAGTAGAAATTACCATATATGTCAAAGGTTGTCTTTGAGCTAGAGGTTTGCATCGTAGCATCCTTGAGCTGTTCATATTCTACTTTAGAAGAATCAACCAAATAGAATGAATAGCCATCGTTGTAATCATAGTTATACAAAACGACTGACGTTTCAGGGGTTCCCAATTCTTTTTTGAACGTCACGTCAAACGTCTGGCTGCTCGTTACGATGTTTGCGTTTGAGTTGTTTACTGGTTGACTCATTGTTACGTAGAGCTGATATGTACCTTCTTTTGGAAGCGGATTTGCCTGATTCATGGTCAACTTGCCGTACTCAGGATTCACGTAATAATAAACCTCATCGCCGAGAGTATTCACATTTTTTCCCTGATACAAAAGCTCTGCATTATATGTGACGCCGTTTATCAAATCGTTGTTATCCGCATCTTTTGCGCTAAATCTAATTGTAGAGTTCAGATAAAGTGTTGTGTCGCTTATTGAGATGTTTACTGCCCGGTTATCCGTGGTGACAGAGCCAGAAACGGGTGCCGGCGGAACAATTTTTCCGTAAAGCGTAATATCTTTTGCCATGACCGGCCCTGTTCCGATTCCTTCAATTTCTGAATCCTCTGTAAAGTCAGACGAAATAAACCAACCCAAGAAAATATAGTTCGCATAGTCACCTGTAAACGTAATGTAGTCTCCGTCGGGAAGAATTACGCCGGTATTTGCGTTGCGTTTTGTTGGAGGCGTGTAGCCGTCTGCCCAAGTGTAGGTGACATCTTCGCCATCTTTTTGAATGACATAGGTGATACTATATACTGTGTTTACGGCTGAAATTATTACATCTTCTTTTTTTGTTGTACATGCGGAAGCGATTTTTACAATGTCTTGCCAATCATAAACTGGGTCAGTCACACCATCTTGATACATTTTGAACTGCAGCCAGTATTTTCCTGCGGGGACAGAGTCTTTTTCGTAAGTAACGGTATCATCAGAAACAGTTATTGGTTCAGGAGAGAAAGATTCCAGTGCATCTCCAATCAGACCTTTATTCGTCACGGAAAAAAGTCCTGCTTCTACGGAAGAGACTTTTGAATTCGACGGAATTTGCGCTGTAATAGAAAGCGCGCCGGAACCTTGAGGGTTGTACGCTGTGGTAAAAGCGAGGACATTTGTGCCCTCAACGACTTCTTGGGTGAGCGTGCCGATTTGGGCCAGCATTTCTTTTTCTTCGTCATTTATTATCTGCTTTGCGTACAAATTGAGCGTAAAGTCATACGTTCCCGGATTGATGACAAGAGTATTCTCGGTTTCCATTACACTGAGTGCCGTCCATGTTTTTAAGACAGTCTGCTCCGCAGTGCTATTGCCAGACGGCTTGTACAGAAGTTCCGCCTTTGTAATATCTTCTTTTGTTAAGTTTGTCGGTGAAATAACTCTGACTGAGCCGATTTTATTTACTGTTAAGGAAAGGTAAGCTTTGCCGTTTGCGTTCACAACTGTATCGTTGGAATCAAGGTCGTTACACGCTGAAAATACTACGACCAGTAAGCCTAAAAATGCTGCAGATAACTTTTTCATAAGCAATCTCCTTTTTATTCATTTTCTGTAATAGTAACTGTCGTCTTTGCGGTAAACACATCATCAGCAGTTGTTACTACAAGCGTTACATCATAAATACCAGCTTCAAGAGACGCGGGAATTTTGATAGATTCTCCCTCTATTGGCTCTTCCGCACCGATTTGCCATGCATAAGTTAAAGCCGTAATAGATGGGTCTTTAATGCTTGCTGAAAGAGTATTGTCTTTTTCCACAATGCTAATCTTTCCGTCGTCGCTTTCTATTGTTCCCAACGTAACCGTTATTCCAGTTGCGCGGCTTGTAATAGTAAAGACTGAAGTAGCAGATAAGAATTCGCCCGCAGTTGTCTTTACCGTGAGCGTCATATTGTGCTGACCGCCAGAAAGCGTTTTTGCGTCTACAGCATAAACCGTCTCGTCTTCGCCAGAAAGAACTGTCTCACCGTCCACAATCCATGTGTAATACGCATATTTGTTTTCAGCCGTATATTTAAGATTCTCTTCATCAAAAGTGAAATCAACCGCCGAATTGTCCAACGACTCAATCGTCACGCTAAACGGAAGAAGAATTGCCTGCCATTTTGCGAACAGCGTAAAGTTGCCCGTGCTGCCCGTTGGAATCTCAGTTATTTTTTTAGTAAAGGCTTCGTCAGTGTACCAGCCGGCAAAGGAACATTTGTCTTTGACCAGCTCAGGAAGCGTAATCGTCTCGCTCTTGCGGAAGTATTTAGTGACTTCTTTTGCGTTTGCATCCGCAAGTGAGCCACCGTCCTTATTGTATTCAATAGTGTATACGTCATTCAGCGAAACAGGCTCAGCTTCCAAAAGTTTTGACGTAAAGCCAGAATCGATGCGCACGTAGTAGGGAAGCGAATTGATTGGCTCAGTTATGCCGTCCGTGTAAAAATCGAACACAATGCGATAAGTCCCGCTGCTAAGACGCTTTTCTTTGTCAGAAGCAGAACGACTGTATGAGACAGTATAAGTGTCCGTCGTTGTGTCAGGGTCAGCGGGATCTGCGCCCTCTGGGAGAACAGCAGAAAAGTCATCTTCCGAGATTTCTTTGGTTTCCACTTCCGTGCCGTCCAATTGAGAGAGCGTTGCTTTTACTTGCGAGACATTCTTTTTTGAGTCTTTGAAAGAGAGCGTAATGTCTATGCCGCCAAAGCCAGCAAAATCTTCCGCCGCTTTCATAGAGAAGGAGATTGAATTGACTGCGCCCATTTGAATTTCTTTTTCAACAGTGCTGCAAAAATCTATCCCGTTCAGTTTCGCCGTGAGCGTGAAAGACCATGTTCCTGGCAAAAGTTCAATTTGTAGTTCGGTTAAAGCATCATATGTTTCCGCTGTGGCAAGTTCCGTTTCGGTTCCACCACTGGGAGTGCCTTTTAGCACCAAATTAGTGAGATTTTCCGCTTTAACATCATCTTCGCTTGGCATGATAGTACGCGCTACATCCGCCGAGCCAATGACAAGATAAGCTTTACCGTCAGAAGACATCTCGCTTGACTCATGCAATTCGTTTCCACACGACAAAAGTAGCACAACCAAAGCCGCAGAAGCCAGCTTCAATATAATTTTTTTCATATTTAAGTCTCCTTTTTGCGTAAATCGTCGTAAGGTTGCTACAGCCACTGAACATATTTGTCATATCTGTAACCTGGCTTACATCAAAGTCTCTTACATCAATAGTCACGAAATCCAAATCAGAGAACATTCCGCTGCTGTCTTGCGCAAGAAGCAGAGAAAAACTGTCCTCTCTTCAATGCTACAGGAATTTTATAATCACACACCCACCCACTCCAATTCGCTGATAGTCGTATCGTTTATCGTCATCGATTCTTTCTGCTCCGCCGTGCCTTTGTAATTTACAGTGGTAAGTGCGTCACAGCTTCCGAATGCATTTGTGTCAATCGATTCCAATGAAGCAGGAAGTGTTATCGCCTGAAGACTTCTACAAGCCCAGAAAGCCTCTCTGCCTATGCTCGTCACCCCGTCAGGAATAACAATCGAAGTAAAGTCATTGTTAGAGAATGTACTTGCAGGAATTGCCGTTATGTTTTTAGACAGAACAATCGAAGTAACCTGCGCATACTGGAATACGCCATCGCCTAATTCATCTACGCTGTCAGGAAGTACGACAGATTCAAGACCTGTACAATAATCAAATGCTTGGTTACCGATTTTTTTTAATACTGAACCTTCAGCAAAGGTCAATGTCTTTAAATTATCTGCTGCACTAAATGCACCCGGCAGGATTTCTTCTGTAGTTGCAAGAACCTCACATGTACCGCTTGGCTCTGTATCGCTTTCAAGGAATTTTTTTGCATAAGCCACAAGCGTTTTTTCGTCTTTCGTGTACAAGGCATTGTTTTTAATAACAAAAGTGGTGTTTCCTTCATCAAGCGTAAGATTTGCATGACTACGGTAGAAAGCAAGTTCACCAATAGTAGTAACAGTTGAAGGAATGTTCAATGTTGCAAGACTGTCTGCTCTTCCAATTCCTTTTATTGTTGTAAGACCTTCAGGCAAAACGAGTTCTCTGATATTCCATACATCAGCGAATTCGCCACTAATTTTGGTCAAACCAGTCGCGTTCGATAAATCAAGTTTAATCAGAACATCAGGATTTGATGTATACTCCGGGCATTTCTCTTTCATTGCAGTGACGATTGTAGACAAATCTCCTGATTGCATAAAACCTGTAACCGTTACCGTACCACTTTCTGTCATTTTAGAAATCTGACTTACAATATCCGCTGTATCAACATATTGTTGCAGGTAGCCTGTTTCAGTAATTCGCCAGTTTATTGTTCTTGTTGTGCCCGTTGCACTGTCTGTAATAGTCTGTGGCGTTACCGCAAATGAAGTGCATTCAGTAGCAAGGTCAACCACAGGATTTCCGTTGTCGTCAACATCCGCTTCAATCCACTGCGTAGTTGTACTATAAGATGACGGTGTGATTGTAGCCGTTGTAACACCGCCCATGAGTTCAGAGGTAATAATGATTTTTGTTCCGCTTGCAAGATAGACATCGTTCGGCACTGTGTCATCGTCATTTCCAATAACCGCAGAACCACCTATTTTAAGTTTGCCGCTTGAACCGCAGACATACACGCCGTAGCCTTGTTTTTCCTCTCCGTCAGATGGAGTGCCGCTTATGTCGTTGCCAAAGATTTCTCCAGCCTGCATATCAAGAACGCCGTTAGAGCCGACATACGCACCGCCTCCGTAGAGAGCTGTTGCCGTGTTACCAGAAATTAAAGCTGAGTCTTTCATAGTCAGTGTGCCGTCAACATCAACGCCGCCACCACGAGTTGCCGTATTGCCTGTAATTTGGGTATATCCTGTAAGCGTGACATCTGCGCCAGAAGCAACAGAAAGACCGCCGCCAAAACTTCCTGAATCAGTGAGGTAGCCGCCCGTAATCTTAAGATTTTCGATGATTACAGGAACAGTTGTGTTGACAGTAAGCGTTCTTCCCGATGATTCTGCCTTGAATCCGCCATAGAGGGCATCTTGCGGCTCATTTCTGCTGTCAGGACCATTTTTGCCTGTGAGCGTGATTGATTTTGCCAATGCTGATGGAGACTGAATTTTCTGCTCGCCAGAAATTGTACCGTCAATGTAAATCGTGTAATCGGTGTTTGAATCCGTCATCAAAGCAAGTGCACTCGCAATCGTCGCAAGCGGGTTTCCTGCCGTTCCGCGTCCGTCGTCGTCAGTGCCGTTCTCGCTTACATAAATATTGCCATTCAAATCCCAGCAACCGTAGAGCGTCATGCTCTTTGTTACTGTTTCGGTTAAGTCAAATGCATTTGAGAAGTTTGAGTTCGTGTACCAGCCGTAGGTTGGGGTAATCTCATTGCCATCGCTGTCTTTAGGCGTAGCTACGGTTCCGTTTTCTTCGATGTACTGACTAACAGGAACATTGGTTCCTTCAGGTGCGCCGGTTATGTCGAATAGGATAGTGTACAACCGTGTCCAGTTAATCTGCGCAGTATAAGAGTAGTATTTTGTCTTTGTTTCACCAGACTCTGAATCAGTTTTTGTTTCTGTTACCACAAGCGAGATGTCGTACATACCGGTTGCCCAAGTGCTTCCGTCAACGGTAAATTCTGCACTGGTCGTTGGTTCTTTTTCTGCGCCGTCAACAGTCCACTGATAAGAATATGTTGCATCATTGTCTGGTGGCGTTACGGTAAAGGTGAGTGTCGCATTGTTCTGCTCATAGTTTGCATCGATATCGCTTGTGTTTACGATAATAGAAGCGTCAAAAGCTGGTTTTGCTTTCCACAATGCGCTCAACAAATAGTCTTTTGCCGTATCTGTGCCCGTACCAATTTTTGTGAGAATGACAGGATTGCCGTTTTCGTCAGTGTCTGTGGGGGCTCCTTTTTCATCTACTTCATACCAGCCTGCAAAAACACATCCTTCTGGTACAGTCAAATCAGTTTTTGTCGGGAGCAGGATGCCGGTGTTTGCATTGCGTTTTTCTGTCGGGGCAAAATTGTCTGCCCATGAACCTCCGCCCAACTTATATTCAATAGAATAAATCGTATTGACGGCAGAAAGTGTGCATTCTCCAGTGGTTATGTAACCTTTCACTTTAAGGACATCCATTATCGTGTTCAGCTGGGTTTCAATTTCGTTGCCATCAGCGTCTGTTTCGATATCATGCACGCTGAACTTGATATAATATGTGCCGTTCGGAATATCGGATTTGCGGTATACGGCTTTCTTTAGGCCTTCAGTTTTTCCGTCTTCAATAGAAATTATTTCCAAATCGCATGAAAGTTCCGTATCGGTTTCAGCAAGGGTATAGGTCAAAGGAGTTGCGCATTGTATATCTTTAAACAAGCCTGCTTTTACTCTGCCTATGCGCGCGTTAGAAGCGAAAGTGAGTGTCACTTCCACATCGCCCGTTTCTTTGCAGTTTTTTGCTTCGCCGAATGCAAGTGTCTGTGTTGTGGAAGTGACGGTTGTAGAGAGCGTTGCTTTTTGCGCAAGAATTGTGCTGTCAGGGTTTCCTACATAAATATCAAGAGAAAAATCATAGGTTCCAAAATCAATCGTTACCTTTGCTTCCTGCATCACGTCAAGCGCGGACTTTTGGGCATCTGCGCTCCAAGAGATTTTGGTGTCTTCGGTATCGGGAAATGTGTAGACGTCTCCATCTTTTTTCGCTGTCAATACAATTTCCGTTATTTCAGAAGCTGTTAGGCGGGAAGGCATAATCGTACGTGCTGTATCGTTTAGCGTAAAAGAGACCTCGGCTTTGCTTCCTGCTGCTGGAGTTGCGTTTGTAATGATGTCACTACAGGAAACAAGAAATCCTAAAAAAAGACAAATTGAGACCAAAACTAAAAATTTACTTTTCATAATATTCTCCGATATAAATGGGTATAAAATTTATTTTAACACACTCAAACCTGTCTGACAACGATAGGACAGGAAATCAAGAAGAATTCTTACTCATACCGCATACCCTTGTGGGACGGGGGAAACGCATTGAAACACACGCAATTGTTCATTATAATAGAATAATGTTTCGTATTTATGTTGAGCGCAAGAATGGCTTTGAAAGTGAAGCCAAGCGCATCTATTCGGAGATAACTGGTTTTTTGGGAATTTCGGACGTTACGGGTGTCCGCTATTTGAATCGTTACGATATTGAAAACACTTCCGACGAAGTGGCAAAGCTTGCGGCAGAACGCATTTTCAGTGAGCCGCAGAGCGATACAGTTCTTTATCCGCCGCTCACCCTCAAAGAGGACGAGACAGCAATCATCTGGGAATATTTACCGGGACAGTATGACCAGAGAGCCGACAGCGCGGAGCAATGTCTGACCTTGTTGCGCGAGGCGGTAAAAAACAGCGTGAAGGTGGGGACAAAGCCTCCGCGTGTGCGCTGTGCAAAGGTCGTGATTTTAATTGGCAGAGTGACTGCGGACGATGTGGAAAAAGTTCAGCACTATCTGATTAACCCGGTGGATTCACGTCTGACTGACGGCACGCTTCCTCAGACACTTGAACTGAAAACTGACGAGCCGGGCGACATTCCGGTGGTGGATGGCTTTATCGGCTGGGGCAAAGGAAAATTGGAAGCCTATCGCGAAAAGATGGGGCTGGCGATGGATTATGCCGACATCAAATTTTTGCAGGGTTATTTTAAGGGCATCAAACGCGACCCCACCGAAACTGAAATCCGCGTACTCGACACTTACTGGTCTGACCATTGCCGCCACACCACATTCAATACGATTCTCAAGAACATCAAGATTGAAAAAGGTCCGTATGCCAAGTTGTTCAAGGAAAGTTTGGATGAATACAAGGCGATGCACACGGACATCTATGCAAATCGCAAGGACAAGCCGCTTACGCTCATGGATATGGCGACGATTGGCGGAAAATATTTGCGCAAACATGGTAAGCTCGACGATTTGGAAGTGAGCGAAGAAAACAATGCCTGCTCTATTTTTATCGACGTGCATTATACGACCGACAAAGACGGAAACGCGCTTCCTGAGGGCAAAGAAGAGACTGAACGCTGGCTCTTGCAGTTTAAGAACGAGACGCATAACCACCCCACGGAAATCGAACCGTTTGGTGGCGCGGCAACTTGTATTGGCGGCGCAATCCGTGACCCGCTTTCTGGACGCAGCTGGGTATATCAGTCAATGCGCATTACTGGCGCGGCAGACCCGACTGTTCCGATGAGCGCGACCATGCACGGAAAATTGCCGCAGATTAAACTCTGTCGCGAAGCCGCGCAAGGCTTTTCTTCATACGGAAACCAGATTGGCTTGACCACAGGTCAGGTTGTTGAATGCTATCACCCCGGCTTTGTGGCAAAGCGCATGGAATTGGGTGCGGTCATTGCGGCTTCTCCCTACGACACCGTTATGCGTGAGACTCCCGAAGCGGGCGACATCATTATTCTTTTGGGCGGTGGTACTGGACGCGATGGTATTGGCGGTGCGACTGGCTCTTCAAAAGCACATACTGAAAAATCTGTCACCACGGCGGCTGCTGAAGTTCAGAAGGGTAATGCCGTTGAGGAACGCAAGATTCAGCGTCTGTTCAGAAATCCGACGGTAAGCAAAATGATTCGCCGTTCAAATGACTTTGGCGCGGGCGGTGTGTCCGTCGCTGTTGGCGAATTGGCTCCGGGATTGGACATCAACTTGGACGCTGTTCCCAAAAAATATGAAGGCTTGAACGGTACGGAACTCGCCATTTCTGAAAGTCAGGAACGCATGGCAGTTGTAGTGCGCAAAGACGACGTGGACGCATTTATTGCAGAATGTAGCAAAGAAAATCTGAACGCCGTCGTTGTGGCTACCGTCACCGATACAAACAAATTGGTAATGAAGTGGCGCGGCAAAGTTATTGTTGATATTGACCGCGCATTTTTGGACGCTGCCGGCGCAAAGCATGAGGCTGTCGCACGAATCGAAAGCCCCGCTCCGCAGCCGGAAAGTCCGCTTGTAAAACCGCTTGCAAGTGTCGCAGAAAAATTGGGCAGCTGTGCCAGCGCAACTGGCGAGAGCGCGAGCGAAAAGCCTACCGAGCAGCAGATTCACGACGCATTTGTGGCGAACATCAGCGATTTGGCTTGTTGTAGCCAGCGCGGATTGGAAGAACGCTTTGACGGCTCAATCGGTGCGAGCACAGTGCTGTTCCCGTTCGGCGGAAAATATCAGGGCACACCCGAAGCCGCGATGGTGGCAAAGGTGCCGGTTCTGTATCCGCGCGAGACAAACACGGTCAGCATGATGAGTTACGGCTACGACCCGCGCGTGGCGGAATGGTCTCCGTGGCATGGCGCACAGACAGCGGTGCTTTCTTCTCTGGCAAAAATTACCTGTGTTGGCGGAAAGGCGACGACCAGCCGCTTCTCATTCCAGGAATTTTTTGGACGCACAAGCAACGACAAGGCTTGGGGCTATCCTGCGAGCGCATTGCTCGGTTCAGTGGATGCTCAGAATGCGATGGGCTGTGCGTCAATCGGCGGCAAGGACAGCATGAGCGGCACATTTGAGAATTTGAATGTTCCTCACACGCTCGTTTCATTCGCTGTCACTCACGACACCGCAAAGAACGTCAATTCTGGTTCATTCAAAAAAGGTGGCGACCATCTGTATCTGGTGATGACACCGTATACCGACATGCTTGCCCCTGATTTTGGCACCTTCAAGAAAAACAGCGACGCTTTGTACGAGCTGAACAAAACTGGAATAATCAAGGCGATGTACCCCGTGGGCGCGGGTGGTATTGCAGAAGCCGTCACCAAGATGGCATTCGGAAGCAAAATCGGCTGCCAGCTTACGGCAATTCCTTCAAGTGCGACGGCACTGGGATTCCATCGCAACGTAAACAATACGATTGCCGACTTGTTCACACCGCTCTACGGTTCAATCATCGTGGAGACCGAAGACCCGCAGTTTGACAACAATCCTGCGTTCGTGAACACAACGGTTGTCCGCATCGGAAACACACAGGCTGCACCAGTTATCTCTGTGGCGATGAGCGGCTTGAATCCGCTTCCTGTGACCGACATTCCGTTGGATGAGTTGGAACAGGCTTGGGAAAGCAAGCTCGCAAAAGTGTTCCCGCCGGTGAGCGGTGCAAAAGAGCAGGAGCCGTTTCCCGATTTTGCCAAGGAAGAGCATTCGTCTGTGGCAGAAGCGCGCAAGACATTCACCGTGGCAGACGCAAGCAAGGCAAGACCGCGCGTGATTATTCCTGTGTTCCCCGGCACAAACTGCGAATACGATATGGCGCGCGCATTTACTTTGAATGGCGCGGACGCGAAGATTTTTGTGTTCCGCAACAATACGCCTAAGGCTCTGGAAGAATCGCTGATTGGCTTGCAGAATGAAATCAACGAAGCGCAGATTCTTGCATTTGCTGGCGGATTCAGTGCGGGCGATGAACCTGACGGCTCTGGAAAATTTATCGCAAACGTCATCCGTGAACAGCGTGTTGCGGATGCGGTGACGGCATTGCTTGAAGACCGCAAGGGATTGATTCTGGGTATCTGTAACGGATTCCAGGCGTTGATTAAGACAGGTCTTGTTCCTTACGGAAAGATTTTGCCGCCGTCAGCTGAAATGCCGACACTTTCATACAACACAATTCATCGCCACATCAGCCGTGTGGTACGTACTCGCCTGGTGAGCGCGACAAGTCCGTGGGCATTGGACGCAAGCGTGTTGGATGCCCGCCCGCATTACATTCCGGTGAGCCACGGCGAAGGTCGTATTCTCATCTCGGATGCGCTTGCAAAAGAATTGTTTGAAAGAGGACAGGTCTTTACGCAGTATTGTGATGAGCATGGTGTTCCCGCAATCTCAGAGCCGGATAATCCAAATGGCTCAGCATTTGCAATCGAAGGTCTCACCAGTCCCAACGGTCACGTTTTGGGCAAGATGGGGCACAACGAGCGCACAATGGGCAACGGCAAAGGCGGCTCAAGCATCGACTTGATTAAGAACATCGCTTTTGACCCGGCGACCAACCCCGACGGCAACAGCTGTCAGAACATTTTTGCGGCAGGTGTCCGCTACTTTAACTAGGAGAATAGAAAAAAAATGAAAAAGATTATATTTTTTGCAGTTGCGGCATTGTCCGTTTTCAGTTTGATTTCTTGCGGCGGTAAGAAAATTGATTCGACCAAATGGTTGGACAGTTTTAATGACGGAAAAATTGCCGCGCAGAAAGAGAACAAGAAGATTATTTTGTTTTTCAGCGCAGATGACCAGGACAATTTGAGCGCACAGCTGAAAGAAAATCTGTTGTTCAAATCCGAATTCGTTGATTTTGCGACAGAAAAATATGTGCTGGTCAATTTGGATTTTTCTGAAAGCAAGTATAATGAGACTGAAGTGGATGAAAATGCTTCTTCCGCAGAAAAAAAGGCTGCAAAAGAAGCGAAACAAAAGCTGACAGAAAACATGGACACTGCCACTTACTTCTCCGTGCAGATGAGCCCGACCATTTATCTCACTTCAAAAGAAGGCTATGTTATCACGCAGTTGGTGTTTGATGACACGCTCACTTCTATTGAAGGTTTTGAAGCAGAAATCGCATCGCATGAAGCAGAAATCACACAATTTGAAGAGACATTGGCAAAGACAACGCAGGGCACCAATTTGGAGAAGGTGAGCGCAATTGACGATTTGTTCAATATGACTGACCGCCGCTTTGCGTATCAACTTGCTCCTTTGGCGAAAGAAGTGCTCAAACTCGACCCGAAAAATGATAGCGGCATTGCGGGAAAATATGTGATTGAGCTTGCTCAGGCTGATGCGACAGATGCGGCTTTGGAAAACGACGTAGAAAAAATGATTAAGGTTTTTGAAACTGCCGCAGAGAACAAATTGATTTCCTCCGAGCAAAAACAGCGGATGTACTATTACGCCGGTTATTATTTGGGCGGAACTGGCTCAACAGATTACAAAAGAGTGCGCGACTATATTCAGAAAGCATATGACGCTGATCCAGAAAGCGATATTGCAGGCGACATTCAGAATATGATTCGCATTGTGGACGAACGTATTGCTGAGACTGAGCAGATGAATGAAGACGTAACAATTGAAGGCAACGTCGATACTCCAGTTGAAGGCGAAACTGAAACCAAGTCAGAATCTGATACTAAAGTGGAGCAGTAATGGGTTCTGAACCTCCGTCTGAATCGTTTATATTGGTTCTACTAGCCGCGGCAGTTTGTGTTGTGCTTTCCTGTGTTTTTTCCGCGTCGGAAAGCGCATTCCTTTCGCTGAACAAACTCCGCGTGCATTTCTTGCGTGAAAAAGGCGACAAACGGGCGACCCGCGTAGGCAAATTGCTCGACCGAAAAGAAGAGCTTTTGAATATGCTTTTGGTGGCGAACGAAGTGGTGAATGTCGCCTTGTCTGTTCTGCTCACCGCGCTCGCATTGCGTCTGTTCGGACCGGCGGGCTTGAGTCTTTCTACTACGGTGGCGACGCTGTTGCTGTTGGTGTTCGGTGAAATTACGCCGAAGATTGTCACCACGCGCCACCCAGAACCGTTCGCTTTTGCAGTGAGTGGATTTATCACACTCCTTTCTTATTTGCTCAAACCTTTTGTCGTGGTGTTTACGGCAATTTCCCGTGGAATCCTGCGCATTTTTGGCATCAACACGCAGTCAAAAAAAGTGTCCTTTACAGAGGAAGAAATCAAGACTTTTATCGATGTGGGTGGCGAAGAGGGCGTTCTGGAACTGGGCGAAAAAACAATGATGAGCCGCGTCTTTAAATTTACGGATTTGGAGGCGACGGATATCATGATACCGAGAAAGCGGGTCATATCAGTCAATCCCGATATGAGTTACCGTGATATTGTTCAGTTGAGCGAGCGCACACGACTTTCCCGTTTTCCTGTGATAAAAGATGATATTGATGATGTTATCGGTGTGCTGTACGTAAAAGACATGTTGTTTTACGAAGGTGACCGCACTGATTTTACGGTGGCAAAGGTAATGCGAAAGCCGCTGTTCATCGTGGGAAGCACAAAAATGTCCGCTATTCAGGAGATGCTGCATAAAGACAACCAGAGTTTTGCGATTGTCATTGACGAATACAGCGGCACAGACGGCATTCTGACTACAGAGGACATCGCCCGCCAGATTTTTGGAAACGTGGCAGATGATTTTCAGCAGAGCGGACACGCCACCGACATTCAGATTGATAATCTCGATGACTTTTTCATTTCTGGGTCAGCACGACTTAAAGATTTTGAGGAAATCTTGCACATTCGTCTGGGAACGGGCGACAGTGAGACGGTGGCGGGTTTTGTATGTGAAAAATTGGGTCGTATTCCCACGGTGGGCGAAGTGCTCAAATCGAACGGATATAGATTTATAGTCACCAAAATGGACGGTCTGCGGGTTGCAGGCTTGCATTGTGTCCGCGAAAACGGGGGCGCAAAATGATGCAAATTTTAATTTCCCTCGTGCTTCCGATTGTGCTGACCGCAATTTTGGTTTTGTTTGTGGCATTTTTTGCCTCGTCTGAGACGGCATATCTTTCAGTCTCCAAAATAACGCTCCGTCAGATGCTCAAAAAAGAGTCTCCTCTCGCAAAGAACACTCCGGCAAAACGCATTGCCTACCTCAAAAGCGACATGAACCGCCTTCTCTCGCTCGTGCTGATTGGCATCAATTTTGTCACATCGCTGGCATCTGGTTTGGGCGCGACGGTGGCAATCAATTTGCTCGGTCAGCAGGGCACGACGTATGCCACGCTTATCATGGTATTTGTGCTGATTATTTTTGGTGAGATTGTTCCCAAGACGGTGGCGGCGGTAAACCCGGTGGGTGTTGCGAGTTTAAATTCGCGCCCGTTGATTATGCTGCAAAAGATTTTCATGCCAGTGGTCTGGATTTTTACCAAACTGACTGAAGGCATTACGTTTGTTATCAATCATTTCTTGCACTACGAAAAAGAAGTGATTACCGAAGAAGAACTGAAATCTCTGATTAGCGTAGGTGAGACAGAAGGCACGCTTGAACACAGCGAAAAACGAATGCTTTACCGCATTTTTGAATTTACTGACCTTCATATTCACGACATCATGCGTCACCGGAGCCGCGTGCAGTTTGTGCCGATTGATGCGCCTTATAGTGAAGTGGTAAAAATTTTTGCGGCGACGGGCTATTCTCGGCTTCCTGTGTGCGACGGCGATTTTTCAAACGTAGTGGGCATGCTTTACTACAAGAATGTGCTTTTGACCACACGCAACCGTGAGAGCAAGACTTTTGTGAAGCGCAGCATGAGACCCGCATTGTTCGTGCCAGAAACATTGACCGCGCTTGAGCTTTTGCAAAAATTCAAGACGGAGCAGGTGAATTTTGCCGTCGCTGTGGATGAGACGGGAAGCAATGCGGGCATCGTGACGATGGACGACATTTTGCGCGCGGTGTTCGGCGGCATGGTTGTTGAGCATCCCACAAAAGAACCGCTGCCCGCCAAACGCATTCAGGCACTTTCGCCTACAGAATTTATCATTCCTGGTGATTTGCGCCTGACAGATGTGAATGAACTTTTGCACATGGATTTGGACAGCGAGGATTACGACACGCTTGGCGGCTGGCTCATGGAACAATTTGACGCGCTCCCGGAGACAGGCGAAGTGATAAAAGTGGACGAAGTGGTGTACAAAATTGAGTTGCAGGCGCAACGGCGCATTCAACTGGTGCGGATAAAATTGCCCTCTGCTACGCCTTCTGCGCGAGCTGTACGATAAGTTTCGCAGTCTCTTCCAGACCTAATGTGGAGCTGTTTACAAGCAAATCGTAGTTTTTGCGGTCGCCCCAGATATTTTCGGTGAAAGTGTTGTAGTGGTTTGCGCGGCGTTTGTTTGACTGCAAGATAAATTTCTTGGCTTCTTTTTCGGGCACATTGTACTGCTCGATGGCACGGCGAATCTTGTCATCCATGTCCGCATACACAAATATGTTCAGCAGCTCGCTCTGGTCAATTTCTTCTGACGTGGAGAGAATGTAGTCCGCACATCGTCCGACAATCACGCAGGGAGATTTTTTTGCCAGAGTCAGGATTGTTTTGCGCTGGGCATTAAACACTTGGTCAGCAAGCGGCATGACGGGCGCATGTGTCGCCATGGTGTGTCCGGCCGCGCCTGTGGAGACACCCGCATAACTTGTGCCCACCAGTAGATTGTACAGCCATGCGGAAGACAGGTTCTGCTCATTTTTCGCGATAAAATCAGGGGAAAGACCGCTTTCTTGGGCAGCTAAATCAATGAGTTCCTTGTCGTAAAAATCGTAGCCGAGTTCTTTTGCCACAGCCTGACCGATTACTTGTCCGCCAGAGCCATATTCTCGGCTGATGGTAATGATTTTTTTCATATGCGCCCCCTAAAATTCTGCCCGCCAGTAGTGAGTTTGACCTGACACTTTCATTATAGCACGGATTTTAAAAATCGGTAATTAAAAAATATGGACTTTTGCGGAAAGTTTGAGTGATACGTCAAAAACTGAAAAACCGCCTTGCAGGTCGGAACGTAAATACAGTTTATCTGTTTCAGGGTCTTCTACGTAGTATTCGGCAGTGACTTTTTCTCCGAACAGACAACTTGCCGCCGCGCCAAATTCTATGATTTTGTTCAGCCGATAAGAGGCGGAAAGCGTTCCCTTGAAATGAGAGAAATTCGAATTTTGCATTTGGACGGTATAATTTTTTTTGTATTGTGTTCGCGTTTCAGTATTCCAGCCGTAGTGGATGTCGCGGGCAAAAGTGTAGGTGAAGGGGGATGCAAGCAGCGAAAGTTCAAATTTGAGGCGCGGAGAACCTTGCACGCCGATTTTTATGCCAAAAAACGTATATAATGTTTGCCGCTGATACGAAATGTCGGCGACCAGACCTTTTCGGTAATATTTTGCCGCGCTGTTGTCCCAAGAGACATCTGCTCCTGTTGAGCTGTAAGATGCTTCTCCGTGCCATGCCTCGCCGTCTTCTGCTTTAAAATGCTGGTAGGCAAATTCCGCAGTTGCGAGAGGAGCAATGGTGAGTCGTGTGTTCAGCGAAAAATCATACCATACGGAAACGCCTGTAATGACATTGCTTTGCACGTGGTTTTCATGCACGGAACGAGTTGTCTGCAAGTCCGGGTTGTTGTCATCTTTCCAGTCGTTGTCATACATGTTTCCGCATTGCACTGGAATGGCGGCATCAAAATATGTTTGCAGATTCAGACCACCGCGGCTTCCAGAAACAGCAATGCCAATTGTTTCCATCGGCATTGTCTCCCATTCCAGATAACTGTTTTTCTTCCAGCCGTAGGATTTTGATGCGTACAAGTATTCGCCCATGTTTCCGAACGTTATGCCAAGCCGCGGTTCTGCCGCCACATGCCAGTCCGATTGCAACGAAAAAATCTGCGCGGAAAGGGGAGAAATTAGAAGTGACAGCAACAAGGGTAAAATGCGTTTCATAGGCAACTACAAGAATGTGTATCGTAAGGAGAGGCAGATATCGATGTAATTTTCATTAGCTCCAGAATAGGCATCAGAACTCTGCTTGTAAGTTTTTCCTTCGTTATAGCTGGAGAAAGAGTCTCCTTGGTTAGGAGATGAAAAGAGCACGCTTCCATTCAAAACAAGAGAGAGATTTTCTGTGAAATGATAGGCAATCATTGTAGAAAACCTAAACATGTCATAATAGCCTTTAACTTTGTCCAGATAATAAGCGCCTGTCAGAGTGTGTTTGTCTAATGACTCCATATAATGATACGGCATCGTCTCAACGCCGAACGCAACGCTTAATCCAAATGGCAAATTAGCTTGCAGCGTTGCACCAAAGGATACAAGGTAGGTATATCGCTCATATGCTAGGACAGTTGTATCCGGGTCTTTGTAGGTTATGGTTTTGTGACTTAAATCGGCATCATACCACGGATAATAGTAGGCGCCGTTGCTTTTTGCATACCAGCCGCACAGCCCGTTTCCGTCAAAGACTCGATGAAATTTAGAAAAAGAGGCAAATGGAGTCAGCTCAAAAAAATCCCAGAATGAAAAAGTATAGCCGCCACGAATCTCAAAGTCCCATGAGTCATTTACTATTTGGCAGTCGCTTTCTGTGTAATGGGTTTTATATTGAAAAGCGTATGTGTTGTTGATTCGGGTATTATACCAGTCAGAGTCCTTAACAGTTCCTGCTCTGCAAGGAATAGTTGATGTGAATTGTGCTGACAACTTAATGCCTCGCCAACCTCCGCTGATTCTTCCGCCATAATATAATTGCGGTTTGGTTTCCCATTCCAACAGACTCAGTATATTGTTCGCATAATTGCAGTTTTTTAGATATACGTATTCTCCAATGAAACCCCATCGTGTTCCAAATATCGGCTCAACAGAAAGATTCCAGTTTGTTTCACTTGGCGCAGGCAGAAAGGGAATTTTCATCGATACTGCAAACACGGAACATGAGGCAAAAAGTGTTAGGAAGAGTGCGAGGATTTTTTTCATCGTTAAACTTTTTCTTCAAGTGGGTCAATATCAAAAATTGATTTGAGCTGCTTGCGTGTTGCGTCCATATCTTTTGAGTAGGGTGCGGTAAAAGTGACCCGCTCGCCTGTAGCGGGATGCGTAACCGTTAATTTGTATGCGTGGAGTGCAAGACGGCTGAGCAAAGGACGTTCGCTGTCCGGGTCTCCATTCCATTTGCGCTTGATTTCGCTTAGGCGCACGGGCTTTTGGTTTCCGCTGTAGAGCGGGTCGCACACAATTCCTAAGCCGAGTTCTTTTAAGTGCGCGCGGATTTGGTGTGTTCTTCCCGTGCGCGGCCGAGCCTCAATCCAACTGTAAGGACCGCACACACCGAGCAGCGTAAAATCTGTCACCGCATCTTTTCCATATTTTGCGTTTGGTATGGTGCGGTGCCGCTGGTCGCCGTCAGGAAGCAGTTTTAGGTCAAGGTGTTTTTCTTCCCATAAAGGACGCCCGTTCACCAGACAGTGATAGATTTTTTCTACTTCACGGTTCTCAAATTGCATGGAAAGCGAACGGTGGGCGTCCGCATTTTTCGCGTAAATCACGCACCCGCTGGTATCTTTGTCGATGCGGTGCACGGCGAACAATTTGCCGAACGTCTCCTGCGCAATCAAATCGAGACGTGGCGCATCTTCATCGTAGCGGTCTTGAGCTATTAAAAGTCCTGAGCGTTTGTTCAGAACAACAATGTCTTTATCGTCGTAAATGACCGTATAATCGGGGGTGACTTTCATACTTTGTATTATATCGCATATAGTTGCAAAATTCCACTGTTTGCAGTAAGGTATAAAAAATGCGGTTGTAGTACATCGGTAGTACCCAGGCTTCCCAAGCCCGTGAGGCGGGTTCGACTCCCGTCAACCGCTGAAAAAAAGTCTTTCCTAGAGCGGAAAGATTTTTTTGTTTTTAAAGAAATTATACTTTCAAATACGAAGCGGGAGTCGATGCAAGTGAGCGCGTCGCAGGTGCGACGAAAAGGCGGCACGGATGCCGCCGAC
>JAFSTK010000174.1 GCA_017450535.1 Treponema sp.
CTTATTTAACTCCGCATTAGCGTCGTGACTCTTTTTTCTCTCATTTCTATTATATACCACAAACCTTGATTTCTGCTATACTTTTTTTGATGATAAAGGGAAGATTCGCGCCGTCTCCAAGCGGACGGATGCATTTAGGAAATATTTATGCCGCGCTCATGTCATGGCTTTCTGTACGGAAGCAGGGCGGTTCGTGGCTGTTGCGTATTGAAGATTTGGACAGGCAGCGTTGTAAGCGCGAGTATGCAGACCAACTGATTGACGATTTGCGTTGGCTGGGGCTTGAATGGGACGAGGGACCAGAATCCTGTTATCAGTCTGAGCGCGATGACGTGTATGAAAAAATCTTTTCCGTGCTGGAAAAACAGGGGCTTGTGTATGACTGCTTTTGCCGCCGCGCAGATTTGTTGGCTTCTTCCGCACCTCATGCAAGCGACGGAACGCCAGTCTATTCCGGACGGTGCAGAAATCTTTCGCCTGTGGAGCGGAATCGGCTTTTGGGTGAGCGCGCTCCCGCAAAAAGAATCCGTGTGCCTGACGCGGAATCAGTTTTTACTGACGGGCATTACGGCGAGCAGCGGTGCAATTTGCTTACGGACTGCGGGGATTTTATCTTGCGACGGGCGGACGGTAATTTTTCCTACCAGCTCGCCGTTGTCGCCGATGACGCGCTCATGGGTGTGACAGAAGTAGTACGGGGAAGGGATTTGCTTTCTTCTACGCACCAGCAGCTTTTTCTCTATAAAGCATTGGGATTTTCTGCTCCTCAATTCTATCATTTGCCGTTGCTTGTGGGCGCGGACGGACGCAGACTATCCAAGCGCGACAAGGACATAGACATGGGCTTTTTACGCGAACATTACGACGCGCGCCAAATTATCGGGGAAATAATGCATCTTTCTGGCTTTTTGGATCGCGCTGAGTCAATTTCTCTCGATGAGGCGACAAAACTCTTTGACTGGTCTCGTCTCCCCACCGAGGATATTGTCTGCGCAAGGAACTAATTCTTGCGGGTGATTTTTTCCCGAAGTTTTTCTTTCAATATATCAAGCTTTCGTTTAACTTCGGTCGTTGTTGTAAGAATTGTGATGTAGTCGTGGTAGTATGGCTCGGTGATGATAGTGTTATCAGGAATATCGATGTTGCCATATGATGTCCACTGTTGAACGTCGTTCATCTGTTTGAGCAGAGAAATCTCTTCTTCGCTAAAGCGTTTTCCTAATTCCTTGTGGACTTCTTCAATAGTAATGTTTGTTGCCGCATTTGCTCGTGTCCAGAATGCTATGTCTACGATGCCGCTTGCCAGAGCCGTTGAGCGTGCGCCCGCATCAATGTTTACCAGCTCAATGTTTATGCCAATTCTCTTGCTGATTTCTGCAAGCACAGCCGTATTGAATCCTGCAGGAGTACCGTCAGGCGCGACATAATCCAGCGGAGGAAGGTCGCCCGTAACAGCAATTTTGATAACTGGTGCGCCAGGAATCTTTTTAATGGAGACATGCTCCAGTTTTGCGCCTGCGATTGCGTCTTCAACGTATTCTTTTTCCAGTTTTGCGAGTGTTCCGTCAGCTCTCATGCTGTTGATTGCGTCGTTGAATTTATCACGGAGCGCAACATTTTTCTTTAAAAGCATGAGTGAAAAATCGCTGCTTTGGGTCAAATCAAGAATATGCTGACCGAACGAATTCAACGTAATCGTTTTGTCAAATTCCATCGACAAAAGCAGGTTTTTATTGTTTGCGCACAAGTATTCGCCCACGCTCTGAGGCACTTCCATCTCAGCGATTTCGCCAGATTCAAGAGCCATCAGCATGCTGTTCAGATTGTCATAGAAAATGACGCGCATTGGAATGTCTTGGTAATCTTTGCTATGGGCAAGAAAATATTCCCAGTCGCTTTTATCGGTCGGTTTTTCACCATAGCCGTCTTGAATAAAAAGAATCTCTGTAAAACCACGTTTTTTTGAAAGCTCAGCAGTCTCTTCTTGCGACAGGTTCAGCAAAGTGAGCGTGCCTATGGGTTTTACTTTTTCCATACCAATTTTTTTTGAGCAGGCAACCGCAAATACTGCGACGGACAAAACCGTAACAGCAAGTAAAAAACTTTTAAGTCTTTTCATTCAAATCATCTCCATTTCTTTCTCACTAAACTATATCATGTGATTTTCTTTTTGCATAGCATGATTGACATAAATCCCGATTTTTAGTAAAGTATTTTCCATCAAGTTCCCTTGATGGTCGTTTAACTCAGTGGTAGAGTGCTACCTTCACACGGTAGAAGTCACTAGTTCAAATCTAGTAACGACCATCAAGGGAACTTTTTTGTCCGCGCATGGACGCGCGGTGAAAAGCCATCGAGTTTTGCGCCGCAAAACTTCCTAAAGTTCCCCCAGCACGAGTTTGTTGTTTTTGAGCGTGTTTTTATTGTCAAATTTTACATTTGGAGCCGCGGCGGAAGGGTCTTCGTAGAGTCCGATGCAGATGCGGTCGCCGCTGCAAATTGAAGCAAAATCAGAGTAAAAAACATACGTTTTTTCGTCTCCGTCTGCAAAACTTCCTTTTTTAATCTTTTTTATGCTGCCGATTTGCGCTTTTCGTTTTCCGGTGGGGTCAATTATTTCTGCAATCAGATTTACGTCAAAAAAGGCGGGGGCAAGACCGGTGTTTTTGATTGTCACAGAAAGCTGAGTTTTTAAGTTTTCGTCCGTGTCAAGATGCGCGGCGGTCACTACAAAATTGTAGCCGAGTTTGTTGGTCATCTCTTTTACATGCTCAGCATTGTCCTTAAAAAAAGTCATTGCGCAGCTCTGGCGGTCAAGCTCGTAATAGGTCAGGTGCGCCACATTGATTACGGATTTCCAGCGTTCAAGCGTCCATTGCTGATGCCACTTGTCCGAATTATCTAGATTTAAAAGTTTTTCGTAAATATCGCAGTTTTCGCCAACTGTCGGAAGTCCCGCCTCATAACATTTTACCAAGTCGTTTTCGCGGTCAGCAATCTGAATCAAACCGTCGTCTCGTTTTGCAATTCCAAGTGAAAGCACGTACTTGTAAACATCTCCCCGGCAATCACTCGGTATGACAAGCTGTGTGGTTTTAAAAACTGATTTGTAATAGGCAATCATATCTTTTTGGATTTCTTCAGAAGGCATTTCGCTTCCAACAAGCTGTGAGCAATGCCATTCACCCCAGTTGCCGAAAGAACGGATGTCGATGAACTCAACGCGACTGTCACCGTCATATCTTCTGGCCATTTCTGCGGCAAAATCCTTGCACGCCTGAATATAAATCGGGTCGGACCAGTCTGGAACACGGATTTTTGTCTCTGTTCCTTTGATTGTCGCATCAACAAAACCGCAGCCTTTATCGTAAATATACTGCGGCACATATTCTCCGCTTCCCGGCTCATCTGCTTTTTTTGCGCCTGTGTCCGTCGGGTAAATGCGCCAGCCTAATGTCCTGCCATTTTCTGCGCAAAGCTTCAGCAGAGTGTCGATAAAACTCCAGTCGTATTCATGTTCACCTATTTGAATTTTGCTCCAGCCGCACCCAGTATACACGACGGTACAATAATCCCACGCCTCATTTTTACCGGATGTCAGTGCCGCGTCCCAATACTGATTGTCGATAAATCCGCTGCTCCATGCGTACTGAACAAAGCCCTTGTGCGGATTGATGACAGGTGCGCCCGATGGAGCCACAGAAAAATCTTTTTTAATAGAAGAAAGCAATCCGGAAACTTTAAAAGTCGCTTCCGTATCAAGAACGTCCGGCATATAAATGAACTGCAAGATGACTTTTTCAATCGGAGTTTTGGTGAAGGTGAACGTGTAGTCAATGGAAAAATCTTTGTCTGCGGAGATATCTGAAAGCTCGGTTGTTTCTGAAAGAGCTGCGCCCCAGTTCGCTGTTTTTGTATTGTTGTCTACAAGTTTAAGCTGCATTTTGGAGATTGCTTTGTCGCTGGTGCCTTTCCACGTGATTTTTACCGTTTCGCCAGCTTTTGGGAGCCGCGTAAAACTATTAGTCAAATCAATCGGACAAAAATATCTGTTGTATCTTTCTGTTTTTACGCCGTTTTCCCAGATGTAATTCTTTTCGGCGGATTTTCGTACCAGTATTGAAGATATATCAAGTTTGTGGTTGTAAGAGCTTCCGCTGTCGGTTTCAATAATGATTGTTTTTTCTGTTATGGAAACTGTCGCCACCGAAATCGGACTGTTTTCTAATCCTTCTTTTACAGCGAATGCCTTTATGGTTTTGTTTTCCATAAACGTGATTGCGCCTGTGTATTTTGAACTTTGCAGAGTGGGGGATGAGCCGTCTGTTGTGTAAAAGATATCAGCACCTTGTGTTTCGGTCGTCATGGAGACGGTCATCCTTGTGCCGTCCTCACGTTCTTCTGCGGAAAATTGAACGGCTTTTACATATTCCTTTGTTTGGTCTTCCGATGCGCATGAAGAAAAAAACACGCATAAAAATGAAAGCGCGACAACAGCTGCAAAGGGAGTTTTTCTTCTGCCTAAATAGTCAAAAAAATGTTTCATAAGAGAACCTTCTTGCTTTTATATTATCAGTGCATTTTCAAAAAAACAACAAGAAACGCTTTCGCTCCTTGGAAAAAGCGATTGGGTAGTATATAATTTTTCCAACAAATTGTTTTCCCTTTATTGGAGGATGTATATGAAAAAGTTTTTTGGTCGTGTCCTGCTTATTCTGAGCGTAGCGGCACTCTTTTCTTTTTGGTCCTGCAGCAATTCAGACGATGACGTACCGGCGGTAAGCCCCCAGTCTCCGTTCGGTTATTACACTTTCCCCGATGCCACCGCCGTCGCTAAGACAATTGATTCCTATATGTACGATGATGCAGGTAAAAGATTCCAGTGGGATGACAACGATATGGTGCTCAAGACGACATATCTTGAGGGCTGGGAATCAATTCCTTTCCTTGACATTGATTCGCTTTCCAGACTCATCGCTTCGGTAAATGGCAGGGGCTTTACCTGGAATAAAATTGAGACTGTGGAAGGGCTTTATTCGTATACCTACTACCCGGAAGATGCGGGCTCTGTATATCCCGTGGCATGGAAAGATGATGTCCTGTATTTTGACGTAAAAAATCAGAAGATATACAGCGATGATTTTAGTCGCATTGTGAGAGAGAAAGGCCATATCAACAATGGCATTGGTGGAGATCCGCTGGGGCTGTGTGAGAAGGCTACCGCAGAAATACCGGCTATTGAGCAGTCATCCAGCACAGTGCAGTTGAAGAAACGGGAAAGGACGACGATAAGTCTTTCTGACTATGGGCTCAAGATGTTTCAGATTGGCGATGAACTCTATGTGCCGTTTCAGGTGGTTGCAAATACATTCTTTTTCAATACAGCCTGTGCCTTTAATGGCGAAAATTATTTCTTTGGATTTGATTTGAGCGGCCCGAAGTCCAGCATACGGCAGCTGTATGAAAAATACAATGGACGACCGCGCACGGATCTTTTGGCAGAATACAATTACCGGAACCTGTGCATGCTTTTTGACTTGAATTACTGCCTGAAAAACCAGCGGACTGCGATGGGCAAGCAGAACATAACCTTCCTGCATACGGACATTGGTGCCAGCCTGACGGGAAAACTTCGTTCTCTTTCGATAGATGCCTATGATGACGGGTTTATGGAGCTGCTGTTCTCTTTTATTGATGACGGCGGACATACCTGGTGTACCACTCCATCCCTGTGGGGCAGAAGCTCCATTCCTGCGACGTATGCTGATGACATGGAAGCAAAATATGTTACCGACAAGAATACCCGCACGGATAAGACGGAGAAAAAAAGAGAGGCGATGCAGAAAGCCCGCAAGACCAGTGGTGGTGGACAGGGAATCTTTTATGTTGAGAATATGGCGGTCATTGCTTTTGATGGATTTAATGAGGGAGACTCCTCCAAGGTGCTGAATTCATGGACGGGCAGTGCTGAAAACTGGAATGACCTTGCCGCTGCGAACACCTATACCTTTTTGAAGAAGGCGTTTGACGATATTGCCTCTCACGGTGGCGTGACGAATGTTGTGATTGATTTGTCCGGGAATGAAGGTGGCTTTGTGAGACAGTGCCTTCTTTCTCTGAGTTTTATGGAAGCCTCGGATAAAATCTATTTTCTGATGAGAAATCAATTGGACAGTTCTTTGACTAAGTTCTTCTATAAAGTTGGCGAGTCGGTCAAAAAGGATGGCTTCCATTTTTATGTGCTGACTAGCGGCGGGTCTTTTTCCTGCGGCAACTATTTTCCGGCAATCTGCAAGTATCAGCTGCATATTCCGATTGTCGGACAGCAGAGTGGCGGCGGCGGCGGTACGGTAAAATACTGCTCGACGGCGGACGGTGCCTTGTTCCAGACTTCTGCTCCGACAGAAATGTGTGCGATTGACGCTTCTGGAAACTACCAGTGCATTGATGCCGGCGTTCCCGTTGATGTTGCCGTACCCGAGGAAGACTTTTATGCCGGCGACGTCCTCTACGGAAACCTGTATGCAAAGCTGAAAGAAGCGTATCCTGCCAATTTCCAATAGTTTTTTCGGGAAAAACGCCACCTTTCGCAGAAAGGTTTCTTTTTTCCCTACTTTTTTTCTTCCAAAGGCGTTTTGCATATGATTTATAAATACTAAAGTTTCTGCATTATAATTTAAGTAAATTTTGATATTGACCTTGGCATTTTTTTTCGCTATAGTTGTGCTATCAATTTTTTTTCTTGAGGTACATTATGGCGAAGAAGAGTGACAACGCGGTAAAAGTAACGGCTCGCGCGCCGCACCGCAGTTTGTTTTATGCGATGGGTTACACTGACGAAGAGTTGGAACGCCCGCTTGTAGGCGTATGTTGCGCAAAAAATGAAATTATTCCCGGTCATGCAGAACTGGATAGAATTGCGGAAGCGGTAAAAGCTGGTGTCCGCATGGCGGGCGGCACTCCGATTGAATTCCCCGCGATTGGCGTATGCGACGGCATTGCGATGGGGCACGAGGGCATGAAGTACAGCCTGGTCACCCGCGAGCTGATTGCTGACAGCGTGGAATGTATGGCTAAAGCGCATCAGTTTGACGCGCTCGTAATGATTCCGAACTGCGACAAAATTGTTCCCGGTATGCTCATGGCGGCGGCTCGCTTGGACTTGCCGACAGTGTTCTGCTCAGGCGGACCGATGATGCCTGGTCATTTGCCCGGACACGATGAAGGAAATCCGTACTCAGACAAGAATCTTTCTCTTACCGATATGTTTGAGGCTGTCGGCGGTTTGGCTGTCGGCAAAATCAATGAGTGCCAGCTTAAAGAACTTGAGCATTCAGCGTGCCCCGGTTGTGGCGCATGTTCTGGAATGTTTACGGCAAACTCAATGAACTGTCTTACCGAAGTGCTTGGCTTGGGTCTCCCCGGAAACGGCACGATTCCTGCGGTAACAGGCGCGCGCATCGCGCTTGCAAAACACGCTGGCATGCAGGTAATGGAACTGTATAATAGAGGAATTACTGCGCGCCAGATGATGACGGCAGACAATTTCCGCAATGCGCTCGCCGCAGACATGGCGTTGGGCTGCTCTTCAAACACAATGCTTCATGTTCCTGCAATCGCACACGAAGCAGGCATCAAGATTGACTTGCATGAAGTGAACGAGATTTCTAACCGCACACCGAACCTCTGCCATCTTGCTCCGGCTGGACACACATTTATGTGTGAGCTGAACGATGCGGGTGGTGTACAGGCTGTTCTCGCAGAACTTGCCAAAAAGAATCTTATCAAGACTGATATGATTACCGCGACTGGTAAGACTATCGCTGAAAATATCAAGGGCGTTGTAAACCGCAATCCTGAGATTTTGCGCCCGATTGAAAATCCGTACAGCGACAACGGCGGTATCGCCATTCTGTTCGGAAACCTCGCTCCCGATGGCACAGTAGTAAAACGCTCTGCCTGCGCTCCCGAACTGATGAAGCACACTGGTCCTGCCCGCGTGTTCAACAGCGAAGAAGATGCGATGGCAGCCGTCCAGAGCCGCAAAATCAATCCCGGCGACGTGGTTGTTATCCGCTACGAAGGCCCCAAGGGTGGTCCGGGTATGCGTGAGATGCTTGCCGTTACTGCGGCTCTTGCCGGTCAGGGCATGGACAAGCAGGTTGCGCTCATCACAGACGGACGCTTCTCAGGAGCAACCCGTGGTGCGTCTTTGGGACATTGTTCTCCCGAAGCGGCTGTCGGCGGTCCGATTGGCTTGGTAGAAGAGGGCGACAAAATCACGCTTGATATCAATAACTACAAAATCACGCTGGAAGTAAGCGACGAGGAGTTGGCAAAGCGCAAGGCAAACTGGAAGCCCCTCCCGCCCAAAGTGACGACCGGCTATCTCGCACGCTATGCAAAACTGGTATCTAGCGCAGACAAAGGCGCGATTCTGGAATAGGCGATTACCGAAAATACGTCCGTGTATTTTCGGTAATCCGCGCAGATTTCAATAAACTGAAATCTGAATGTATTTTTTTCGCCATCCATGGCGGTGATTAAAAATCTCTAGAGGAGAAAAAGAAATGAAATTAACAGGTGCACGTGTAGTGGTGGAATGCTTGATTGAACAGGGCGTTCACACAGTGTTCGGATATCCGGGCGGAACAATTTTGAATGTGTACGATGAGTTGTACAAATGCAGCGACAGAATCCGTCATATTTTGACGGCACACGAGCAGGGCGCGGCACATGCTGCTGACGGCTATGCGCGTTCTACTGGCGAAGTAGGTGTGGTGATGGCAACAAGCGGTCCGGGCGCAACGAATTTGGTTACCGGCATTGCTACAGCATACATGGATTCTGTGCCGCTGGTGGCAATTACATGTAACGTGCCCACATCACTTTTGGGAAAAGACAGCTTCCAGGAAGTTGATATTGCAGGCATTACAATGCCGATTACCAAGCACAACTACATCGCCCGTGATCCCAAAAAACTTGCTTCTATTATACGTGAGGCATTTTTGATTGCAAAGTCAGGTCGTCCGGGTCCAGTTTTGATTGATATCCCCAAGGATGTTACGGCGGCGATGATTGACTACACGCCGATTGATCCCGCTACGGCAAAAGATGCGTCTGCTTTACAGAAAGCAAGTCTGCGCCGTCTTGCAAAAATTGAAGAGCCGACGGATGAAGATATCAAGTCAGCCGCAGAACTGATTAATGCCGCTGAACGCCCGCTCATTTATTGTGGTGGCGGTGTGGTCATCTCAAGCGCAGAAAAAGAATTGCTTGACTTGGCAGAAAAGGCACGGATTCCGGTGTGTGTTACGCTCATGGGTAAATCTGCGTTCCCGTCAACAAATGAACTTTGCACGGGTATGGTTGGTATGCACGGAACAAAGGCATCTAACCTTGCTGTAAGCAAATGTGATTTGTTGATTGCGGTTGGCGCGCGCTTCAGCGACCGTGTTACAAGTGATACCAAACGCTTTGCAAAGAACAGCAAAGTGCTTCATATTGATATTGACCCTGCTGAAATCGACAAGAATGTTAAGACAAGTTCGGCTGTCATCGGCAATATCAAGGAAACGCTTGCGCGCCTGCTTCCCGCTGTGGAAAAGAAGACCGCAGGCAAATGGAACGAGCAGATTGACGAATGGAAACAACTGGTTCCGCCGAGCTGGATGGCCGCAAAGAATATCCATCCGCGCGTTCTCTGTGAATATGTGCATGAAAAACTGGGCGACGACGCGATTATCACAACGGAAGTCGGACAGCATCAGATGTGGGTGGCGCAGTTCTATCCGTTCGTAAAGCCGAGAACCTTTATCACGTCAGGTGGTTTGGGAACGATGGGCTTTGGTACAGGCGCGGCGATTGGCGCACAGGTTGCGAACCCAAACAAATACGTTGTGCATTACGCTGGCGACGGTTCTTTCCGTATGAATTGTAACGAACTTGCGACCATCTGCCACTACAATCTGCCTGTCATCATCATCGTGGTGAACAACGGCACGCTTGGTATGGTGCGCCAGTGGCAGAATTTGTTCTACGGTCAGCGTTACAGCCAGACCACACTTGATTTTGGCCCGGATTTCGCAAAACTTGCTGAAGCGTACGGCATTCGTGGTTATCAGGCGACAACCGAAGCGGAATTCAAAAAAGCGTTCGATGACGCGGTGAGCGAGCGTAAGCCTGCCGTAATCGAGTGCCACATCGACCTGAACGAAATGGTACTCCCCATGGTTCCCGGCGGAAAACCCGTTGACGAGCCGATTATGGAAGTGTAGTCCTCATTTGTCCCTGGCAGAAACCAGGACGTTTGTTTTAACTCCGTAGGTGTTTTCCTGCGGAGTTTTTTTTGTTTTCATGCGCTTTTGTATTCAAAAATTGAGGAAAAAAAAGAAAAAGAATTCAAAAATTCTCTGAATTTCAAAAGAAAAA